>NZ_JBIUWI010000001.1:138725-438796 GCF_044743385.1 Pseudomonas sp. NPDC087639 | reverse complement strand
GTCGGTGCGATCTTGCCGCGGGCGATGCCGGTCAGGTCGCTGACCACACATTCAACTTCGGTAATCTTGTGATCTTTCAGCCACGTGAACAGCTGATCGAAAGGGGCATTCATAAAGACCTCGTTATTGGTTTTGTAGACGCCGGGGAGGGCGGGTTTCATCTTCCGCCCCTTCCCCTGTGGCGCGTTGACGACTATCTTGGGCGAGCCTTGCAGTTCCATCTATCCACTTTAAGCAGCACCAAAGCGCACCAAAAGAGTGCGCAAGGTCACCCCATGACAACGTGTAATCCGCTACAGGTTCAGGCTTTCAACACCGCTGATGTCTCCGAGCAAATCCGCGCCACGCCGGGTTGGGTCCAGCATTACCAGCAGATGTCGCCGGGGCATTTCGCCGGGCAGATCCGCTATCTGGATTTGCAGGGTGTCGAGGTTTACGAAGAGCAGATGAACACCCGGGTCGAGCAGAATTTCAGCGCGCCATCGGGTGCTCTGGCGTTCTGTTTTGATCGCAGCGACAACGCGCTGTATCTGCTCAATGAAGACAGCCGCAACATCTGGATCACCCCGGAGAACTATCAGGAAATCGCCGTGGTGTTCGGTCCGGATTTTGTCCGCCAGCACGGTCTGGATGTGGCGAAACTGGAAGGCTTGTTTATGGCGCCGCTCAATGGCGGGCAAAACGCGCTGTTCAGTCGCTGGTTAAGCTCAACTCTCACGAAGTTGACGCAAGCTGTTGATTTACCGAGTAAAGAATCGCTAACCCAGCAATTACTTGAAGATTGTTTGTTCATCCTCGATAACGCGCGTGTTGATCTGGATCGTGGCGGTTTGCAGCGCCGCAACGAAGAACGAATGATCATGAAACGAGTAGGCGAGTGGGCTGCCGACTCGCCGGAAGAGACGTTGAATTTGCTGGAGCTTTCGCACGTCGCCGGCGTGCCACTGCGGCAATTGCAACAGGCCTTCAAGGCCTATACCGGGATGACGCCAAGCCACTGGTTGCGCTTGCGCCGATTAAACAGCGCTCACCGCGAATTGCTTAAACGCAGACCGGCGGACACCACAGTCGCGGAGGTGGCCATGCACTGGTCGTTCTGGCATCTGGGGCGGTTTTCCAGCAGTTACCAGGCACTGTTCAAAGAACTGCCGAGCGAGACCCTCAAGCGCTCGCGAACGGCGTAACGACGAAAATCCCTTTGTGTCCCACGCGAAGTTAAATAGAATCAGTCTCATTTGAATCTAACTTCGCGCAGGGTCTCCTGGATGATTGAAGCAGCGCCGGCCTCGGAGCAGAACCTGCACGACTTGTACCGCGATCATCGCGGCTGGCTGGAAACCTGGCTGCGTCGACGCATGGGTAACGCCTGGGATGCGGCAGATCTGAGTCAGGACACCTTCTTGCGCGTGCTTGGCAGCGCTCAGCCACTTAGAGATATTCAGGAACCACGCGCGTATCTGCTGACCGTGGGCAAACGCTTGCTGAGCAATTTCTACACCCGCCGCAGCCTCGAAAAAGCCTATCTGGAAGCCTTGGCGCAATTGCCCGAGGAGAGCGTGCCGTCACCGGAGCAGCGCTGGTTGTTGCTGGAAACCCTGCAAACGCTGGATGAACTGCTTGATGGCTTGCCCAGGCCAGTGCGCCTGGCATTTTTGTGGAGTCAGCTCGAGGGCCTCGGTTACCGCGAGATCGCCGCGCGTTTGCAGGTGTCTGAACGAACAATAAAACGTTATATGGCGCAGGCTTACGAGCATTGTTTGATGTTGGATCTATGATGCGCGTTGCGCCCGAAACACAAGCGCGCGAGGTGGCACGCGCCGCCGCACAATGGCTGGCGTTGCTCGAATCGGGCGAAGCGACGGATGACGATCACGCGCGCCTGCAAAACTGGCGCAGCAGCGATAGCCGCCATGAAAACGCCTGGCAGAAGATTCAGCTATTGCGCCAACGGTTCAACGATCTGCCGTCGGCATTAGCCATGGCCACGCTGGATCGTCCTGATCCGGAACGCCGGGCAGCGCTGAAGCGCGCGCTGGGCCTGGCGGCGCTTGTGCCAGCGGCGTGGCTGATCAGTCGGCAATTGCCGCTGGATGTCTGGCGTGCCGATTTGCACACCAGTACCGGGGAACATAAACGTTTGCCATTGGCGGATGGCAGTTCAGTGCAACTGAACACCAACAGTGCGGTAAACGTAGACCTTGCTGCCCGTCAGTTGACCCTGGTGCGTGGCGAAATGGCGCTCAACGTTCCCGGCAGCTCAGCGCTGATGATCGACGCTCATTACGGACGGATCAGCGTCAGTCGCAGTGAAGTCTGCGTGCGACTCAACGAGCGTGATTGCACTGTTTCCGTGTTCAGTGGTTCGGTTCAGTTACAACCGCTGCACGGACCGGCGCTGATGTTGAACCAGGGCCAACAAGTCAGTCTGCAAGCTTCTGGCGCGGGGCCTGTTACAGCATTCGACGCCTTGATGCCGGGTTGGCGCGAGGGTGTATTGATGGCGCAGAACCAACCGCTGGGGGATTTTCTGCGCGAGTTGAGCCGTTATCGCTCAGGTCTGCTGCGCTGGGATCCTGCGCTTGAGGCGCTGCGCGTCACGGGTAGTTTCCGTCTCGACAATACCGACCAAGTCCTTTCGCTGTTGGCGGCGAGCCTGCCGATCGAAGTGCATACACGCACCCGTTTCTGGGTTTCTCTCATCCCTCAGAAAAAAACTGGCTGAAGCCTGTCCCTTTTTTTCGCCTCGCTGGTCATTCCAGGCAAGTGAACAAAATCGAGAGCTTCTTCCAATGCCCGCAGTATTCCCAAGCCGTTTGCGTCCGTTGTTGCAGTTGAGCCTCCTGCTGAGCCTGAGTGCCAGCCCCTTGATGATCCAGTCCAGTTGGGCCGACGACTCTTCGCGACGCAGTTATCAGGTGCCAGCTGGCAGCTTGAGTTCAGCACTGACACGATTTGCCGGTTTGGCCGGGGTCAATCTGTCGGTGGACCCCGCACTGGTCAGCGGCCAGAGCAGCAAGGGTTTGAGCGGTGAATATGGGGTAGAGGAGGGCTTCACCCGATTGTTGCTGGGCTCTGGTTTGCAGCTTCAACCGGTGGGGGGCAATGCCTACACGCTGATTCCGGCGGCGGAGGGCGGCAGCCTGCAACTGGCGCCGACTTCGATACTCGGTGCCACTGATTCTTCGGGTGCCGACGTGTTTGTCGGCGGCCAGGTCGCACGTCGAGGTTCGCAAGGGCTGTTGGGGTCTAAAGACTTCATGGAAACCCCGTTCAGCATGACCACCTACACCAGTGAGACGGTCAAGAACCAGCAGGCCCGAACCCTGGGCGACCTGATTGCCACAGATCCTTCAGTGCGCGCGACCAATCCAGCGGGCGGGCGCTATGAACAATTCACCATCCGTGGCTTCAGCCTGTTCAACAGCGATGTTGCCTATAACGGCCTCTATGGTGTTCTGCCGACGTACACCATCGACATGGAAATGGCCGATCGCGTCGACATCCTCAAAGGCCCGAGCCAACTCATCAACGGTATTTCACCGCGGGGCAGTGTAGGAGGGGGGATTAACGTGGTGCCCAAACGCGCGACGGACCAACCCATCACCTCGCTGACAGCCAATTACGCCTCAAACAATCAAGTCGGTGGTTCTGTGGATGTCGGGCGGCGTTTTGGCGAGGACAACCAGTTCGGCCTGCGTTTCAACGGTGTCAAACAGTCCGGCGATACCGAATGGGATCACCAGAGTGTTGACCGCGACATGGCGGTGCTGGGCCTGGATTTTCGCGGTGAGCGCCTGCGACTGTCGACGGATGTCGGCCATACCGAACGCGATACCGACGCACCGCAAGAGCGCGTGCAAGTCGGCGCCAATGCCAAGGTGCCGAACGCGAACGACGTGCGCGACAACTATGCGCAACCCTGGAGCCAGGCGCGAACCAAGGACACCTTCGGCACGGTCAACGCCGAATTCGACGTAAATGACTCGGTCATGTTGTACGGCGGCGTCGGTGCGCGCAAAAGCAATCACGACTTCCTGCGCCATGCCGTTTCAGTCACCAATAATGCTGGCGATTTCAGCGTGCAGCCGCGCGATTTCACCCGTGACGAAAATGTCCGCACCGCCACGGCGGGCGTGCGTAACTGGTTCCACACAGGCCCGGTCAGCCATGAAGTCAATCTGGCAGCCAGCTACTTCTATATGGACTTTGAAAACGGTGGCGCTCGTTATGCGGCGGGTCGCAGCAACCTGTATGCCCCGGTGGAAATCACCAAACCCGGCACGCCGACGCGGCAAGACGCCAAGGTCTACACCGAAAATCGCTTCAGTGGCGTGGCGCTGTCGGACACCTTGGGTTTCTTCGATGATCGCCTGTTGCTGACCCTCGGCGCCCGGTGGCAGCGCGTGAAGGTCGATGACTGGAGCGATGATGTGAAGGGTGATACGGCCTACGACGAAGAAAAGGTTTCGCCGTCGGGCGGGATTCTGTTCAAGGCCACGGACCGATTGTCGCTGTACGCCAACTACATGGAAGGCCTGAGCCAGGGCAAGATCGCGCCGTCGACTTCGGTGAACGAGGACGAAATCTTCCCGCCATTCATTAGCCGTCAGGTCGAAGTCGGTGCCAAGTACGATGCCGGGGCGTATGCCCTGACGGCGGCGGTATTTCGCATCAAACAGCCGGCGTACGAGACCAACGCCACGACGCGCGTGTTTGGCCCAAACGGCAAGCGGCGGAACGACGGTGTGGAGTTGAGCGTGTTCGGTGAGCCACTGAAAGGCGTTCGACTGCTTGGCGGCGTGATGTACATCGACAGCGAGTTGACCGAGACCACCAACGGCACGTTCGACGGCAACCGTGCGCCGGCGACACCCAAGTACAACGTCAATCTCGGCGCGGAATGGGATGTGCCGAACGTGCAGGGGCTTACACTGACAGGGCGCGGAATCTATTCGAGTTCGCAGTATCTGGATCAGTCGAACGAGAAGGAAATCGATTCCTGGGAGCGCTTCGACGTAGGCACGCGTTATGCGTTCAAAATCGAAGACAAGACCATCACTTTGCGCGCCAATGTCGAGAACGTGCTGGATAAGCGCTATTGGAGTTCGGCCGGAGCCTCGGATGACAGTGAGCCGGGTTTGACGCTTTCGACGCCAAGAACTTACCTGCTTTCAGCTACGGTGGATTTCTAGAGCCGAGTGGCGAATATCGTCAATTCCGCGATATTCGCTTAACTAATCTAAATGGTTATTTAGTGTAGTTATAACTATATAGCATCAAAACAGTAGGGTAGCTCATCAGATGAGCGAGGGGTAGATCATCCTTGAGCGTTATCTTTCAAAAATGAACGATATCGCTCAAGGTGAGAAAATCAGCATCTGCCAATAAGAGAAAAAATATCAATGAATCATTTCCCAGGCTGGATGCTGGAAAGCGCGCACAGCTACTTAAAAGCAGCCGAGCTACTGGATGCGCAACATCTACCACACGTAGCGCACGTCAATGCAGCGATCGGTATGGAGATCCTGCTAAAGAGCTTTATTTCGATTCCTGACCAGCATCAAGGAACGACTGGGGAAACCTACGTCCTTGATAAAGAAGCCATCAAGACGGCTCACA
Source organism: Pseudomonas sp. NPDC087639 (assembly GCF_044743385.1). Lineage (NCBI taxonomy): Bacteria > Pseudomonadati > Pseudomonadota > Gammaproteobacteria > Pseudomonadales > Pseudomonadaceae > Pseudomonas > Pseudomonas sp. NPDC087639. Next base: position 433,177 of record NZ_JBIUWI010000001.1, on the reverse strand, counting down.
AATGCCTTCAAAACGAGGGGAAAACTGACCGCAGCCGACGTGTTGATTGGCATGATTTGCTGACGTTGTTTCATGCTGTTCCTGAACAGATCCGGTGCAGCTTGGCACTGGACAGCCAAGAAGAATGCTTTGAAAAATATCGAAGTGTGTTCACCAACAGCCGGTATCCATACGAGTCAACCAGCGCGAATTCTTCTGACCCAATTCTCATGAGGATGCTGCGGTGGACGTTGGCCAACGTGGTTGGATATCACAAAGAGCGCGGATCGCAGGATGCATTCATTGTGAGTTACATCGCCAAGCAGCAAGCTGGACCAGGTGATGCGTAAGAGTACTCGAGAGCAAACCTTCATATACCTCCTAAAAGACTGAAGCCCGTGAATTCAGCAAGATACGGAAATGCTTTACACAGCCTTCTAGATGAAATTGCACGGTTGCAAACCATTTTTTGGTCAGCAAAGAATGGAGATTGAGCGCGAATGCTGCAAAGAATAGAAATGGAGAAGGGCGTACAGCAAACAATAGAAATGGAAGGTGAACCCGGTGGCCTCTAGTGAGGCATTAAGCACCTCGATCCTCGCAGGCTTCTGCCTTGCCTTATTCTCGCTGGAAAAGTTTCTTACACCACCTCACGCAGGATAGATAAAGCCAAAATCCATGAGGGTTTTGAAGGCCGTTGAAGCAGGAAAGCTTGCCCTCATACTGGCATGAGGAATCACGCAAGACGTCATGATTTTCTAAATTCCATCTAGCACTTATCGTTAGTTTTGGAGAAGTCTAAGCTTTCGCTATGAGTCCAATATACGCTTAAAACGATGCGAAGTTCGCAGGAAAAGCCTGCTAGTTATTATCAATATCGCAATCTGTTTTTTGAGTCAATATACGATTAATTAGCGCTATTTATGCCGCGCAGGGCGGTTTTAACTATTCGTTATATGGAAAAGTTATTTTGCAGGTTTGGCGTGATCTGTCTATGTTCGAGATTGAGTATGAGCGTGTATGTTCGGTTTACTACGGCAGAGAGAGGGTGATGATGGCGACACTCAAGTCGAAGCTTCGAGGCAGGTTGATGTCCTTCCATGGAGCCCGAAAAAATACCAGAAATGCACTTTGGATTGTTTACAGCCCGAAATCCAAGACAGACCTTTCTCTCGCAAGTAATAATGAGTGCGTGTACTGGGTGGCGAATTTAGAAGCCAATCCAACAATACGTAGCTTCAAGTTTGGTTGTGAAGCAGAGTTAAAGTTGCAAGGCGAGGATAAATTTCGCAATCGCGAGTTCATTCACGTAGAGTTAAATAATGGTGAGGTACAAGTTCATACTCTGTGTGCAGGCGACGGTGGAATTGACAATGGCACTATTACTCTGCGCGAACTATTCGCCGGCAGGGCCGTGGTGGAGGAGCGTCAGGTAACTTTTGTGAAGGTGCATGCTGACTATTTGAGACAGCAGGCGCAAAAGGCCACTAGGACGTTAAGACTTGTTGGGTTCGCATCTCAAATCAGGGGGCGCAGACATGACGTCACTTCGTGCGCCGTAGAGTTGGCTATTTTATCGTTGAAGGTAGGGACAGTTGAGCAGATCCTATTAGCGACATCCAGACATGATCCGATGGTTGTGTTGGGGGTGTTCGCAGAAAAAGTATTAACGGGAGGAATAGAGATCGACTTGACAGAGCGTGCTTTCGGTAATCACAGTCATTGGAAGCTCACATGAGCGCTAAGAGAAGTCGTCACGAGATCGAAATGGCGATAAAGTCAACACGCCCTTGGACGCCTGTCCTGACTGATGACATGGATGAGGATGTTAAATACCGATTCAACAACCGTGTGAAAGCCGTTGATCTCTATGTTGAGGGAGACAGCCTTTTTGCAATTGAAGAAGCCACGAATATAAACGGTGTCGAGTTGCATAGGCTGATAAACAGATGCCTGTCAGTCTCGAACAACGGTATGGTTTGGGGGTACAAAGCATTAATACCGAACATTAGGATGGAAAATTATAAGCGTACCAGTCCTATCAGGCCAAAATTCCCGGAAGGCAAGAGCGGGTATGCGGGGGTATTTGCTAATTTACTGACAAAATACCCTGATCTGGAACTGGTATTGGTCAGGAAAATTCTCAAGCTTAAGCATGAGAAAGCTGTATATGAGAACCGCATCAGTCCCAAGCATGTACACAAGGAGATGATGGATTACCTTAAAAGGAAAGATCATCCAAAGTATGAATGGCCTTACGGCACGAAGCTCTTAGGCTCAAAAATAATAGGAAAATTTGTTCAGAAAATACTTAGTCAGAATTTTGATCGTGGTGTTGCGGTAAACGGTGAAACAGCAGCTCAGGCTCATCTCATGGTAGGCAGCGGTAAGGATGCATTGCTTACATATGAATATATGATGGAGGCAGCGGAGATTGATAGTTATCATATTGATTCGCATTTTTCAATTGGGTTTGAAAATGGAGATGGCTTAATAAGCTATGTCCCGATAGAGCGCATCAATATCATGGCGCTTGTAGATCGGGTTTCAACGGCTGTTTGGTGGTTTGTCGTCGTCTTTAGTAGTGAAGTCAGTGCTGCCGACGTGGTCAGATTGTTGACAGAGAGTCTGAGGGCAGGTCTTCCTCGGCCTAGTAAAGAAGTCCTAGGGATGAAGTTGAGTGGGGATATAGGTTTTCCGGTAGAGATATTTCCTGAATTAGCTCACACACTACCAACAGTGCTGATGCCCGATAACGCACTGGCGAATCTCGCTGATGCGGTCTCTAACGTTCTCCGTAAAAAAATGGGTTATTCACTATGTTATGGGCCGCCAGGCCATTTCGAAACTCGTCCAAATGTGGAGCGGGCTTTTAAAGAGCTTGCAGTTCAAATATTTCAGCGATTACCGAGCACAACAGGTTCAAGCCCTGGGTCGGGGCGAGCCCAAGGCAGTTCTGTGGTGTCAGCTAATCTTAAGATGGATGCTAGCTTGATTGAAGAGCTCGCCTTCTATCATTTTGCATTAAGTAATGCCACTCCCTCAGAGGGTATCGGTATGCTATCGCCGAATGAGTATATTCGACAAAAGTTAAATAAAGATGAAAGGCATTACACTCCTCGAACTGTGCTTCAAGAGAGCATTTCGAAAATGACTAATTACTCTATCACTGAAACAGTCATCGTGAGATGCTATCCAAAACGAGGAGTCAGGCCTTATATTCAGCTTGATCGTGTGCATTATTCATCAAGCGTACTTAGAGAGTCTGCGTGGCTTGCGGGTAAGAAAATTCTTGTAGAAGTAGATGAGCAGGATATGAGAACCGTCAAGGCATATTGGCCTGATGGTTCACTCATGGAGGTGCTTACAGCCATTGGAAAATGGGCGCGAACAAAGCATAGCCGTAAAACCCGAAAGGCCATTAACAGCTTGATCACTCAAAGGTTGTTAATTGTTTCTGAATTTGATGATCCGATTATTTTGTACATGAACCTCTTGTCGGAGATTGCCCAAGGTAAAAAAACACCAGATGTTGCCATGAGTAACGCTAGGGCAGCCACGGAGCATAAGCGGGTTGAGGTGGAAGTCCAGGCGGGGATGGGTTTTGAGGACGAAGAGCTTAACTATAGCCAGGAAGTTGAAAGCTCCGTGGCCGCGTCTGCCGGAGTACAAGAGTCATCACCCAGCCCAGATATAAACAATGAGAACGTTAAACCGCAAAAAACTGCAACCATCATTCCGTACCCAATGCCGGATTTGAACAAAATAATCAAAGATTTTTAAGAACAGGAGCTAAGAATGGGTAGCTTTGATCCGTTAAATAGCGCACGAAGGGATGAGCTACTGTCGCAGCACCCAGTCATGCTGAAGACCTACTTTACGCTTACTCCTACAATAGTGGAAATTTATGAAAAGGTGAGGGAGTTGATATTCCTCAGTGAACCCAGTATTTATTTCTGGTCAACCCCTAGAATGGGGAAGACTGAATGTGCCAAGGCAGTTCGATTTCTGATTTTTCGGGAATTTCCAGATAAGATGGTGGTTCTAGCATCCTGTGATCCTTCAAAAGACACAAGCATCGTGCCGACGATATTCAAAGGTATGGGCTTGGATAAAGAGACTACTCGTCTGTCAAAGTCGGAGGCGCGGGATCGCGTGGTTGACCACATCATTTGTGAGTTGGCAGGTAAAAGTGGAAAACATTGTTTGCTGATGATCGACGAAATGCAGGCTATGGTTACGAAAGATTACCAAAGTCTACAGGCTATTCAAAATGAACTTAAGCTAAATAATATATCTCTTACTACCATTGGGTTTGCGCAGCATGAAATAAACAGCATGCGAACCACATTGAGTAGTGGGGGGCAGATAGCGCTTGTGGCTAGATTTTTAAGCAGGAGGGAGAGATTCAAAGGTTGTACAACGGTTGATTGGTTGGCGGCGACTCTTAAAAAATTTGATTATGAGTTGACTTTTCCGGAGATGAGTGATTGCACTTATACTAACTTTTTTGTGCCTAAGGCGTTTGGTGCTGGCTTCAGGCTTGGGAACTATGTTGAATTGATTTTTAAGGAGGCAAAAAAAGCGGTATCTACTTCACAGGCCAAAATTATCCCTACTGCCCATCTGTTTACTGCCATTGGCTACATCTTGGCCACCGCGAGGTCAGAGGATAAGCCTGAGTTTGTTCTCACGCAATCAATGGTAGCCAGCGCTTTCAGAGTTTCAGGAATGGCTCAGTTCGCAGAGCTGATAGATGTTACGGAAAAGGTCTCTAATGGATAAAGTCTTATCTTTTCCCAAGATAGAAACACCTTATCAATCTTGTTGGCTGATTGTTGTCAAGGCATTGATTATCAATCGTATCAGCCTGAAAGCGGTGTTGGAAAATCTAGGTGATGTTGAATACGGCGCTGCACCTACATCAAACTTAGGGCTGTACCACGAAAATCTTGTGCTTAATTTAAATAAACGCTTACAGCTTTCAAGAATTACGTTGAGGCAAGCACGCATTAGCTCAAAGTTTCACTTATCAAGCCAATCGCGCGCTCAAACCATTCGACACTGCCAAGATTGCATTGCTAATAATTTTCATTCCTCTTTATTTCAAAATCCATTGCTAGAAAAATGCCCAGTACATGATCAGGAGTTGACGTACTGCCGGTGCTGTACGAGTGCTTTAAGAAAGGGTGGAAGCCTTTTTACGAAGCCTCTCATCAAAAACAGCACCTGCGAGCACTTGAGGTTTCTGGCCCTTGAGCGTGTACCGATAGTCAAATTGTCTGAAAAGGAAGTCAGAGCCTTCGAAATGATTGGTGATAATTACCAAGAGTGGCTAGACAAAATTGAATGCTTGGATTTGGGTGCCGTTTCTGAAGTGATTTCGAAGATTTCCGGCATGAGAGATCTTGAGGTTAGTGAGTTTTATTTCGAATATGTTAGAAGGCGGATTGGTATTCCATTCGATCTCTATTGGCAGAGTGCTAAGTTTTCGCACGAGGTCTCTATTGTGAACTATGCTTCTATTGCGGCAGGCGTTGATGGGAAAAAGTTTCGGGACGCTGGCTCTTCGAGTTTTAGCTTCGATAGATTACCCACTGTGCGGGCACCTGGCTTCGATGTGGGGGACATCGTAACTTGCCTCAAGTCCCTGCGGCGCCATCTCTTCAAATTGTATATAAGCGAACACCGAGAGTGCTTCAATTCCATCAAGTCGCTAAGCCACAGCCAGCTAAATGCCCTAAGTCTTTCATCCGGGTGCACCTGCGTTTCCGCTTATTGCGCGTGGCTGGTGTCATCAGGAGGCGTTTCGACTTTAGCTGAGTATCAGGCAATCAGATCGAGTTCAGCTATGATGGAACTTTTTAGTGATTTGCTTGCCCGTGGCGGCTTTAGTCTGAGAGAGCTTTTAGTAACTCAATTGGTTTCCTTTTTTGATGTGTGGGGCGCACTGGAGAGGGCGAGTGCCAATCGGGATAAGTATTCTGATGTAATAGTCGCCAGGGATACGATCCCTACAATATCTTTCGTGTATATGAATGCCTCATATACATTGATCCATCGTGAGGAGGCGGGTGGCAACATACAAAAAGAGAAAAGTTATATCGTGTCGCCACCCCAGCTTAAAGCCCAGTCGCAAGAGCGATGCTCATTAAGAAAAAACTCAAGTTCAAAATTTGTTGCCGTTCTCGATCGAAATATATTTGTTCCAAGTGCACATGGCATCATGAGGTTCGTTGACGGCCTATGCGACTTTCACAACTCGCTTGTCATTAGGATCTGGTGATCACATGTGTCAGGGCTAGAGGTCACGTGAAGCGGGAAGTGAGCTGGATTTATGCCCTAATAGACCCCTCTGATTGTTACTAGCAAACCTAATTAGATGCTCCCGGCGTTCTTCCGGGCCTCAATGCCTATGCGGCGTAATGAAGATTGATCCCCTCATTTATAGGAGCGAATGCAAGATTGCTGGGTGTTGAGCTGGTCAGTTCCTCTATATAAGCCTAGCGTCTGCTACAAGGCTTGATGATAGTCAGCTCGAGAGGGGCTTTCAACTGTCACAACGGTAATAAAGCTTCGCGAGCGTGGACTGCTCGCGCCTACCGAGCAACTTGCAGCGAGACTATTGCAAGCGCCTTCGGCTGACAATCCGGCTGATGGGTGGAACTCGCATACTCGTTGAGGTGGCGTCTACAAGAAGCCCCAGGCTCATCAAGCGCAAACGTACGGCTTTCTTCGACACATTGAAGTTTCGCTCAAATCGTGCGACACGTGCTGGACGAGCTGATAGTTCACTGACTGGTTATCGAGGTAGAGGAATCCATGTCCGCGGTTGCGGATGTTGTGAATTACTGCAAGCCGTGCGAGCCGATCAAAAAACGCCTGCTTTGGCATGAGTAGGTAAGCGGCGAAAGCGTTCGCTTGCCATTCCAGACGCTCCACATCTCCAGTGGGCATACGGGTGTTTTGGTGGGGTTCGAGATCCCGGGCCTGAAGCAATTCGCGTTGCCCGTGATCCAGATAGAAATGCCCCAGCTCTTGGCCAAGGTGAACCTAGCCATGTGCTCATTCTTGTCGTCGGCGAAGATCTGGATATGTGGTGGGCTGGACGACATGCCTCCAAGGGCTGATCTGGATGTCGCGCCGAATACGACTTCCAACCCGCTGCACGTTCGTTCTTGATCAGTGAACAGGCCCAGATTCACCCGCCCACTCGTGTAGTCGATGCTTTGCAGTAGCCAACAAAAAGCAGTAAAAATACTCAGCCCGAACGATTCCAATGGCGGTGAACGGTGGTCTTTGCCATCCCCAGCTTCATAGCAACTTCAGCCCGCGAAAGACCTTGCTCCTTGAGCACCCGGATGGCCTCTCGCGCTTGGGCTGCTGCCGTAATCCGTGGGTGAACGGGTTGTTCAATTTCCACAGGGATCAAGCCCCTCAACAGCTTTAGCGATTTTAGATCCCTCTCAGCATTCTTCAGCATATCGTCGGCGCTCAGTTCGTCCTGCACCCCACATACGATTGCCATCAGCGCAACAGGGCTGATCTCCAATGCGTCGGCGAGCTCGAAGATGGCTTCCAAGCTAGGGGAGGTCTTTTCATTTTCGATGCGGCTCACATGCGATTGATCGACCTTTTTGCTTAACTCTTGCTGCGTGAGGCCACGCTTTGCTCGCAATAGCTTCAGCGTTACGGCAAATGCGGTGCGTACAGACATTTTTCCGTTCCGTAAAAACAGATCTGTATGCCGCGATTGCCATGATCCACTCAAATGTATATATTCATATCTATGGATCGCGGTCGGTGCGGTGTTGGGCTAAAACCCTTCGCGAACTCGGTCTGACCCTTTATTCGCTCTTTCAATTTAGCTGTAAACCGAGATCAGGCCATTGCTTAAACTTCTCGTGCTGTCAGACCTGCACAACGAGTTCGCGTCCTATCAGCCCCTATCCAATGGCTATGACCTGGTGATCCTGGCCGGTGACATAGACTTGAAAGGACGGGGAGTGGAGTGGGCGAATGAGACGTTTGATTGCCCTGTGATTTACGTGTGTGGAAATCATGAGTTTTATAAAGGACACATCGATTACACCCTCAACAAGATGAAGGTCGCCGCCTTACCGCACGTGCACGTCCTGGAAAACGAGACCTTTATTTGGAATCAAACGCGGTTCCTTTGCACCACTGGCTGGACTGATTTTTCCTCGACTGAAAACGTAGCTGCGGCTACGCAAATAGCATGGGATTGGATGAATGATTTTCGTGTTATTCGCACTGGAGAAAACTATCGCCGGCTGCGCCCGTCCGACCTCATCAGCAGGAATCACGATTCCTTCGCTTGGCTGTCCAAGGAGCTCGGTGAGCCCTTCGATGGCAACACTGTGGTCGTGACGCACCACGCACCTATACCCGAAGTCATGGGTGATAAACACGAGGGTCATTTGAGTGCTGCCTACTCAAACCGTTGGCACGCGCTTCTGGATAAAGCGGATCTATGGATTTTTGGGCATACACACCGCGCAGTCGATATCGCGATGGGTAGCTGTCGTGTGGTCTCGAACCCTAGAGGTTATCCAGGTGAGCGGACGGGCTTTAATCACGGCTTTGTGATTGATCTTCCCTGAGAGCGCTCACCCCTCTGGGGGTTATGGCGTCTGGCGCAGCTATGTTGATCGTTTAGGAGGACTGAAAGATGTGTGGAGTGGAGAACGAAACACGATCCCTGGCTGGCAGTTCAAGCGAGCTACTTGATGACTGAGCGACAGCTCGCATCGTCTCTTCCGGCAGAGGTCGCGGTAGCGATGGAAAAGGATTTTGGTGTGAGCATCACGGCGTTCCTCTTCGCAGCCGTCGACAGTCCACCCGTCATCATGGGAACAATTTATGGCGATACCACGGGCCGTTTCCGAGAGGGTGCGAGTATGCGAACTTCTCGCATAACGGGCGTCACCTTCATTGACGGTTATGCATTATTCCAAACCGTGGCAGGTAGCAGATATGTGATCGTCAGTTGGGCGTTTGGCGGCGGCAATCTCTATATGAATCGCATCTATCACTGAGGGATCTGCAAACGCGGCGCAAAAGGCTTTCGGGCTATCTAGGTATTAACGGGGATAGGGCAAATAACTCCTGTCTGATACTCGCGGGAAGAGCAGGTTAAAGCGAGATTATGAATACAAGCGTTACCGATACAGACCTGCTAGGCGATTTACTTTTTGGGCCTGCGCAAATTCTTGGGGGTTCGAAGCTTGGCAACGATGAGTTGATCGAGCTGGCCGCTGAGACCTTTGTAGAAAAGCCATTTTGCATCGTCCGAGGTTGGATGTTGTTGGATGTCATGCTCCCGGAATTCCAAGAGCAGGACGTCAAAGCACAAGGGCTTGAGGCAACTGTCTTGTATGCCCAAGCGGTGGTGTTCGACAGCAGCAAACAGCTCAAGCCGGGCGATAGCGTCCTCAGCGATTTTCAGAGCGATTTTGAGGAATGCATTTTTGAAAGCAAAGGCGTGTTGTACATCTTGGCCGGCCGTGGCGCGCGCAAGCACGCGAGTGCACCTGCTCTTGATGCGTTACGTGCTTTTAAAAATGCTGACCTTGATGAACGAGTGGCGTGAGCAGCACCGCATGAAAATTTGCCAAGGCTCGCCTAGTCGGTTTGCGGGAGATTCGGAAAACTCCCTGTTTAGGCGGAATGCCTTGCGCGCCCTTGAATTGAATCAGGGGCGCTGATCGGGAAACTACGCGCAGGAACGCTACATGAAGGAAACTGCTCGGTTGTATAGCGTGTTGAATAAGCACTTGGTTGATGGTCGCGATTACATTGCGGGTGACTACAGCATCGCGGACATGGTCTGCTAACCATGGATTGTGCCTCAAACGCGGCAGCAACAAGACCCTTGCGGACTTTCCTCATCTGGCACGGTGGTCTGAGCGAATGGGTGATCTGCCTGCAACCAAGCGTGCTTATGCAACTGGCAGAACAGGTCAACACTGCGCCTGTGGTCGACGAGCAAACGCGCGAGCTGCTGTTCAATCAGGACGCGAATACGGTTCGATAGGGGGAAGGCTCCGCTAGTTATCGAAGTCTGTCGCTGACAATGCCGGCCCTGGGCCGGCATTTAGTTTTATTTGATTTGCTGTGCTGTGCGCCCGTTGATTGCACTGGTTACTAGCAACTCAGATTAATGAAAATTTTCTCGCTATTTCTTCTGAGATGAGCCAGCCACGGGCTGAATAGTCATCAATCTGGCGGTCAATTTTTTTTTGGAATCGCTCGGAGAGCTTGAGATCCGTTTTGCCGTTTTTGTACCTGAGGACAACATCTATGACAGGCTCTGGGTAGTAAAGCACGAAACGCTCCATTTTGGAGATCGACTGATCAATTATGGAGGTACCGTCGCTAGGGTTCGCTCTAAACGCAAAATCCACTTCAGCCATAAAACCTTCCAGATCTACAGGGATTCCTAATCTCTCGATTTCCCCAAGGGCTTGCAGACTTTCTATGTCGTTAAGAAAGGGAACGCGGCAGAAGAGACCACGCTCGCGAGCTAGCAAATTGAAGATATGCGACTGGATAATGTTAGTGGCGGCCGGGCCGATCTTTCCCGGCGGAGGAGTATTCTTCAACCGATAGGCTTCGTCCAAAAGGTTGTCTCCTTTGAAAAGTACACGCGCGAATCTGGCCGAAAACCTATCTATTACCTCAAGATTTACTATTGCCTTGAGGAAGGGACTGAATGAGTTTTCGGTGTAGATAGAGCCCCAGGATTTGCCGAATAGTCCAGTGGCTACCATGCGATTTACGATAATCATCAACATCAATTCCATAGGCAAGGAATTGGCTGACATAAAAAAAACCGAGGCTTCTTCCCCTTCTTTATAGAAAAATGGATTTCCGGTTGCCTTTACAACCGACAGTTTTCCCGACATCACTAAGGAAGGAATATAGGTAATCCATCTCTTCTTGATATCTTTATTATCCACGTATTTGGAGAATGCGTTTTGCAGTCCTCGCTCGGTTTTATAGCCATCGAACCCGTGGACAATATAGGGCGGCAATACCCACTCCAAATAAAAGCTCCAGAAGAGCAACTCTTCAGGCAGCGTTAAATTCGTTAGGTCAATTTTTCCTTTCTTTTTTTCAATAAGTAATGGGGCGCGTTTTAGAATGGATACAGCATTTTTTGCATGATCGACTGCTGCAAGATTTAAAGGGATAGTTCCTTTCGTGATTGCATCTATGTAACTGTCTTTTATCACGGTCAGGTGCTGCATTGAATCGGTGAATGCAGACTTATCGAGTGTCTTTTTTACCTCTATGATACACAGCACATCTTCAATGTTATGGATGAATGACGCCGTATTACCGTATTGTTCACCTGGTTTGCTGGACAATATAATGTCAATTTGCTGACCTGCCATCTCACCGGCTATTCTGACGAAACCCTCTGATAGGTAAACAGGTGCGTGGAGTTCCTCTTTTAGCGTTGTCTCAAGCGTAGTTTTTGAAATGGCTTCGTAACCGCTTCCCAATGTCGGCATATGAGGCATCGGCTGGAGCTCAAGCTTTGCGGCCATCTCACTAATTTTTTCCTCAATTAAAATAGCAATGTCTTTAAGGTAGGTGATTTTTTGTTCGAGCATGTTGAATTGGCCGCGTTGGAAGTCTGCGCGAAAGGTAACATCAGGGATCCGATAAATCAGCTGTGCGGTTAGGTGTACGTTCTGACCTTCTACAACTTTCCGTTTTCAAGGATCCTCGGGAGGTAAGAAGAGAGGAAACCCGGTATTGAAAAAAACGCCCTGCTGGGCTTTTTTACAAAGGCGAGTCAAAACGTTTGTAAGCGGTGCGGTACCGAAACCCTATGTTTTAGCCGCTCGATAGGTTCCGGATGCGAGGCTTTAACCCTGCATTGCAGGCGGTATTGAGCTTGATATCACTTCCCACAGCTACAAAAAAAGCCCGCCAATAGGCGGGCTAGATTTACTCACTACTCTTGGCTTAAGACGTTGAACCCACAACCACAGTAGTTGCGTTGCCCGGCGCATTTTTTTCTCTGCGCATCGCTATTCGACGAACGAGTGCATAAAAAACCGGTGTGAAAAGCAATCCTAACAATGTCACGTCAATCATCCCAAAGAACACCGATGTGCCCACGGCTTTACGCATTTCGGAGCCCGCACCTGGCGTGGTCACCAGCGGCAGCACACCGAGGATGAACGCAAGTGACGTCATCAAGATCGGTCGCAGGGGTAGCTTGGATGCTTGTAAGACGGTGTCGATTCGCTCCATACCTTCGCGTTCGAGTTGCACGGCGAACTCGACGATCAGAATGGCGTTCTTCGCCGCCAATCCGACCAACACCACGAAGCCGATCTGGGTCAGGATGTTCATATCCAAGCCCATGATTTTCAGGCCGGCAGAAGCTGCCAACAGGCACATCGGAACAATGAGCAGAATCGACAGTGGGATCGACCAGCTTCCGTATTGTGCGGCCAGCACCAGATAAACAAACAATACGCACAGCGGGAAGATCAGGAGACCCGGTGTTGCCCGCCGTGGTTTGTTGGTACGTCAGGTCTGTCCATTCATACGCGATGCCAGGTGGCAGCACTTTTTTCGCCAACTCCTCGATTATCATAAGCGCAGCAGCCCCATGAGGTTGTTCGAGGTCTTGTCGATCAATTTCATCGAGAATGCTTAGATGAGGTTTTGCGCGATCATCACCTGGTCGCAAGTCCTCCAGCCCCCACAAAGCGGCCCGCCTTGCGCGCTCTCGCTGCCACAGGCCTTTCAAATCGATCGCCATCAAGTTTTCCTTAATACATCCACGTTCTGTGCCGCGTCATCGGCTGGTGTGATTTCAACTGCTGCCACATCCTTCCTGGACGACCTGGGACGCTTCAACAGGGGACGTAATTGTACGCTGTTAGATGTGTTGATCTGAACGCACGCATTGCGCAATCTCCAAACGAAACGAGTGTGGAGGCCGTCGTGACTGCGTGAGGGTCGAGTCAAGAAAAATATATTTTCAGAAGGCCCCTTGAAAATTTTTTCGAGCGACGGATCTTTATATTTGAGGACAACAAAAAAGCAGCGATCTCAGCGCCCCACCTACCGGCGATCCTGCTGAGGAAACGGTGTGGTTTTTTTGCTTATTCAGTGCTTCTGCTTTTGGCCTTTTCTTGCAATTTATCCTGCTGACGCTGATGCGTGACCGCCCTGTGGGCATAGCGAAGTCGGCACTTAGCGGCGTAAGCCGCTGCTATCCAGTTTGATTTCAAACAACGAGTCATTTTTTTAAAAAATACCCGTGTCGGACAACTTCGTGCGAGTCAGTCCGCAGATCAACTGGAGAGAGCAGATGGAAGACGAGATTGAGTTTAAGGTTTGGCGCTCGGCGCAGCAGGCATGTAGCAAGGTGTCGTTTGCGCGACTGCTTGAAGAGGCGCTCGCCAGTTTCAAGAGAATCCCTGGGCTTGATCCGATCGTGCGCCTGCACGCGTCAGGGATCGGTGCTGAGAGCATCAGAGTGCTACGTGATGCTCTGAAAAGTCATGATATCGATGCGGGCCCATTTGCGTCTCACGTAGAGCTTAGGTCTCGTCTGAGAATGCATTTACGTGATCATCTGCAATCGCACCTGATGAAGATCGGCTTTGCTTCTGACACGATGAAAGCGGATCAGTTGGAACGGGATATGGGGCTGTAGGGCGGGTGTAGATCCCATCAGCAGAGCCTTAATCAGCTTCCGACAACTGGGATTCCGAAAGTGTGGTAAACGGCAAAGGGCTGTTAGTGCCTCAGTCTGATTGTTCGCAAAAAAAGGCCGTTAACTGATGTTTGAGTCGCCTAACGGTATCGATTTCGTGGCTCATGGTTGCGTGAGTCAGCTGCCGGTGGCAGCGTCTAGAGATAGCCAAAACTGGCTGCTTGATGCCAGAAGTGGACGCTTGTTCAGTTAATTCCAAACCCCCATCGATAGTGCGCCGCAGTACATAGCGGTGGTGCACACGATAACTTGGGCAATCATGAAACCGAAGCCGGCTCCCAGAAACGCAAAGCCCGCGACAATCCATGGCAACCTCGCATTTACACGGAACCTCAACAACCAAGCCGAAACACTTGTACCGACGACCATCCCCGGGACAGAAAATAAATGCCCCAGCCCAACTAGACCGCCTTCACGACCCGAGCTGGATACGATCGCCATGTAGACCAAAAGAGTGGCAACCGCGGCAGCTGTTGTGCCAGATAGAAACAGGGCCCGAGAACGTAGAATCAAGCCAGGAAGCAACATTACCACTGGCACTCCAATGAGATACCAGAAACCTAAGTAAAGCGTGTTGCCACCAGTGGATGCGTAAACAAGAACGAGAATAATCAAAACCATTGAACAGCTTAGATCATCCCTAAACCCCATTTTCATTCCCTTGCCTCGCTTTCAACGTCGTTATTGCTGAAATAGATTAGCTGACGGCGAGGTCTTCGTTCCGTTGCCGCAAGGGGTCGTAAGCTGCCGCTCCCGGACGTCTGCCGCTGGCCGTTAACGGTACCCGTGAGCGGCAGCAATCGGCCAAAAGCTACCGTTCGAGAAATGCAGCTTCTGACCCATTACAGACATCAATTCACGGGCCACTGGTATAGATGAGCACAGCTATGAATGCTGCGAATGGAGATAGCAGAATCAGTCCACCGACGACAACCGCCCAGCCCCAGGCGAAACCACTCTCACCCTTGAAACGGCCGCCACTCAGCAAGCCCAACACAAACACGCCAATTCGATGAGCTATCAAATCGATAATGAAGTCCATTGGCCCTATCTCATTGCCTGTTTTCCATGAGCCGTCAGAACGTCCGCCTCTAGGCGATTGCGTCGCAAGAGGCAGAAAACGATCCAAAGCGGTCGTTCAATAGTGACTCAGATTGGGCCGTCTGGCCGCTGCGTTGATCTCACGTCTTGCAAATGTTGAGGCGGCACGCAGTGCGCTTTATCAAGTTGCTCCAGTGAGGAAAAGAACTTTTACATTATGCGGGCGATGGCGAACATCGCACGGGTTCTTCAGTGAGAGCTATGGTCGCTCATGGTGTTTAAGGCCCGTCGCGACAGTCAGAAAACGGCCATGACCGGTTCAGCGAAACGTCTACAGAGTCATCCATGGCAGTACCATCATGAACAGTCCCCGCGCCCTTAAGGCTGCTTGCGGAAGAACAAGGTGATCTGGCCGACCTCCACACCGAACTTGGTCATGAACGAGCGATTTATCAGGGTGTTCCTGTCCATCAAGTACATCCAGTCGTCTAGATCAACCTCGTACTCCTTGCCATCCACCGGAAGGTTCAGCACATATTTCCAGCGCAGTGCGTTGCCTGCCACCTCACCAAGCGCCTCGCCCACCACGTCGCCAGCCGTTCCGCGCCATTGGCCAGGGCCAGCAGGGGTTAGCGTCCACACCCGTTTTTGGGTAGTACCGTCACTGTAGGTAAACGACTCGTCGAGGATCAGTCTGCGACCTTCGGAGTGGCCATTTATGACCACATGAAAGCGCTTCGTGACCTCGCCTGAGCGCTTTTGAAACATACCCCAAGCTTCGACCCGGCCCTCGAAGAATTCGCGCAACTCAAGCGTGGGCTTCTCCTGGCTGTAGGTCTGCACATCCACCTGGCTGCAACTCGCAAGGCCAATGCATAGAAGCAGTATCCATCTCTTGAGCATGCGCATTTCCTCAACGGTCTCAGGGCTTAGATAGCCCTGCTGACTAAGGCTTGGTCGGATCTGCCGGACGCCAGATCAGTTTGCTCGTGTCATACCCCTGTTGCTGAGCAATCTTCAGCAGCTGTTCGCGGTTGACGCCGCTAATTTCAGAGGCGCGTGAAAGCACCCAGAGATATTCCCGGTTCGGGTGGCCGACCAGTGCGAACTGGTAGGCGGGGTCGTGGTAAAGCACCCAATACTCACCTTTGGTTATTCCAGGTGCAATCCGGCTGAACCAGTTATCAAATTGCACCCACAGTTTGTCTGTCTTACCAGGCTGCTGCGATTCGGCAATTCCGCGTACCTCTTTCCATTCGCCATCCTGTTCCCTGCAACGATTGGTGACGTCAATGCGACCATCATCACGCAGACCATAATGAGCTTCCGACTGCTGGCAATTTCGCTGAAAGAACATCGGTAACCTGGCCTGTTCGTACCAGGTGCCCTGGTATTTTTGCAGGTCGACTTGCATGGTGGTGGGAGGGGGCTCCTGGCGTGAGCCAGCGCACCCTGCGAGTGCCACACCCAGACAAGAAAGCAGAACCATCTTGCGTATCAACATAGAGACCTCCAAATTGTCAGGACAAACGCACATGTCATTGGAGGTAGGTGAGGGTGAAAAGTGCTATCGATTTCTTGACGGCGGCGTTCACTGTTGGCACTGGCCGATTGCTGCCTTTCGCGATGGGCATTATCAGCCCAAAGCTGACATTCGGGTCGGGGTTTTCAATCGCGTCGAATGCTTTGCTTAATTGCAGAAGCGTTCGGCGCAGGGAAATTCTTCGATGCCGTTTCTTCGAGGAAAAAATTGTCCACCGTAAGTAGTCGGTACGATGGCCCGCTCATGTAGGCTGCCGTCCATTTTAACGACCTCTTACCTAGCCTTTACCGTCCTCAACTGATCAACTCTCGTCATATAGTTCTAACTCATCAATTCTCGGCGCATCGCCCAACTAGGTGCGACAGACACACTGGCAACTGAGAGCCCCTTTTTCCCAGCGTCCATTGATCTAGTCCAGAGCACTCATACCCGCCGATGCTCTAGACGGAATAGCTCCAAAGCGAAAATGGCGTTAGCATTCCGTCCACTCGGCTTAAACAGCCTGTTTTTCAGATCAGGGTCGCATTTTGGAAAAGCTAAAACGCCTCGAAAGTGGAATCGAAGGGCTTGACGCTCTGCTCAAGGGCGGTCTGGTCGCAGGCTCTTCATACATAATCCAAGGGCGACCAGGGTCTGGAAAAACGATCCTGGCCAACCAGCTTGGGTTCCATCACGCGGAAAGTGGGGGCCGTGTTCTAGTCGCTACGCTGCTGGCTGAGTCACATGACCGCCTTTTTCAATTTCTTTCGACTCTTAGTTTTTTCGACGCTTCCAAGGTCGGGGCTGAAATCCAGTTTGTCAGCGCGTTTGATACCTTGGAAAACGAAGGTCTGGATGAGGTAGTGAAACTGCTCCGGCGCGAGATAAGCCGCCAAAAAGCCACAGTGATGGTGGTAGACGGCTTGCTCAATGCGCGCTCAAAAGCTGATTCGCACATCGACACCAAGAAATTCATTTCAGAGCTGCAAGGTCATGCAGCTTTCGCTGGTTGCACGGTGCTGTTTCTTACCAGTTCTCGCCTCGACGATGGCAGTCCTGAGCACACCATGGTTGATGGCGTGATTGAGATGGGCGAGGAGCTCTATGGCACTCGTTCGGTGCGTCGAATTCAGCTACGTAAAACTCGCGGCAGCGGAGCAATGACCGGTCTTCACGAGTGTGAAATTACCGACAATGGCTTGGTTGTTTATCCACGGCTCGAAAGTCTCTACAGCCATCCGTCCTCTCCCGACAGCGCAGACATGACGCGTATCGCCAGTGGCATTGAATCACTGGACGACATCTTAGGCGGAGGCCTGCACAGCTCCAGTGTTTCGCTGGTCATCGGCCCCTCCGGTATTGGTAAAACAACTCTCGGCCTCAAATTTTTGGCCGAGTCGACAGTGGAAGCTCCTGGCCTGCATTTTGGTTTCTACGAAAGTCCGCAACGGTTGCGACTCAAAGGCCAATCACTGGGTATCGATATCAAAGGCATGGAAGACTGCGGCGCCCTCAGCATCGCCTGGCAGCCTACAACTGAAGGCCTGCTGGATGGTCTAGGGGCACGACTTCTGAAGATCGTCGAGGAGAAGGGCATCAAGCGCCTTTTCATCGATAGCTTGAGCGGTATGACGCGAGTCTCGACAAATCCGGCGCGAATTACTGACTTCTTCAGTGCCCTGATGAACGAGTTGCGATCCAGGGGCGTCACTGTATTTGCATCCTGGGAAATGCGCGATCTATTTGGCTCCGAGGTCAGCGCACCAAACTCTGACCTGTCCAGCATCGTCGACAACCTGATGCTGATGCGATTCTCTGAGAATCATTCTGAACTAAGCAGGACGCTTTCCATTCTTAAAGTACGAGACAGCTCCTACGATCCTTCGCGATTTGAGGTCGTGATCCGTGATCAAGACGTTTTCCTGAAAAAGGCTTCAAGACATGAACCTTCAGTCCCCACTGAGACCTCGCCCGGTTCAAAATCTTAAGCCTTTGTGCGGGTTGAATTAACATGACTACCATCCTGGTCGTCGACGACGAGTATTTGATCGCTGACATTCTCAGCTTCGCGCTGGAGGATGAAGGGTTCATGGTAGTGACTGCTGGAAATGGTCGGAAAGGACTGGAGGTGCTCGATAGAGAACGGCCAGCTTTGATCATTACCGACTTTATGATGCCGGTGATGGACGGCCTGGAATTTGCCACAGCCGTCCGAGCTCTTCCGTCCGCTAATCATTTGCCAATCATTTTGGTGAGCGGTGCTCAGGCACACATCGGTATGCAGAGATCGGATCTGTTTGATGCGGTGTTGGCAAAGCCATTCGACATTGACTTGATCATTGCCGAAGTTAAAAAGCTCTTGGCAGCTGATTAGTGCAAGGCTTAACTACAGACAACGGTTTATCTCAAGCTTGCCTCTGCTCAAGCTGCGTAGTGAGTTTTCGAATGGCATTACCTGTTATGGGTTTTTAGTTAAGGTGTGCAGCAATCTGCCTAGTAGGTGGAAATCTGCTCCGACTTACCCTGCCACGTAGCACCAACGCGCCTGAAGTGATTGGCACATTTCAGTACAAGCAGCACACCATCAAATATTTGATCTTCGTTCAGCGAACGAAGCTAAAATCTGAAACGCTAACTTGAAGTGCGGCCCGTGATTTATGGTGTAACCTTCTGGTATCACACACACATCGAGAATTTTTTATGTCGAAACTTGCGGAATTTCGCCAACTCGAAAAACACCTCGCCGAGCAGCTCCAGGCCCTCGAAGCCTTAAAGGGCGATGCTGGCCTCAAGAAAGAAATCGAATTCGAAACCAAACTGCGCGATTTGCTCGCAAAATACGGCTACAGCCTCAAGGACGTGATCAACCTGCTAGATCCACAAGCAGGTCGTCGCGCTCCAGCTGTCGAGTCCAAAGCAGGCAGCCGCAAGCCTCGTCAGTTGAAAGTCTACAAGAACCCTCACACTGGCGAAGTCGTCGAAACCAAGGGTGGCAATCACAAAACCCTGAAAGAGTGGAAATCAGAGCACGGCGCTGCGACCGTCGAGTCCTGGCTGACCAAATGATTTTGGTTTGAACGCAAAGAGGGCTCGAAAGGGCCCTTTTTATTGCCTAATTATTGGGAAACGAACGCGAATCTATTTGGGGAATTTTTGCGGGCTTAGGAAGTGCAGTGTGAAGAGTTCTGGGGAGCTCGACACGTTTTCCTAGGCTTGGCCTCCGTTCGTCTGCAAGCCGCCTCGACCCTTCTTGACAGCAGAGACGTCTGGCGAAATACTCGACGCAAGATTCATATAGATGACTATATAACAAGGTGAATAAAGTCGATGAGTAGCCTCCCCAGTGACACTCGCCTGCCACTCTACCAGCGTCTGCGTGATCAACTGGCTGAACAGATAGCCAAAAATCGCTGGCGCCCTGGCGAAGCGATTCCTACCGAAGCTGTGCTTTCAGCGGAGTATCAACTGTCTACCGGCACGGTACGCAAAGCGATTGATGCGCTGGTCATTGAGGGCATCCTGGAGCGTCAGCAGGGGCGTGGGACGTTCATTCGTCGCCCCCAGTTTCAATCTTCTCTGTTTCGCTTCTTTCGTTTCCAGACTCCTTCTGGTGAGCGCCAGGTGCCCGAAAGTCGCATCCTGTCGATCGAGCCAGTGCCTGCTCCTTCGGCCGTTGCGCAAGCGCTGGGGTTACCTGTCGATGCGCCGGTGATTCGCATTGTTCGTTTGCGTTTGCTGGAAGTTCAGCCAGTGCTTGCGGAAGAAATCTGGTTGCCGCGTAGCCGCTTCCAACCCTTGCTTGAGACCGATCTAAGTATGAAAGGGCCATTGTTGTACCCGATCTACGAAGACCTCTGCGGCCAAGTTGTTGCCTCCGCAGAGGAGACCCTCACTGCGGAGTCGGTGACTGACGTGCACGCGCGTTTATTGCAGGTGCCGATTAACAGCCCGGTGGTGGTGATCGAGCGGCTCGCTCGTGATTACGCCGGCACACCGCTGGAATGGCGTCGCTCTCGTGGGCACGCAGAACACTTCCGCTACAGCGTGGATATCCGCTAGCGCCTGCCCCATAGCGAATTGCTCAGCGGCGTCCAAGTCGTCGCTGAGTTCCTCATTGTTTGCCAAAACTGGCCCTGTAGCGGTGCGGTTCGCTCTCGGCCGCCTTACGTTTCACCTATAAGGATAAGAACCATGTTTAGCTGGTATCGCAAAGTCACTCCTCGGGAGCGCAAAACGTTTTGGGCTTGCTTCGGCGGATGGTCGCTCGACGCACTGGAAGTACAAATGTTCGGCCTGGCGATTCCGGCGTTGATCGCCGCCTTCGCCTTGACGAAGGGAGATGCAGGGCTTATCAGCGGCGTCACTTTGGTCACTTCGGCCATTGGTGGCTGGGTAGGGGGGACGTTGTCCGACCGCTATGGCCGGGTGCGAACGCTGCAGTGGATGATTTTGTGGTTCTCGTTCTTTACCTTTTTATCAGCCTTCGTCACTGGCTTTCACCAACTGCTTATCGTCAAGGCATTGCAAGGCTTCGGTATAGGCGGGGAGTGGGCGGCCGGGGCGGTACTGATGGCCGAAACCATCAATCCGAAGTATCGCGGCAAGGTCATGGGTACAGTCCAGAGTGCCTGGGCGGTGGGTTGGGGGCTAGCGGTCGGAATCTTTGCGCTGATTTATTCCTTCGTGCCGCAAGACATGGCCTGGCGTGTGATGTTCATCATTGGCTTGCTGCCCTCGTTCCTTATCATCTGGGTACGGCGCAACGTTGAAGAACCCGACAGCTTCCAGCGCCTACAAAAAGAACAGGTAATTCCACAAAGCTTCTTCAAATCCTTGGCTGGGATATTCCGTCCGGAACTGATTCGCGTGACCTTGTTCGGCGGCCTGTTGGGGTTGGGCGCGCACGGTGGTTATCACGCGGTGATGACGTGGCTGCCAACGTTCCTTAAGACCGAGCGTAACTTGTCGGTGCTGAACTCGGGCGGCTATTTGGCGGTGATCATCTTCGCCTTCTGGTGTGGGTGTGTAGTCAGCGGATTTCTGATTGACCGAATTGGCCGTCGTAAAAATATCGTGTTGTTCGCGCTGGCTTGCGTTGTCACCGTGCAGTGCTATGTGTTCCTGCCACTGAGCAATACCCAGATGCTGTTCTTGGGATTCCCGCTCGGATTCTTCGCTGCGGGTATTCCTGCGAGCCTCGGGGCGCTATTCAATGAGCTGTACCCTGCAGATGTGCGCGGTGCTGGGGTGGGGTTCTGTTACAACTTTGGCCGTGTGCTCTCTGCGGTGTTCCCGTTCCTGGTCGGTCACATGAGCGACTCCATGTCCTTGGGTTCGGCGATTGGCATCGACGCCGGGATTGCCTATGGCGTAGCAGTGATCGCGGCACTTTGCTTGCCGGAAACCCGTGGCCGCAGTCTCGAAGCCACCGCCCCTGCCGTGTCGGCCAGCATCAACGGCAACGAGAGCGCCCGTGCCTGATAGCCATTATTTCTCATAGATGAATCCCATGCCTGATACCCGTTTTACGCCGGTCACCGGAATTGATTCCCATGCGCATGTGTTCAGTCGCAAGTTGAACTTGGTGACAGCGCGGCGCTACACCCCTGGCTACGATGCCACGCTCCTGGAGTACCTGGAACATCTGCGAGTTCATAATCTGAGCCATGGCGTACTGGTGCAACCAAGCTTTCTTGGCACTGACAACAGCTACCTGTTAGAGGCGTTGCAGCAAGCGCCACAGCATTTGCGCGGGGTTGTGGTGGTGGAGCGTGATGTCAGTCGTGACACGTTGAACGACATGGCCCGTTTGGGTGTGGTCGGCGTGCGTTTGAATCTGATGGGTAAGGCATTGCCTGACTTTCGTGAAGCGGACTGGACAGACTTTTTCAACCACATCGCTGAACTGGACTGGCATGTCGAGCTGCACCGCCAAGTGGAGGACTTACCGGGACTGCTGCACCAACTGATGCCATTCGGCATAAAACTTGTGATCGATCACTTCGGTCGTCCTGATGCACGTTTGAACGTTGACCAACCAGGCTTTCGCGAGATGCTAAAGCTAGGGGGAAGCGGGCAGATATGGATGAAGGCATCTGGGATCTATCGATTGGCAGGGACGGATCAACAGAATCTAAAATTTGCACGGAGTGCATTGTCAATGCTGGAGCAGAGTTTCGGTCTTCACCGTCTCGTGTGGGGCAGCGACTGGCCACACACCCAGCATGAAGACAGAATTGGTTTTTGTACGGTTGTAGAGCAACTTCAAGCGCTGGGGTGTTCGAGTCAGCTTATGCGGTCTTTGCTAGTGGATGCGCCTGGAAAGTTATTCGGATTTCATTCTGGCTGTGAACTATCAACTCCCGGCGTTTAAGGAACGGGCTGGTAAGGTTAGACGTTGATAGCATCCCAAGCGATGGGGTAAAGATCGATTTCTCTGTGGTTCATGCGACAAACACACTGCCTGGGCCAGCCGGGCGGTGGTTGATAGAACGGATAAAAATCAGCCCGACCGGCTAGTGTTCTTCATTATGTTCCAAGCGTGACTGCAAGTACTGGAGAACCGGTATCAGCTCCAGAACCTAACGTAAATGCCTTATCAGCAAGTGCTAAGCATTGGGCCTTGCATGTGAATGCGATTACCACATAGAAAAGCCCGCACAGCGCGCATCCTCATAACAGTTACCCTTCCGGCAAGCAGGGTGTAAGGCTTTCCAAATCGGTATCGCTTCCTGGACTTCTATCGACAGCACCATCTGGCCCAATGTAAATGTGAGTCCTTGGCCATTTGGGATTGACGCTAAAACAGTGGTTCTGGCCAGCATACGACCAGTCGAACTGCATGAAAAAATCATCGTCAGGGAACATATGGCCATGCCGGCCAGTTACCCCACCAGGTTTGATTTCTCTCCTGTAGATTTCGTCCTGTGTGCTTATCACGAAATCTAATGAGCCTTGGCCTTCATTTGAAAACTGGATGCTGACCCAAGGAGTTGCTAAATCCCAGAAAAAAAACGGTAGAAGTGCGGCAAACAAAATCTCCGTTGTCGGAAGCCTAAATTTTCTAATGTCTACATTTATGGACATGAGTTTCGCCCAATCACGGTGAAGAAATCACGCCTCTTCCTAATTTTCGCGAAAAAAAAACCTCCACGAGTGGAGGTAAGGATGAGGAGCGCCAGTGAATTTAACGAAAGCAGGGAGGTTCGTCACTAGGGAAAATCTGAATTTGTATCGGCTAGTGAGCGTTCTCGTGCTGCGTCTATCAGGTAGGCCGATTTGAAGTGATCTATTGAAAGCGGATATCTAATTGGCGGAGATTTTGGTGTTAATGCTTCAAGAGCGATCAAGGTTATTCTGTTAAAGAACCGAATCTAAATAAAATCAAAACGAAAATCCTACCGATACAGATGAAGATGTGTGATTGTTCAAATTCAATCACCACGTTACCTGTGGTCGCTCCCTGTTCTGTTAATAGCATGCATTGTTCGCTACGTTTTTTCTTATTTGAATCAGTTATTACCATTCGTCCGTTTCTTCGCAAACTCAGGTGCTTTTTAGGGTTTCTCCGATTTTCCATGCGTCTGTCGATCCATAAGGTTTACCAAGTCGAACGCCATCGGCTTACGTGGGCAAACATTCCGCCGAGAGGCTACGACAAAGAATTGTGCTAGTGGATGAAGTCTAGGATGAGCGGAAAAGTGCATTTGCACTAGCTGATCAATGTCGTCGCGCAAAAAAAAAGCGCATTAGTCCCTGTACTTTTGTACGAGATAAAGGATGAAAGGTTTTTCGCATTTACCTAGTTTCGGAAAGTGGAGAGAAATCGATATCATGGCCAAAGCCAACTCTATATGCTTTCCTCATGTTTCCTGAGAGAATATGATGAAAAAGTTGCACTGTTATTTGCTGTCTAGTTTTTTGATTCTACTGGCGCCGTTCGTCAGAGCAAACTGTGAGTTTGAACGATATAGCAAGATTTCAGAAACCACTATTAGTTTGCCTGCCTCATTGACTGTGCCCAGAGATCTACCTGTTGGTTCTGAGCTTTGGAACAGTGGTTGGGTGAAGGCGCCGAGTACTGCTGTTCGATGTAGCATTGGAGGTCTGGGTTTCATACAGGGCTTTTTCGCAAGTGGGATAGGTAGTGCTGTTCCCGGATTTTCAAGTGGCGGGTTCAGCTCTGTATATGAAACAAATGTCCCGGGTATAGGGATTTCTATTTATCTTTGCAATAATTTGCCTGCACGCTGTGAGACTGATTTTGAGTCGCTTGTAGTGCTCGGTAACTTATTGGTTCCTATTGAAGATGATTATTTTCCTTTGATAGGTGGCTGGCTGGTGCGTTTGATTAAAACCGGCCCAGTATCTGGTTCTTTTCCTCTGCAAGTTCCTGGAGTCAACTCGAGTTGGGTTCATGCTTTAGAAACAGGAGTTTTGACGCTGACGGGCCAAACAAAAATTAATACTCTAGGTTGTGAGATTTTACCTCAAAGTAGGAATTTAACGGTTTCTATGCCATCTGTAATACTTGCGGATTTTCGTGATGATACGACGGTATTAGATGAGCGATCAAAATCTAAAGCATTTGAGATCGCCTTGACGTGTGATGCAGGAACAAGACTCAGCTACCAGGTTGATGGTGTTGCGGCTTCTTTACAAAATCACGTACTTGCGAATTCGTCAGGCAATGGTATGGCAATAGGTGTAGGTGTTAAGTTGTTTCGTGGGGAGGATGGTGGAGAGCCGCTACCCCTAGGGGTAAGATTATTTCATGCAAGTGTTGATAGCAGTTCTAGAGTGATAATTCCTATAGTGGCGCGCTACTATAAAACAGTAGCGCGAATGAGCGAAATGCAAGCGGGTAAGTTATCTGTTGCGGCTACTTTTACGTTGAGTTATGAGTAGCTGAAATGGAGCAGTGGTTAAATTTTGATGCTGATCTAATTTTTCATAGCTTAAGTTTTTGTGTTCGGTTGGCTGAGGATGTATTATGAGGCTTTTCGTGAGCTTATTTGTAGGGTGGCTTTTCTTAGTGCCATCAGTCCAGGCCACCTGTTTTTTTACAGACAATACTCAGCAATCTCAGCTGACGATAAATCTACCGTCTACGCTAAATGTAACTCGTGATCTGCCAATTGGCGCAGAGCTTTGGAGTAGCGGCTGGATTGAGGCTCCGTCCAACGTCTTGCGTTGCTCTCTTAGAGGAAACGTTAGCGGGGTGCTCGCCGCCGGTATAGGTACTGCTGTCCCTGGTTTTTCTAGTAACGGATCTAATTCTGTATTCAGGACTAATGTTGCTGGAATCGGTATCTCAGTTTTTTGGTGCGCTGACTCTTCCTGCGATCCGAATTATGCCAACGCTACGCCAATCTCCGGGTTAAGCGGGGCGGCCAATTCCGCTTCTTATAACCTAAAACATAAATGGTGGGTACGGCTCGTAAAAGTAAGCGAAGATTTGTCCTCAGAACCACTCACAATAAGTGGAGTTAATCAGGTTAAGTATCATGATGGTACAGTTGCGATAATGACTATTGCAGGTCAGACTGTGGTGCATAGTAGTGCGTGCGAGGTGGATCCGCAAAGCACTAACATTTCTATTTCTTTACCTGCTGTGATGCTTTCTGATTTTAGTGACTCTACGACGGTTCTGGAGAACACGGCGAAGGCACGGTCATTCGAAATTAGTATGTTATGTGATCCTGGTGTTAATGTTCGATATCAAATTGACGGTGCTGCAAATGGGAACGTACTTGAAAATATAAAGAATTCCGGTATGGCTTCTGGAATCGGCGTAATGCTTTTTCGTGGAGATCAAGGCAGCCGTACGATGCTTCCCCTGGGTGAGAAAATTACGCATGTAAAAACGACGGGGCAGTCTTCTGTGAAAATCCCAATTACCGCTAAGTATTATAAAACCGTGGCTACTACTCGCGAAATGACAGGAGGGGATGTATCTGTAACTGCCGTATTTACATTGTTCTATGAGTAATCTGTTTGGAGTTTTAGATTGAACGCCAATAAGAATATCAAGCTGCCGCGAAGTCATCACCCGAGTGATATAGGAGTTTTAGTAGCCTGCATAAAAATGACTGATACTTTTACGAGAGCTTAAATGTAAGATGCTGGCTATTTTCAGAGAGAAGTGGGTTCGATCTTATATCGGCAGCAGATGCGTAATTTGAAGTCAAACACGCAATGTGGATGGAGTGGTTCCATACTGAGGACTAGGCTCGATCCCTCGAGCCCTTCTGAAGAAGTACCTGGCTCTCCTTACTCAGCGCTCGCCGCGAGGAAAGCGAATGGCTTAGCGGTTTTGAACTGCGCGGCCGCTTCTCCGGAATAAACCTCACCGTTCGATAGATTCAGCTTCAGTACCGGAGCTCCTTTTTTGAGATCAATTTTTTCCAGCGATATCCAAAATGTATTTGGACGAGTAGCCGAGTCGAAGTAGATGACCTTATGCGTCTGGTCGGACACCGTCCTCCACAGGGTTGAGGCGATGTTAGGTTCATTTGGAGTAGTAATGCCTAACGGCACGCTGACGGAACGTATCACTCCTAGTACGCTGGCTACTGCCTGGTAGGTGAACGATTGCCTAGGAACAGCGCTGATGTAGGTTTTCGACTCGGATTTTGGAACTGAATCAATTAAAAAAGAGGCACGTGCATATCTGTCAGCAGCCCGATTCGTTCCGGGTAGGAAGGTCAGCCCACCTATCTTTTGCCAATACTCATTGAGGGCGATTTGTTTATCGTACGTAGGGGAATTGGTCATGACTTTGTAAGCTTTGCCGTGATGGATCACGAGCTTACCGGCTACATATTCCAGAACGGCGGAATCACCTGAAGGATCGGAAAGTGCAAGATGAACTTGTGCGCCCGATCCGTTGGGTAGGGTAGGGGCAATGATCTGAAACGGTTCGGACTTGAGTGCTTCAACGGCTTGGGCGACCGAGGCGTAGTTATCCAGTACATACTGTCCCCAAGTGGAGATTGACAGGTGAGGCCGTGATGGGTCTACCTTTCCGTAGTCCGATTCATCAAGATACAGGACGTTTGCTACGAGTCCTTCGGAGTTCATTCCTTCAGTGCTGCCAATGTCATAGGCAGTAGCAATGACGCTTCCGTATTTCGATACCCACTTAGGCGTGTTTTTTCCGGCGGCGCCATCGCGTTCCATGCCGGCTGGGAATGCCCACAGGTTTGTGTGCATATCTTCCGACCAGTCCATAGAGCGCCCGTTGAGCACGAGTCCGTCATCTCCCACAAAAAGAGCGCGGGTGCAGGCATCTGCGGCGGATGCGAACCCGATGGTCAGGGCGAGCGACAACGCGATGGTTTTGAATGGGGCTGATTGCTTCATAATGTCCTCACTGCATCATTTGTAATAAAATCTGATGATCGTGGCTTTGATTGTGTAGTAACTAAATTTCTAAAATTTGAAACTTATGCTGACAACTGCTTCATCCCCCTCAGTAGTGTTAGCTGCTCCAAACTCTTTGTAGTATTTTCCCGTAACCGACACTGGCGTGTTCCCAACTGGGAAAGTCAGTGTGGCCGCTGGGCCAAATCCATAGACACGCGCTTTTAGGTCTCCTAGAGTGGCGCCTTCGCCGGAGTCACCTGTAATTTGTTGAAGTGCGTAACCGACTACGCCTATCTTGAATGACTTGTTTAGACTTCTACCAGCAGCGAAGTCAAAGTGTAAAACATCACCGGAGTGATAATTGGTTGCGCTGTTTTCAAAGTTTAAAAGGTAGACTCCTGTCGCGGAAAAATCCCAGCCAGTGGTGGGGTTCAGGTAAGTAACACCAACTTGAGGTGATAGTGACCAGTAGTTTTTTCCGGTGTTTAAAACTCGACCATCTTTATACGAGCCTGTTGGAACCCAGATAGATAAGTTCGAGTTGAAGTGCCAGTTCCCGTTATGCCATCCCAGCAGTACAGGCGTAAGAATAGCGTCTCCCAAGCCATCTTGATGTTCTTCTCTTTCATTCGTGCCCTTAGGTCTTACGAGTGTCCCTGTTAGTTTTGCATCGACCAGTGGGAGCGTGAACCCAAATGCATATGTTCCGCCAAACAATTCCCAAGGTGTAACAAAGGTTGGGCGAATCAGGTTTACCAGCAAGCGCGCCTCAATTTTACCCTGAACCTTACCCGACAGAAGAGTACGGTCTACTGAGCCGTCATAGTAAGCAATATCATTGCGCATATAGACGCCTGGTTCTACAGGTACAATCCCTCCGAGGAAGTCTCTGGATCCTTTTAGATACGAACTCGTTCCGCCTTCAAGCGCAACAGCAGTGTTCGCCGCGAGTGCAGTTAACGCAAAGCCACTAGCATACCTTAATGTCCGGGTAAGCATTTTCATTTGACAACTCCTCATCAGCTAGCCCGAGATCATTTTTGTTGAGTGGCCGGCTGGACTTCTGGAAACTCCCATCGCCCATCCGTGATTTCCTGTCTTGGACGATAAAGTCTTACCGTATAATTCCAGTCTTTCATTATAGGCAAACAGTTCGGGGTTGATGATTTGCAATCACCAAATTGAATGTTGACTGATTTATCTGATTCTCGTTTTGCGGTGACGCTGTTTAATGAGTATTTGTTGAGAGGGTTCTTTTTGAAAAAACCTTCTCCGTCGTAAACGCTAATCGACCAAAAGCCATCCACTGGGACATCTTTGATGTTCAGCTTATATACGGTCTTACCGTCATTTAACTTTGGATACACTGAACGATAAATTGCAGCTTCGGCAGGGTTTCCTCCCCAGCCGATCGAAGTGCCTATCAGGTGCGCAACAGGATCTACGTGAGCTTTATCGCCGAACATCTTGCTACTCCCCGAACCCAGCGACATGGCCAGCGTTGCCAGCGCTTTTCTTACCTTGGCTTGAGATTGCGCTTCCCACTTTGGGATTTCAAAACTACCGATTTCAGACTGTTCAACTTTTATTGATTTCTGAAGATCATTTGCAGATTTTATGTCTGATGCAGATTCAGGGTTGGCGAATGTTCGAATGACCAGCATTACATAACGAGTGCCGACCTTGTCTTTGCTGTAGGTATAAGTGCCTGGCGCGTAGACAACCTCATTTGTGTAGTGATCCTCTGAAAGAACTTGCATGGACATAAAGCGAGTGCCAGTGTCTGGCAGCGTAACTGAGACCGGGCCCGCATCGAGGTCGAAGACACCCGAAGAGTAAAGAGTGTCGCGGTTGAGACGGACAACGTCCTGGGCTTCGATGCTCGCCATCTCGGTGCGATGAACGAGCTTGCCGAATGCTCCGCTTTTCACCGCCTTCTGGAAGTAAGTGTCTGTTTCTGCACGTATGAAGTTCTCAATATTGACCGTGGTGGGTTTCTCGGACGCGAAACCTGGCACCGGAAGAACTGTTTGTAATGTCATAACGCTTATGAGAGCGAAAGAGGCACGAGGAAGGGAATAGTGCATAGGCACTCCTTGTTTTAGTCGAGATTATCGATCTGCCACCGAGAAACGATAGCAGAGAATGAGCAAGGGCAATGCGTGAACGCATTGCCCTTTTCATGACCTGTCATTTATTATGAAGAGTAAATTTTTGAACTACATTCCAGTTGAATGGTCGCCGTTGAACATATCGATTTCAGAGCGAATACTGTTTAAAGCCCTGTCATAACTACTCAGCATTCGCAGAACCCAATCAGAGCGCGTTCGCAGGCGTATGTCGTTATCGCTTGCAGGCATATCCTCGTTAAATACATGGTCGACATTCCGAACAATCAGGTGTTCAGGGAGGTACATGATTCGACTGTTTTTATAGCTGGACGCACGCAACTCGGCTATTGGATATGCTCCTCCAGATCCTGCCGAAACGCCGACCAGTAAGGCAGGTTTATGGCCGAGTTCTGCTAAACCCGCATAAAGAAAGAAGTTCTTCAATGCAGGGCACGCCATACCGTTCCACTCTGGACTCACAACAACAAGCGCTGTTGCATTTTGTAGCAACTGCTGTTGTTTTCTCCAAACTTCATCTTGATCTTTTTCAGGCCAGAGTGGGAGCCTAATGGAGGCCAAGTCGATTAGGTCAGTCGCATCACATAGCTGTAACCGTTCTAAACGTTCTTGTAAAAATCTGGCGACCTTAAGCGACTGGCTCTGAGGTCGACTCGAGCCGGAGAGCAAAGCGATACGGCTTTTCATTGTGTAGCCTTCTGTTTCGTATTCACAGTGGGGGCGGTGCGACGGGAGCGAACCAGCGGCCAAAATAGTTCTTCTTTCCAACTTATCGGTGAGAGATGCTCAATTCCATAGGAAGGAGGGCGGCGGCGCGTGATTTTTGCGGTGCCAAAGACCACATCCCACAGGAAAAGCAGGTTCCCAAAGTTGCCTTTGTAGTGCGTAACGCCATCGTCAGCGGTTAAACCATGATGAGCAGAGTGAGTGGATGGCGTAGAGATCGTGCGTTCCAGAATCCAGACCAGAGGACGCAACGCAGGAATGCTGTAAAGCTTATCGTCCCAGGCAACACTGCTATGTGCCGCGAAAATGACGGTCATTTTCAGGATCAAATAGACGTAGTAAATCGGTGCGAGGCCCAGATAGATAAGGGCGCCTGATAACCATATACCCGGCATCAACATGTAGTAGAAGCTGTTGTTCCGATAGACGATGCGAACACTCATATATGTTGCAGAGTGATGCGCTCGATGCAGTGCGTATAGAGCGGGTACCCGATGGGTCAGGCGATGCCACCAGTACTGCGTCATATCATCCAGCAGCAAGAACAGAACGAACCCTAAGATCCATGGAATACCCTGTAAGGCGTTCTTCATATTCGGAAGGAGCTGCTCTAAAATCGTCCCGCTCAGCCACATCACCAGAGGGAATGTGACGGTAACCAGTATTCCGGAACCGATCACTTCAATCAGGACATCACGCTTGGTGCCTGAAGGCTGGCGAAATGATGAACAAGCGATCTCCAGTAAAACGAAGGCAAGGAAAATTCCTGCCACGATCAAAGTTGGGTTGTTGCCGAGCATTGTTGTATTCATGGCACTCTCGATTTAGGCCCTTGCGGGCAATGCTCCGCCATTAGAAACCACCAGTAAGGCGTCCCCAATGCGTGAAAAGGACAGAATCAAGCTAGAACTGGCCATTCGCCCGAAGCAGCGTTTCCATCGAGGCAAGCTCGGTCAGGTACTGGAACGGTTTCTGAATAGCCAAACCTCTCGTTTAAGCGCGGACTACAGCTTGGCAGAGCTCGACCAATTGTGGCGTGAGGCGGCGCTGATTGAGCCTGCAATAGGACTGAAACTATTCGCCCAATTCACTCCTCAGGATTGGCACGTTTTAGCCTATCTATGCCTGTACAGCCCTGATGTGCGTTGTTCAATGGAGAACTGGGCGCGTTACGCACCGCTGGCCTCGGACACCGATAGTGTCAGGCTGGTAAATGACGAAAATGGTTTTGGAGTTGAGTTGTTTGTCGACGCGCCGACTGACCTTTGCCGGTACGTCACTGAGCATTACGGGGTTATGTCCATTGCTCTATTGCAGCGTGGTACGGGTTCAGAAGTTCGGCCTGTGCGAGCTAAATTCACTCATCCGCGCCCCTCCTATTACAAGCAGTATGCTCAATGGTTTGGTGATTGCATTGAGTTCAGCTGTGCTGCGAATTGCTTCTATTTTGATGCGCACAGTTTAGATCTGCCGATGCAAACCAGGCATCACGGAATGTTAGAGCTGTTGACCCAGGAGTTGGATCGACGCATAGCGGTGCACCGAAACTTTACAGGTTGGGCCGCGAAGGTAGCTGCCGGTGCCCGCCGTGCTCTGTCCCTTGGAGAAACACCGAATCTGGACGATTTGGCTCAGGCACTGCACCAAACACCACGCACCTTGCGTCGGCGATTGGAAGAGCAGGGTACGACATTCAGAGGGTTGCTTGACCAGGTTCGCGCCGAACTGGAATTGCACCTTGAGTTACAAGGCGCTTCCCGTAGTGAGATTGCCAGCCAACTGGGCTACAGCGATTTGACGGCTTATTTCCACGCTCGTAGTCGATGGCGTGGAAACAGTGGATAGCGCTTCATCCGCCGCCGCTTCGGATTCAAATGTTTGGCTATGCGCTGATGTCCAGGCGGTTCTAGAGTGGATCGTGAGTTCTTGTCATTTGATTGCGGTAGCTCAGGGGCGTGATAGCGCGCCAGCGCCGAAAGGCACGATTGAATCCGCTTGGTTTGCTGAATCCTGTTCGATTGGCTATTTGCTCAAGCGTCAGTGTTGGGTCAAGTAGTAAGTGCAGCGCTTGAGCTTCACGTGCTTGATCCAGCAGTTTCGCGAAGGAGAGCTTCTGGTAGCGCAATGAGGCTCGCAGTTGGGCTGGCGCAAGACCAATGGCGTCTGCAAGCGTCTCAAGATTCGGTGAGTAAGCCAGCATGTCCGCCAATCGCCTGCGAAGAGCGCAGGCGGGCAACGGTAAGCCTAATCGTATCAACTGATGAAGAATTGGCTGTTCAACCTGAGCAAGCAGGTGTTGGTTTGCACCTTTCAGATCCAGACCCCAAGCATCCGCCTTGAAAACAAAGGTGCCCAGCGGTTGGCCAAAAAAAACAGGAACGCCGAGTTCCTCCCATGGTGTCGGATCATGAGGGGCTGGGCGACGTAGCTCTAGACGTCGCAATAAGTGACAGAGAGGAAGACCGATTTGACGTTGGAAAATTCTTAGGTGCAGTGCGACAAAATAATCGCGGGCTACTTCCGGGGGCACATGTGGGCCATGGATATGAACCTGCAGCAGATGATCGCCATTGGGCGCAGTATGTAGCGTGGGCATCGCAACGGTGCTGAGCACCCGAACGAACTCTACATGCCGCCTAATGGACTCACCGAACGTCTGACTTGCATATAAGGCTAGATCGATGCCGTATAGGTTAACCGCGCCTGTATGTGCGGCGACTCTCAATCCGAATGCCTCATCACCACTTAATTCAGCACAGCGTTGCCACAAAATGCTTAACGTCGTGACGGGCAAGCGCAGCTCATTGCCATTGATGTGATCGAATTCGATTCCGATACGCTGAAATATGGGCAGCGGGTCAATGCCGTACTGCACGTCAAGCGTCTTTGCGATCGCGCGCACGACGGTTGCCAATGTCGTCTGAGCAAGATAGTCATTCTGCGATGCGGTAAGTTTTTCGGATGTGGGCTGATTCAACTGCATTTTTTTTAGCGCTATTAAAGGACTAACGCATTCTTGCAAAATAAAAACGGTCTTGCATGTGAAACCAAGACCGGTTTTTAGCTAGGTTGTTTTACACATTATGCATCGTGTCGATAGGTTCAGAGCACCGGTTGTACAGGTGGAGGCGCCCATAGTCCTCGCTGGATGGCGACGCCCGGGACGTACGCGCGAAAAACGGTAAAAAAACGGTCGCGTGGAATCGGAAGCCAGTTGGAGCGCTTGGCCTCACCTGGATCATCAGCCTGAAGATAAATAGTCAGCCCACCGTCGGCATCCTTTTTCAGTCCTTCTGTTCGATCACCAATCGAAAATCGGTTAATCGCATTGGGGCTGAAATTAAAGGTCATGTCATAGATGCCCATTGACCAAAACGCTTTGACGTCGGGTTTATCTTCCGGAGCGAAATGCAGGGTGTAGTTTCTGTTGCGCCCATCCAGCGGCTGATTGTCAGCGTCTTTTCGAGCGCCAATGTAGGAGGCTTCCTCCATGTCGTTCGCCGCAATCCCTGTCATCGACTGAAGGGCTGCCCGAGTGAGCCATTGGTTATGCAGGCCAAGTCTGCCGAAGTTCTCAGGGGTGATGGCCCAGCCGTTTTTAAAGGTACGACCAAAGCCCGAGACTGCTGCTTCCTGCACCAGTTTACGGCCCTCCAACGCAGCGCGGGACAGTCCACGTAGGGTCGCATCATCCATGGCATCGATGTTCTGCCCAGGGCCAACGCCTATATCAGCAAACTGAGAAACCAATGGTGCATTACGCGCTTCAGGTGGATTTTCAGTGAGGGCTCTATTGATGGTACGCCACTCGTTCAGAGGATCGCTTTTGCGGTCAAAAGGTTTCCATGCCTCTTCTTGATTAACCACTGGAAGCGTTGACTTCCCCCATGCACTGAGTGGTGTGAGCCGGTATTGATCCTGTAGCTTCTGAACATTGATCTGATCCGCAGCGCCATCCACAAGCGTGCGCCCGAGGATCATTGCCACATCTGTCCGAGAGGGAGGTAGCCTTTTGACCCCCTCTGGTGTCTTACCTTGCCAACCTGGCCCCGTGATCAGGTAGCTTCCCGCGTCTGGGCCAGTCGTTCGTGAGCCTACATAGGCAAAATTATCTGAGTCCATTGAAGCCATCTGCATCACGTAATAACGGTTCCCTACATCGGGAACAGAAAGGATCAGCGGCTCTTTTTTGAGATTGAGCCAGGCGACGGAATAGAGGGTGTCGTTGTTCGGGGTGCCACCATTTCGGTAGTCAGATCCGGTTAGTGTGCGTGCGTGCCAAAACTGATTTTGCGGTGCGTAGGGAATATTGGCTGGGTCAATTGATTGGGTTGTCCACTGCCAACGCAGTTCAGAGTTATAGCTCCAGGGAAAGGCAAAAATGTAGGCTTGTATCCCCAGGCTGTAGGCGTAGTTTTCACGCCAGTTAGCAGCTGGTGTGTTCGATTCGTCCGCGCGTGTGGAAAGTGTGTAAATCAAAAGTAATGAAAGAACGAGAATGCTGCTGAGGATTCGGAGTGACCTCATGAGTGATGTTCCTTTATTTATTATTTAAGGTCTGTCGTCGACTGCAAGATTTCTGGTGAAATTTACGGTTAACTATTTTCCTTGGCGCTTGAGTTCCGCTGGTGTGTAGTCTGCTTTGCGTCCTGAGGCACCGAACTGCATTTTCTTACTGACTTCATTCGTCATGAAGTTTGCTGAGTAGTTTCCAGAGATGAGGTCGTAGGTTGTCTCTAGTGCCGTTAGCGGTAACTCAATATCATGAAGGAATGTCAGGTGAGACTCGTAGTTGCGCCACAGTTCACCGCGACTGTCATACATGTCTGAAGCCATGATTTGCCAAGTATCTTCGTCAACATAGAAACGACGTTTGCTGTAGATATGTCGCGCATTGGGTTTAAGTGTAGCCTCAACCACCCAGACACGGTGCTTCTCATAGCGAGTAAGGTCAGGGTTTGCAAAGTTTGGCTGCAGTATGTCGCTATATTTTATGTCTTTGCTCCCCAGCTTGAATGCGTTATACCCAATCAACATCTCTTTCCTTCCGATCAACTTCCAATCGTAGCGATCCGGTGCTCCATTGAACCCGTCGATGCTGTCGGACACGACTTGACCAAAGCTATAGCGAGCACTGCTGTCGTAGGCGACGGTGGGAGCGCGCCGGACTCTTCTCTGGCCTGGCATGTATTGCCAAGCCGAACGCTGTTCCTCTACCTGGTCGAGTGGTTCGTAAACAAGCGTTGCTTCGCCGGCATAACGCGAAGGACTGAGCGTTTTGACGAGCGTGTATTGAAGGATATTTTCTTCAGGCGCCAGATCAGTGACGGTTTCTCGCCAGTTGATCCTCTGCTCGTATGTCACCAGCGTGTAATCGCTTTTTCCCTGCACAGTCGCGGAGGCAAATTCACGATTGACTGAACCTCCGCGAAAACGAGTCAAGTGGTTCCACATCACCTCCAGCGCTTCGGTTGGCTCGGGAAATGGGATGCCAAAGTTGTAGTTTTTTAGGCCATTACCCGCTTGGGCAAGCTCCACCTTGGTGACATTGGTACGACTTTCGTCTATGTATTTCTGAGGGAGTCGTGCGCTTCGGTGACTTGGATAAACATTCATTCGGTACTCAGGAAAACGCTTAAACATTGCTTGTTGACCGGGGCTGAGCAGATCTTTGTGCTGTGAGAAATTAGCGCTATTGATGATGTAAACAGGCTTCTCTTGAGCGAAGGGGTCAGCATAATTACCGATGTTACTGATGGCTGCAGCTCCGGGTTTCAAACCGCCTTCCCAAGGGGGAATGCTACCGTCTGTATTGCCAGCGCGTATGCCCCCAAAAGGATTCAATGCACCAGTAAGTTTGGCAGTGTCAGTTTCCTTGGCATCAGCCAAGTTAAATAATGCGACCATCGTAAATGCTAACGGAAAGGCGAGCAGGGCAGGGTTCATCAGAAACTTACCTTTAGGGTTGCTGACGCGAAATCTCGATCGTCAATGGTGGAAAATTTGTTTGTTCCAAAGAAGTCGTTATAAGAGAGTTCAAACGAGTAGTTGTTGCGATAGTCAAACGTCAGGGAAACTCCTGCGGCCATCTGACCTTCCTGAAAATTCGGGCCATACCCTTCGACGTCATGACGGAAGTTAATGGACGGCGTTACCACAGTGGACGGAAGAAGACTTTCATAGCTGAGACCAGCGCGAATGCGATACCCCCACGAAAGACCGGTATAGAACCCATGCGTATTGCAAAAGTCTTTGTTCTTTTCTGCAGCTTGGGCGGCACTTAGTCCGTTGGTTGAGGGTAGGAAGCACGCCGACCCAGTATCCTGCACTCGTCCGAATGCACTGGCACGGCCGTAGCGCTCTTTATGTACATCGAGGTCGTCGATCCAATTCGCGCCAGCCTCTGCAGCCCAGGTAAGTTTTTGCGAACCGAGGACGTTGTTGACGGTATCTGTAGCTCCAAGGCTGTATTGCCAAACCTGTTTGCGCTTGTAGCCTTCAGCCGTGCTTCCTAGTGCAGGCGATACTCCGTCAAAAATCGGTGTACTGGCTCCTGCTCCTGCTAGTACGGCGATGAAGTCCGAACCGTTGAAGGTTAGTGGTTGATTAGGTCGATAACTCAGCTCGCTGAATACGGCAGTGGTGCCAATGATCCCGCTGAGGCTGGCACCAAACATTCGTATGCTCTCGGGGTACACGGTGTAGTAGGTGGCTGTTGGGAGTGATCCCATGGTGAGGCTGTTTCTGACTGAGCCGTCGAGCGTGGCGGTACGACTGTGATAGGTGGCGTAGTACAACCCGAGTTCGGCTTCATTGAGAGAAGACAGTGTCTTGCGCAAAGCAAATCCAAATTGTCCGCCGTCCCTTGGCATGTCGGTAGGGCCACGGCTTTCGTACCCGGCGGATGTGATCAGTTGCTGAGTGGATAGGTTGCCTGCCGGATTGACCAGCATTTTGTTGTTTTGACAACCTTCCTGGATGTTGTCACTGACAGAGAAGAACGTTCCGCAACCGTCCAACACTGTGGGGCGGAAGTTGTATTGGTAGAAACCCTCAAGGCTCAAGTCATCCGTCAGATCAAAGCTGAAACTGAGCATTTCTACAGGAAGCTGTCCTTCCTTTAGCTCCACACCTGGCCGGTTAAAGGCGGAGGCGTCTACGGGGTTTATGGCGTTAATGCCATTCTGCAAAAATAATGCTTCTCCCCAAGATAACACCTGCTTCCCAAATTTCAGGTTGAGCTGCTGCTCCCCCACATGGAAGTTTTTCCAAACGTAGAAATCAAGGGTCTTGAAACCCTGAAATCTGGCGAGATCCTGCCAGTCGCTGTCGTCGAACCGGCTGTATTCACCGTTACGGGTCTCATAGGCGTGGTCGTACCAGTACTTGAAGCGAATGAAAGCCCCTTGATTACCGCTGTTAAGGTCAAACTCTGTTAATCCCTTGAGAGTTTGAGATATCGGAGAATGTTTTTTGAAGTTCAGCTTTCCATCATCTGCGTTGTAGTTAACGCCTGTACCGCGCTCACCTATCGATCGAGCGTCTGCAACCGTTAATTGGCTAGGATCAGGGTTGCGCAGGGCCCAACTCGCACCTAGGGAGACGGTAGTATTAGTGGACAGCACCCAGTCGTCAGAGAAAGACCAGGTTGCTGAGCAGGCGAAAGGCGTATACAGCGTGCTAATAAAAATTGCAGACGGTGATACCTTTTCCAGAAGGCACCGCGCGAGCGCGCAGTACGCTTTGCGTCTCGTAGATCGCTGCATATGAAAGTCACCTGTTTTTGTTTTAATGGTGAGTTGGTTTTCTCAGTAGATGTCACACGCTCCCAAGCGCATTTTGGGGAGGTGCAAGAGCCAAGCATCAATCGTGTCGACTGAGCTGCAACGATGGGAGCCGTAGGGTGGAAGTTATTAGTCATTTGCAGACAAAAAGTTTCCCTGCTCACAGACATAGATCGTCCTTATCATTGCCCATCATCAATGCCGGGGTTCAGGTGCTGTTGTCTCTAGGGGTTGATAAAGAGCAGCTGCAAAAAGATTGGGGGGTAAGACTCAGCTCTCTACGCGATCCTTACCGACGTCTGCCTTCCTTTCTGGCGCGTCGATTTTGGGAGGTGGCAAGAGCGTTGAGCGGTGATCCGGCAATTGGTCTACACGCTGCGCAGCAAGCCGATCCAAGCCTGATGTTAGGCGTAGCGTATTTGATGGAGCTCATGCCCGACCGGCTGTCTGCATTGAGAGTCATGGCGAGCTATTGGCCATTGATTGCGGGTCATTTGGATCTGGATTGGAAGCAGGAGGGGCGCAAGTTACGTTTGACGTTGATCCCAAACCAGCCATTAAGCGCTGCGCATGAGGAAGTAGATTATTGGTGCATGAGGCAAGCTCTGCATCTCAAGGCGAGGCCTGGCGCTCCAGTAGCATTGCTGGAGGTTCACATGCGGCGATCTCCGCCTTTTGATCCTTCGCCCTGGAGAGAAAAGATTGGATGCAATGTACATTTTGGTGCCTCGCGCGATGAGTTGGTGCTGGATATAGATGCCTTACTGGTGCCTCGCCCGGCAGGTAGTCCAGCTGTTTGCGCATCGCTTGAAAAGGCGCTTGAAGGGTACGCGCTGAAAACAGAGAAACCATCAACGCTGGAGTCTGTGGCCGCTGCTGTAATGCTGAGTATCCGTGATGAACGAAGCTTTGACATGATTGCTGCGCAGCATCACGCCACGACTCGCACGCTCCGACGAGAGCTGATTCGTGAGGGATGGTGCTATTTTGATATTGTTGATATTCAGCGACGCTTACTCGCAAATGATCTGCTACTTCTCAGTAAGCTTTCTATTAGTGAAGTCGCTGACAGTGTGGGCTACGATGAAGTCTCTAATTTTCTACGTGCTTTCCGCCGTTGGTATGGTGAAACCCCTCGGGAATTTCGTCAGCGCCATGTTATTGGGGTATGATTTTTAAAGTCGTGAAGTAAATATCAATAACGACAAGCGGAAGTGGTTGTGCTTCATATTTGAGATTACGAACGGAAACAGGCGTTGAGGCTCGCCGGTTCCTGTCAATAATTGATTTTCGGGTTTGTCCGATAGCCATTGTAATGGCGGAAATATTAAGATTTTCGCCATGAAATACATACATTTTTTTAAATCCGTTAACCAAGGCTTTTCCTCGCCAAAGGCAGTTCAAAAGCTGCTAAATCTCTTGGCGGTGATCTTGTGTGTCTGTCTTTTTCTCGGGGGCGGCTTCTACCTGATATCGCGTTTTGATGACGAAGTTTCAAGTCGAAAAAGTGATCTGAACGAGGAGATGTTTCATGTTCAAAAGAAACTATTCAAAAGAGAAGCTCTATTGCTGCATCTCAGTCGTTCTGTAACAAGCAATGTCTCAGATTCTACTAGGGCTGCTAGAGCGGAGCAGGGTGCGATTAATACTCAGTCACACGATAAGTTTGTTAGATTCAATGTAAATATGAATCCCTTAAGTCTGAGAATTTCTTCGAGAGACGTATCTGAACTAAAAACGTTTGACGCCGGGCTTATACATGTTTCTGATGATCAGAGCCCGACGGTGACTAGGCTCTATGCTTGGAGTAATGAATACGCTGCGGTACCTAGGTATGTGCTGGAAAAATTGAGATCGCAAAATAATGCTGAGATGCCCCGATTTATCTGGTTGAGCGATCCCTTTGACCCTGAGAGTCGAGTTTATATATTTAAAAGGATTTCAAACTATCTCGGAAGTGGATGGTTAGGGCTGGAGAGCAGTGGTGTAGCACTGAGCGCCATGCTGAATGCTGAAAAGGTAGATGGATATCTTCTTCTCGATGACGGTCTCAATCGAGTATTAAGTAGCTCAGGATTTACCGAGTCAGAGAGAAATATTCCGCGTCCCATGACTTTAGAGGGATTTAACTTTGCCGGACAAGGCTTTTTGCCCGGTTGTCTGACCCTGAACAAAGGGGTAGGGGACTCGGAGTGGACATTGGTCTATTTTGTGTCTTCGGAAAGTATCCTGGGCGGCATAAAATGGAGCTTTGTTTCTGTCCTGACGTTCTGCTGTGTTATGGGAATGTTGATTTGTATTCTGATTAGAAGAATAAATTCTCGACTTGTTAACCCGGCTTTGAATCGTTACGAGGCTCTCATAGAAAGTGAAGCTTTCAGTAGGGCAATTATAGAAACCGCGCCTGTAGCTCTATGTGTGATAAGACGAGCGGACGGAAAAGTTGTACTTGAGAATCGACTCTGTGCTGAGTGGTTCGGTGGGCAAGAGCAACATGCTAGATTGTGTGAATACTGGATTTGGAGGGCATATGAAGATGATTTGTCAATCAACGAGGAGTGCCAAACAGAGGATGGTCGCTACTTATATTTAAGCTCGACCTTAACCCGATACAAAAGCGAAGATGTCCTTTTTTGTGCATTTAGTGATATAACAAGTCATAAGCAAGTGGAGTTGGAGCTGGTTCGTGCTAAGCAATGCGCTGACGCAACCAATGATGCGAAAAATATCTTCTTGGCATCCATAGGGCGCGAGGTTAGAGCACCAATTTATAGCGTCATGAATGCCTTGGAGTTGTTCGGTTCGACAAATTTGGATTCCCGTCAAACTCGCTACCTTGAGCTGATGCGCAATTCGGCGAAGGATCTGGATCACCAGGTTAGTAATGTTGTAGAACTTACGAAACTAGAGGCAGGGCGTTTAAAGCTAGATTTGGAGGAGTTTAACCCTTGTGATTTAGTGAGCAGTATAGCGCAAGAATTCTCGATTGCAGCTAAGCGTAAAGGACTAACGTTGCTTTCTTTTTGCGATCCCGGATTGCCTGACTTTGTATATGGTGATGTTGCCCGCATACGTCAGATAGTCACGAACTTGTTGAGTAATGCAATTAATTTCACGGACTCGGGGCGTGTTGTGTTGCGAGTACGTATCGAGAGTCGCGATTGTGAAAGATTGAATTTGCTCTGGCAGGTGTCAGACACAGGTTGCGGTGTTCCCATGGCCCAACAGAAGCATTTGTTCGATGCCTTCTATAGAGCTCAAGACAGCGGGGGGCTGCCGAGTGGTACAGGCTTGGGGTTGACTATCAGTCAGCGTCTTGCCGATTTAATGAATGGATACATTCGTTTAGTTAGCGAGCCGGGTTTGGGGAGCAGTTTTACCCTCCATCTTCCATTAGTTGCAAATATTGGCGTTTCGGGTGAGAGCCATGATTTTAAGCTTCAGGAAAAACCTGTCTATATAAAATCGAATATAGGCGAGGCTGTCGAGAATCTTAGTGGTTGGCTACGGCGGTGGGGAGCATCACCCCATGTCTTAAAAGGAGGGGAGCTAAAGTACTCGCCTGGAGTGACACTTGTCGAGCTTTTACCAGAAAGCAGTCATCTCCACTCTCAAAGTTTGCCGGATAACTCACGCGTAATTGCAAGCTTGGATCCGTTGAAGCATCCAGTTCTAGAGGATTCAGTATGGAAAGTATGCGTGCATGATATTCAAGCAATCGGGCGAGCCATACAGGCTGCGCAAACCGGAAGTGAGATCACTGAACCTATCGAGTGTGAGCAATCAAGAAATCTTAGCAAAAGCATTTTAATGGTTGGTGAGGAATGTAATGATCGACTTGTGCTGAAAGAGCAACTTGAATTTCTTGGATGTGAAGTGACTCTTGCCTGCGATAACAAAGAAGCAATCATGCAATGGAGTTGCGGGAATTTTGACGTGATTATGATTGAGGTTTGTAATGTCGGGCCAGATGATATAAATATTGTAAAAGAATTACGAAAATTAGGATGTAAAAAACCGATAGTAGGGGTGTCGGAAAGCTTAGTGAGCGAGGTGGGGGGGCACTCTATGCTTGCTGAGGTGGATCTAAATTTAATTAAACCTTTTTATCTCTCCTCGGTTTTCAGGGGGTTGAGCGAGTTGAAGTAGGGGTGGGTATGTGTTCATTGAGCGTGCTGATCGTAGAGGATCATATTTTTCAACGTGAGTATCTGAAGAGTTTATTTAAAGAGCAGGGTGTTAATCAAGTTGAGCTTGCCTCGGACGGTCAAGAGGCACTGCAATGGTTGGATAAGAAAGAGTTCGATTTGATTCTCAGCGATCTAATGAT
This sequence comes from Pseudomonas sp. NPDC087639, assembly GCF_044743385.1. Taxonomy (NCBI): domain Bacteria; kingdom Pseudomonadati; phylum Pseudomonadota; class Gammaproteobacteria; order Pseudomonadales; family Pseudomonadaceae; genus Pseudomonas; species Pseudomonas sp. NPDC087639. The sequence continues at coordinate 390,528 of NZ_JBIUWI010000001.1, read as the reverse complement.
GCCAGGTGTAGATGGTGTTCAGTTTATACAGCGGTTAGCACTTTTCAAAAAACCGCCTCGCTTAGCTCTTATGAGTTCCCATTCAATGCGTATCTTGGGTGGTGTTAGCACTGTTGCAGAGATACTTGGGATTACTGTTGTTGATAGGATATCAAAGCCAGCCCTGCCAGAGTCCATTAAAGCATTGGTCGACAAATGCGCTATACCGCAGGCTGAATCTGTAAATGAGTTTAGATCGATCGTAGCTTTCGAAGGCGATGTACTTCGAGAGGCGTTGGAGCTAGAGCAATTTCAGGCTTGGTTTCAGCCAAAAATTAATTTAGCGACAGGGTGTATAGGTGCAGCAGAAGCCCTCGTGCGGTGGGAACACCCCACATTGGGCACGCTGCTACCAGGGCAGTTTTTGGAAGGAATTTTTAACGAGGGTATGGATGAGGCTCTTTTGTTCAGCATGACCAGACAAACAATTGCCTCCCAAGCCATTTGGCGTGAGTCCGGATTTAAAATTCCTGTATCCATTAATTTGCCGACGCATCTTTTATGCGATTGTACGTTGCCCGATCGTCTGTATGATCACGTATTGAAGTGTGGCGGTACACCGTCAAGCTTAGTATTTGAGTTGACTGAATGCAGTATGACCGATTGTCTCAGTAACTACATCGCGGGCGTATGCAGGCTGCGGATGAAAGGCTTTGGTTTAGCGCAAGACGATTTTGGACAAGGATTCAGTTCATTTTACAATATGGTAAAAACTCCCTTTACCGAGTTAAAGATTGATCGGAGCTTGATAACCAATTGCGAGTCAGAAAGCAGCTCTGCCGCAGCCCTGAAAAGTATCATCGCATTAGGTCGCGAGCTCGGTTTGAATGTTGTAGCTGAGGGAGTGGAAAACAGGGATCAGCTTGCGCTTTTACGAGAATTCGGCTGTGATATGGCTCAAGGGTTTCTGATTTCGAAGGCGGTGCCTGCAAAATCGTTCCAATCGCTGTTACTGAACGATGGGCGTTAGTCTGAGAGGGCATAATCGGGGAACATCATTCGTCAATTGGAACGAGCTATGGCACCTGACAACTCGATAAAAAAATTTGCTCGTACTTCGTTACGGTTAAACCGTTTGCTGATCGTGAGCTTTTCGTTGTTGTTTGTATTGATAGGTATCACCTACTGGGTCGGGGAGCGTTTAGTTCAAGAGCAGTTGTATAAGGTTCAATTGCACTTTGATCGGCTTGTTGGTGGTATTCATGAGCAGGAAACGTTTCTTCAACGAATTGCACGACCAACTGATGAGGCAACGCAAAGGCAAAATAGGGCTAACGTTCCCATTCAATTGCAAAAGCTAAAAGAAGATCACGGGTATGCCTTTTATGAGGGCAAAGAGTTTTCTTTCTCGATGCCTTTTATGCTGACGATTCCAAGTAGTCCTGAAGATCCTGGCGGAAAGTTTAATATCGGTAAACTGGGGGTATTGATCTCCAATTTTTACGGATCTTACTGGAGTACCTCATCATACTCTGCTCCTCAAACTTATATTTTAGATCTTGATAGCAAAACCAGTATAGCAGTGCCTGCTGCTGACTTTGCAGTACCTCGCGGTCGTGCAGGGAAAGCAATTTATGCTAATCAAAGTGAAGCGCTGAAAGAAAAGATCTTGAGAGTTGATAGTTCTGGTGTGGATGGTTCAACTAAATGGGCTTCTGTTGCGACTGGCAATAGTGCGACTGACGTTGAATTAATCGTTTATATGCATACCCGAGTCCCAAAGGATCTATGGCTAACTGGGAGGGAGGAGCAGCGAGTCGTCGTAGCCTCCGTTCTGGATTTTTCTTCTATTCGCGAGTTTTTTCGGCTAGGCGATTGGGCTGTTTTTGACTCGGTAGGATTGATCACCCCTGATGGATTATTATTGACGGGCAGTGACCAATTTTCCCCTGAGAGAGCAGATGGGCTTAGTTTTGATAAGAACGGATTTCTTGTAAAGGTAACCAGCGCCGATGGTTGGAAAGGATTCTATTATCTAAGTTATCGGGCGTTTGCCCTATATGCTAAATGGCAGCTTTTTATGCTGCTATCTATATGCGTGGTGCTTGTCGCAGCGGGATATTTAATCTTTCGCTGGTATGCTTTTAAGGTTGTTGCACCTGCACGAAACGCACATGACCTGGTCGTTGAAAGTGACAAGTTTGGTCGCGCAATTATCCAAGGTGCGCCAGTCGGGCTATGTATATTGGGACGTAAAACTCGCAAAGTTGTGATGGAAAACGAATTGGCTTTGCAATGGGTTGGTGATACCACCGCCATCAGTCGGTTAAGCAGATCATGGGACTTCGATAATGATGTAAAAGAAGGAGGAAGTCCCAGGAATTTGACTATTGTTTTAAATGGTCGGCAGTTAGAGGTCATGTTCTCGAATACGCGTTATAAAGGTGAGGATGTAGTCCTCTGTGCATTCACTGACATAACGACCTACAAGTTAGCCGAGAAAGCCTTGGCGGAAGCAAAGCAATCCGCAGATGCTTCGAATGAAGCTAAATCAATTTTTCTCGCTACGATGAGCCATGAAATTCGCACTCCACTGTACGGTGTGCTAGGCACGCTGGAGTTACTGATGCGCTCTCAGCTCAACTCCCAACAGCGCTCTCAAGTGCTAACAATGCAGCGCTCCTCCTCCATTTTACTGCAAGTCATCAGTGATATACTTGATGTTTCAAAAATAGAGGCTGGCCAGCTTGCAATTGAGTATCTCGAATTTAATTTATTGGAAATGATTGAGGATGTCGTTCAGTCGTACTCCGCTGCGGCTCGCTCAAAGAATTTGACATTCTACGCATGTATTGACTCGCATATACCGACGACTCTGCAAGGCGATCCTTCCAGGATACGCCAGGTGCTCAATAACTTGATCAGTAATGCAATCAAGTTTACCGATGTCGGAAGAATTGCACTGCGAGTCAAATGTGAAAATGGTATCGGCGTTTCTAATTTGTCGTTTCAGGTTGCGGATAGTGGTTCAGGCATACCGCAGGAGCTTCAGTCGCGTCTTTTTGAACCGTTTTATCAAATTCATAATCATCACCAGATTTCTAGTGGCACGGGGCTCGGGCTATCAATTTGCTCCCGCCTAACCAAGTTGATGGGCGGTACATTAGATGTTGTGAGTGAATATGGACACGGTAGTAGTTTTACTTTGCGGCTCTCGCTAAAATCCATGTGTGTTGATGATCCGGCCTCCATAGATATAAAATTTTCAAAAAAAATAGTTGTTGTGCGCTCACCAGTTAATGAGCTTTCAAATAATCTCTGCGAATGGCTGGTTCGTTATGGCGCTAATGCGGTTGTCGCGCGCCATTCTCAAGCTAATGTGAGCTCTAATGTCATGCTTGTGGATGTTGCTTTTGATGACGCCGATCTTGCAGATTGGAATGGGGAGCACGTTGTATGTACTCCAGGTGCTCCAATTGAGCCAGCACGTGCTTACAATGGCTATACAGTTAGTATGTACAGTTTCAAAGGGATTCTGCGTGCTATAGCCCTAGCTCAAGGCGATTCAGCATACGTTGCTGAATTAAAAGAATCTCCAAATAGATGGAGCAGACTCAGTTTAAATGTACTGGTAGCTGAAGATAATCCGATTAACCAAACGCTTCTCAAAGAGCAGCTAGAGGAGCTCGGCTGTACTGCGGTTGTCGCCCACAATGGGCTAGAAGCTATGCAGCTATGGGAACAAGATGCGTTCGATATAGTGCTTACCGACGTTAATATGCCTGAGATGAATGGCTATGAGTTTACTGCTGCTCTACGCAAAACCGATGAGCTGACTCCAATCGTTGGCGTGACTGCTAATGCGATGCGTGAGGAAGGTGAGCGTTGCGTCGCTGTAGGTATGAACGCTTGTGTCGTAAAGCCAATTTCGTTGCAAACACTTCACGACGTATTATTAAAGCTGTGCGGACACCTGGACGGCGCAGTAATGTCAGCAGAGATCTCCCTACCAAAAAGTCAGATGCAGGTATCTGATTCATTGCGTAGTGTTTTTATCACCACTCTTTCTGAGGATGTTAGCCATATAAGGCAGTCCCTGCTCGGAAAGGATGCTGAGTCTGTTGGCTCTATGCTGCATCGCGTGCGTGGCGGACTTGTGGTAGTGCAGGCTCAGGATCTGCAGATGCGCTGTGAATCACTGGAAAAGCAGCTACGATCAGAAGGGTGGAGTGATGAGACCGGATTGGAAGTGGAAAACCTTCTCGAAGAAATTCTTGGGGAAATGAACAAGATATGACCGTACGCATATTCGCATCGATCAATATAAAACCTTCTTGAGGGATATCTAGCGTGAATCAAGTCAAAGTGGTTTTAGCTGATGATCATCCCATCGTTCTTGCGGGGGTGAAAGAAATAGTGCAGTCCGATCCAAATTATAGGGTCGTTGGAGTTGCTCGCACGTCAAGCGAATTGATCGCTGCAATAAGTCAGCATAAGCCACAAATTGTTATCACCGACTACTACATGCCTGGTGATGAGAATTATGGCGACGGCATGCGCTTGATAACTCATATGGTTCGTAAGTTTCCAGATGTGAAATTTTTGGTGTTAACCATGTTGAATAATCGATCCATTTTGGGGGGGCTATATGATTCCGGTGTGTCAGGCGTGCTTCAGAAGAGCATTAATTTGGATGAGATAACTGATGCGCTTCGTACTATCTCTCTAGGCCGGATTTACAAGGGTGGTTTTGCGTTAGAGGAAGATAACGTGATGCCGTCAAATTCATCCGTTAAAGAACGTATTGCTAGTATTTCCAAAAAAGAAGCTGAGGTCTTGCGGTTGTTTCTCGGGGGTATGCGCATAAAAGATATTGCTACCAATCTCAATCGTAGCACTAAGACAGTTAGTACACAAAAAACCACAGTTATGCGGAAGTTGAGTGTACATTCCGACCAAGAGCTTTTTGCTTTTTGTCAGGAACATAGAGTGGTCTGAGATATTATTTTATCAGCTGGCTGATGACGTTAATCAGGTTTAAGATCAACCTGCAGTAAATTTATTCCTTTCCCGCAGGGTTGGGGATGGTTGTTAGTCGTTTTTGTTATTAGGTGTTTGTCCATCTCGTTCGGCATAGCCCGATGATTTTTAGGGTTTCTCCGATTTCCCCGGCTTCTGCCTATCCATAAAATTTACCAAGTCGATTCCCGCTACCAGCTCAATACGGTAATGGGGCTCGATTGGTAGGGGCTTCTTACGGTTCCAGTAGAAGCTTCATATGGATCTAACAGAGTCTGATCATGAAAAAGAAATTGTTCGTCGTAACCCCATTCCTGGCAGCGTTCATGGCCTCATTGAGTGCTCATGCTGCCCCACAGACTGGTGCCATCAACATCAGCGGTAGTGTCATCGACAGTACCTGCTACGTTGATATCGGCTCCAGCAACGTCAGCGTGACGCTGCCTAACGTTGATAAGACCATGCTTCAACTCCCAGACAGCAGTGCGGGTGTTACACCTTTTACGTTAAAGGTTTCTGGTTGCTCCGAGGGTGCTGGTGTTCAGAAGGTATCCGTCGCATTCATCCCTGACAGTAATGTGGATATGAACGGCAACCTGGCGAATACGGGCACTGCTCAGAATATCGCAGTTCAAATTTTGGATAAAGACCAGAATCCGATCGATATCCGTAACGACACGTTTTCTGCGCAAATGGCCCGTGGTGCTGCCACTGATTCTGCTGACATCGACTTGCGTTACTTTGCGAAGTATCACTCGGTTGCCGGTAGTGCTGGCGCAGGCGACGTTAGTGCTGTTGCGAACTTCCAGCTGGTTTACAACTAATCGTTTTCTCCAGGGGAGGGTACTCCTCCCCTGGTGTTAAGAGGTGAAGCTCATGTTTTCCATAACAGTTCCTAATCTAAGGAGGCTCTCGGCTGGCTTACTGTTTTTATCGCTGGCCCCTCACGCAATAGCAGGCGTCGTAATTGAAGGTACGCGTGTAATTTACTCTGAGAAAGAACGCGCAGTAACCGTCAAGATGACAAACAAGGGTAAGGAGCCTGTTTTAATGGAAGTTTGGGCGGATGGAGGAGATATTAAGTCCAAGCCACAAACTGCTGATGCGCCATTTTTAATTACTCCACCGATCTTTCGCCTAGATCCTCAGAAAGGGCAGAGTGTCCGCTTGGTATTTACCGGCGAAAATTTACCTAAAAATCGTGAGTCCCTGTTCTGGTTTAATGCTTTGGAGATTCCTTCAATGCCCAAAGCAGCAGATAGTAATTTTATGCAAATTGCGGTGCGCTCTCGGTTGAAGCTGTTCTATCGCCCGGCGGGTCTTTCTGGAAGTCTCGATAAGGCAGTTGAGCAAGTAAAATGGGAAGTGATTGATAAAGGATCCGAGGTTTTTCTGAAAGGAGAGAATCCCAGTCCTTATCACGTAACTTATAGCAGTCTTGAATTAGTGCAGGGTGGGAAATCATATCCGGCCGCTAATGGAATGATTGCTCCATTTAGTACAGAGCTTTTCAAGCTAGGTGACGTAAAAGTTAATTTTAACAATCCCCAGCTTCGGTATCGCTGGATGAGTGATTATGGGTCGGGGGTTGAGCGCGAAGTGCGTTTGCAGTAAATCTTTGATATCGATAACTGCTGGCTCGGTTGTTTTGCGAATTCTTTTTGGCGTGCTTTAGAGAGGAGGCGTTGTGAAGCAGTATGTTTTTTGTTGTGAGACTAAAACGCTTCCAAGAAACTTCAAGTTTGCATTGAATCTATCGTTCGTAATGCTCACATCTGGCATTTTTTTCGCCGCAAAGGGGTTTGCTGACGAGCACGCATCTTTTAATCGAGCTTTCACTGAAGGGCGTGGTGGACATCCTGTTGATCTGAGCCGATTCGAACGTGGTAACCCAGTAACCCCAGGAAATTACCAACTGGATGTTTACGTCAATCAGATATGGGTGGCACGCGATGAGGTTAGAATCATGGCCAGCAGCCGGTCTGAAGCAGCGACTTTCTGCTTCAGGCGTGAACAACTGAGCGCTTTTGGCTTGGATGTTGCCAAAATTTCTGTTCAGAAGCCCGCAAATCAATCATCTGCTGATTCGAATTGCATTAACGTTGAAAAAGATTTTCCTAAGTCACGTATTGATTTTAACCTTGGTGATCTTCGCGTGGATCTTAGCGTTCCGCAGGCTTTTCTCAAGCGGGTGGTGCGCGGCTACGTAGAGCCTGAAAGCTGGGAAAGCGGTGTTACTGCGGGCTTCATTGATTACAATGCCAATACGTACCGAACCTCTCAGCGAGGAGAGCTCAGTACCCAGACATATATTGGAGTCAACTCCGGATTGAATATCGGTGACTGGCGCATTCGTCATAGTGGTAATTACACTCAATCTTCAGGTGACGGCCAAGGTTCGAAAGGGAACTATCAGGTTGGTAGCAGTTACGTTCAGCGTGATCTTACGTCACTCAAGTCTCAGCTGACGATTGGCGAGTATTATACTCCCTCCGAGTTGTTTGACAGCGTTCCATATACCGGAATACAGCTAAGCTCTGACGATCGAATGTTGCCAGACTCTCAGAGGGGGTTTGCACCAGAGATTCGTGGCACCGCAGAAAGTAATGCGAAGGTTGTCGTCAGGCAGGGCAATAATATTCTCTATGAAACGAACGTCGCGCCTGGCCCCTTTGTTATCAATGATCTTTATAATTCTGGTTACGCGGGCGATCTGGACGTTACAGTAACTGAGGCTGATGGACGGGCACGGAGCTTTACTGTTCCTTTTGCTTCAGTGGCTCAGCTTTTGCGTCCTGGTACATCTAGGTACAGCGTAGTCGCGGGCACTTACCGTGATGATCAATTGGCCTATAAGCCCAATTTTATTCAAGGAACCTACCAGCGAGGCCTTTCAAATTCTTGGACTGGCTATACCGGAAGCATCATTTCTGATCAATATCTAGCGGTGCAAGGAGGGCTTGCTTTAAGCACGTCGTTTGGTGCGTTAGCCTTTGATGTCACCCATTCCAATGCATCCGATCTTCCGGTAAACAGTGGAATGAAGAGCAGCTCTAGTGGTCAGAGTTATAGGCTGGCATACAGTAAAGTTTTAGAGTCGACTAAAACAAACTTTGCTGTGGCTGCGTATCGTTTTTCCAGTGATGGGTACTTGGGCTTTTCCGACTACGCCAGTACACGATCCCTTGAGGGCGATCTGAACGGACATGTACCACATCGTCAGCGTAACAGGTTTCAAGTCAACGTAAATCAACCGCTTCCGGGAAAGTTGGGAAGTTTCTATCTAAGTGGCTCCGCCCAGAATTATTGGAATACCGAATCAGGGAGTGACACTAGCTACCAGGCAGGGTATTCAAACAACTTTAACTGGGGGAGCATGAGTTTGTCTGCGAGTCGAACACAGACTCCTTATGGCGAGGACGATACACGCTACATGCTGAGCGTTTCTATGCCACTCGGTCGATCAGCACGAGCACCCTATCTAAGCGCAAGCAGTACATATTCTCAATCTGGTGATATTAACAATCAGCTTAGTGTGTCCGGTTCACTTGGAGAGTTTAATCAAACTCATTACGGTGTTTATGGATCCCAGAGTATCAGCGACGGTACCCGTTCTCAATCCAGTGGTGCTAATCTGCAGCACCGTGCGTCTTTGGCAAACTTGCAAGCAGGACTTAGTAATGGCGAAAATTATCGTCAGGCCAACTTTGGCATAAGTGGCAGCGTCGTGGCTCATCCTGGAGGCATTAACTTTACCCAGTCTCAAGGAGAAACCAGGGCTATAGTCGAGGCCAAAGGCGCCGAGGGAGCAGCACTTCTGAACAGTAGCGGAGCTCGGGTTGGAAGCAACGGATACGGAGTAGTGTCGAGTCTAAGCCCTTATCGTAACAATCAAGTCTCTCTTGATTCACGTAATATCTCAGACGATGTAGAACTGCAGACTACTTCTCAGAACGTTGCGCCAAGGTATGGCGCAGTCGTTCAGTTAAAATACAAAACACAAACCGGTAAGCCGTTATTGTTACATCTCACCGACAAGGAAGGGCAAAGTCTACCGGTTGGCGCTGAAGTTCAGGATGATCAGGGTAATAGTCTCACGCTGGTTGGCCAAGGCAGTCGAGTATTTGTTCGCACCGAAAAAGATCAGGGCAAAATCATCGTGCTTTGGGGGGATCGAGTAGATCAAAGCTGTGAAGCAAATTACTTAGCTCCGGAGACCACGGACAAGTCTGCATCAATACTGAAAGTTCAGGCCATCTGCTCGCCGCGTGTATCTTGAGGGAGAAGTGATGAGAAGATCGCTTTGCTGTTTTTTGACATTTGCAATGTTGTGTGTACTTGCTCCGCTTGCAGAAGCAGCTTGCTCCTTCGATAAGTACAGTGCGCTTTCCGAGACGACCATTAATCTTCCAGCTTCGTTGAGCGCTTCTAGAGATTTACCGATTGGAGCGGAGGTGTGGAGCAGCGGTTGGGTGAAGTCGCCTAGCACACTTATTCGGTGTACTGGCAGCGGTTTTATACAGGGCGCTTTAGCCAGCGGGATAGGCGCTGCCGTTCCCGGATATACAGGTGGCGGATTCAGCTCTGTATTTGAAACTAACGTTCCCGGATTAGGTATTTCAGTTTATCTTTGCAGCAACGTTCCAACGGGCTGTGGTACAGATTTTTCTTCGTTGGTTGCACTCGCTAATCTAAATACGCCATTGACAGACACGTACGTCCCACTGGTCGGCAGTTGGCTAGTTCGCTTGATTAAGGTTGGGCCAATATCTAGTTCCGTTCCTTTGCAGATTCCTGGGGTTAGTTCAGGTTACGCTCACGGTTTGGAGACCGGTCGGTTGATGCTGTCTGGGCAAATGCAAATTAACACCATAGGCTGTGAGATCACATCTCAAAGCAGGAATATAACGGTCTCTTTGCCATCTGTAATGATGGCGGACTTTGGTGATGATACGACAATCTTGAATAACAGATCAAAATCGCAAGCGTTTGAAATCAGTTTGATGTGCGACGCAGGAACTAGGCTCAGATACCAAATTGATGGAACGGAATCATCATCGGCATATCATGTGCTTGCTAATGCGCAGGGGTCTGGAATGGCTGCAGGAATAGGTGTTCAGCTGTTTCGAGGAGAGTTCGGTGATGATGATGTAGTCCCCTTGGGAATAAGCTTGTTTCATACAGACGTTCAAAGTAGTTCAAGAGTGGTTATTCCTTTGATGGCACGCTACTACAAAACGGCAGCCCGTGTGAGTGAAATGAGAGCGGGACAGGTCTCCATCGCCGCTACCTTTACTTTGAGTTACGAGTAGGTTCGCTCAGCAGTGTTTAATATATGGTCATCAATCTAGGGTTCAATTTTTTGATCTAGATCGAACTCTTTGAAGGTGTACTATGAAGTTCTTAGTCTCTGTATTCTTAGGTTGGCTTTCATTGGTGTCCTCTGTTGAGGCTGTCTGTTACTTTGATAATGCTGTGCAGTCTCAGTTTTCGATAAGTATGCCTTCCACATTAAATATAGCTCGTGATGCACCGGTTGGGGCGGAACTTTGGAGTAGTGGTTGGGTTGAAGGCCCCTCTACTAATATTCGTTGCCTTTCTACCGGTAACGTTAGTGGTCTGCTTGCGAGCGGGATAGGGGCTGCGGTACCTGGATTCTCTAGTAATGGATACAATTCTGTTTTCAAAACAAATGTTGAGGGTGTAGGTGTTTCAGTTTATTGGTGCAATAACTACGCAAGCTCATGTAACACCAACTATAACAATGTCACGCCAATCGCTAGTTTGTCGTGGTCTGTAAATCCCTATGCGTATTCACTAAAAATCAGTTGGTGGGTGCGGCTCGTTAAAACTGGATCAATTGCTCCAGTGAATTCGTTGGCGCTAAGTGGTGTTAATCAGATTAGGTATCATGATTTAGTAGTTGCAAATTTAAGTATGGTTGGTCAGGTGGGTATCAATGTCAGTGCGTGCGAAGTTAGTCCGCAAAGCTCTAATATCACTGTTGCTTTACCTAATGTATTGCGCTCCGACTTTAACAATTCTATGTCGGTTTTAGACGATTCGGTCAAGGCCAAGTCTTTTGAGATAAGTATGCTCTGTGAGGGAGGGATAAATGTTCACTATCAGGTTGATGGTGCGGCCAGTGGAGATGCGCTTAGAAATATAGAGGGCCCCGGCATGGCTACTGGGGTGGGAATCATGCTTTTTCGTGGAGATCAGGGCAGCCAAATTGTTCTTCCTCTAGGTCAGAAGATTTTTCATGGCGCGACCTCTGGGAAATCTATCGTCAAAATTCCGTTGACTGCTAAGTATTATAAGACTGCGGCTACTAATCGTGAAATTACTGGCGGTGATGTATCTGTGGTGGCGGTATTTACCCTGTTTTACGAATGAGTTTCAAGAGTTAACGACCCCTGACAATTCATAGTATTGATCACCGATTACCGGGATTGAATCGCGTATCTCCCAAGCATCAATGGAATGTTAGCGCCTTTCAAAGATGGTTCAATCGTGCCGGCGAAGAAGTTCTATTCTTTCCTTTGGTAATAGTGTGCTTAGAGCCCTATAGAGAGCTCGTGTTTCCAGCAGGTTCCATACACGCAACATTGTTTCGAGTACATCCAGCGGCTTACTGATGAAATCTCTCGCACCTAATGAGAGTGCGCGCAAACGTGTATCGCGAGTTGCATCAGCTGTCAGCACCAAAATCGGCAGGTACTCTCCGCTTGGAATACGTCTGTTGAGCTGTTCCAGAACCGCAAACCCATCGAACTCCGGCATGTGCAGGTCGAGAATCACCAAATCCGGCTCGAAACTATTAAACAAATCCAGCGTGCGTAGAGGGTCAGTAGTGCTCAAGACATTGCTCAAACCCTCGCGAGCAAGTAACTGCTCTACCAATTCCAGATTGGGTCGTTGATCGTCCACGACCAAGATTCGCAAGTCGTTAATCATTTAGGCTCCGGTAAATGTCTGTCTAGGTGCGCAAAGAGCGTCGGTACATGGATAGGCTTGGTGAGTATTGCGGTCGCGCCGGCTTCACTCAGAGAGTCTCGTGTAATTTCACTCGCATCGGCTGTGATCATCAGCACTGGAATGCGGGACGTTTCGGCTCGTTGCCGTAGACGTCTCAAAACCTGTAGGCCATCTATGTCCGGTAGGGTCATGTCGAGCAGAATTAATTGGGGGGAATGTTGCGTTGCCAGCTCGACCCCTATCTGTCCTTGCATGCTGGACAATAGTTTCACCCCGGGACGTCGTTCCAGTAATGTTTCGATTAGGGCCAAGCTGGAAAGATTGTCCTCAATGCAGAGCACTTTTCCTTCATATTTTATGGATGGACGTCTCGGATCTTGCGGGGCTATGCCGACAGCCAGCCTTGGATCCGGAGAGACATTTGTGGAGGGAAGTTCAAAGGTAAAGCAAGAACCTTTATTCTCTGTGCTCTGTACCTTGAGGCTTCCACCCATCATTTCCAGGAGACTTTTGCTAAGCGCTAATCCAAGACCTGTACCCTCTACATTCGGGTCGGTTTCCAACCGTTCGAATGGCTTGAATAATTGATTCAGGCGTTCAGCGGGAATGCCTTTACCGGTGTCGCTGACCGTAACAAAAACACGCTCTTGGTTCACCTTGACACTGATCCGCACCTGTCCGTCAGGTCGATTATATTTGATCGCGTTAGAGAGTAGATTGAGAAGCACCTGAATCAAGCGTTGCCGGTCTGCCACGACTCCCTGTTGTGGAGGGATTGCCTCTAGGTCAGCCAGGCGAATGCCAGCAGCATTGGCCATAGGGGACACCAGTGTGACGGCCTCTTGTAATGCCGCTCCCAATGGAACAGGTTCTACGTTTAGTGCAAGTCGGCCAGCTTCTATCTTTGCGATGTCTAGCACCTCGTTGATCAGCGTCAGCAAGTGCTGGCCAGCGCGCAAAATGTGCTCGACTTGAGGTTTATGTGACTGGGGTGAGTCCATCTCCAACAATTGAGCAAAGCCAAGTATTGAGTTGAGAGGCGTGCGCAGCTCATGGCTCATGCGCGACAAAAACTCACTTTTCGCACGGCTTGCTCGTTCTGCTTCTTCCTGTGCCGTACGCAACTCGATTTCTGCGGTGCGACGATCAGTAATGTCTCGGGTTATCTTGGAGAAGCCGCGCAAGGCACCGCCGGCATCGTACTGCGCAGTAATCACAACACTTGCCCAGAAACGGCTGCCGTCCTTTCGGCAGCGCCACGCTTCCTCCATGTAATGTCCGTTTTTCTTGGCTTCGTCCAAGGCAAATTCGGGGTGTTGAGGGCATTCATCCGGCAGATAAAATAGTGAGAAATGGCGACCGATAATTTCCTGCTCAGTGTATCCCTTGATTCGTTCGGCGCCGGCGTTCCAGCTAGTGACATGCCCATCTGTATCGAGGGCGAAGATACCGTAGTCCTTCACCCCATCGATGATTAGTCGCAGTCGCTCTTCGTTGTCGCGCAAAGCACGCTCTCGCTCCGCCAGAAGCGATCCGGCTTCAATCAGGCGAGTGCCTAGCTGGCCAATTTCGTCGTGCTCTGGTGGTTGAGGTAGGAGGGGTTGTCCAAGCGCCAGGCGCTGAGCGTTCCCTTGGACTTGTTGGACTCTTGCGACTATACCTTTTGAGAGAAAGAGTACTGCAACAACGGCACCAAAAAGTCCGCAGACAGCCGCTAGCCAAGTCGACAGCAACAGACGTTCGCGTTTGGACGCGGCCGAAGCAGTGCGCTCAGCGAGCAGGGTATCTTCCAGTGCCCCCATGGTAATGATCCGCTCGCGCAGTTCGTCGAGGATGTGTTTGTTGTTGAGAAGGATACTGGTGACAGTTTCCGGATGTGTGTTACGCACATCCAGCAAATTCACGAGCCCCTCAACTTTTTTGTCGATCAAGGGGGTGATCGCTTGAAGTTGCTCCCGCACACGAGAGTCCCGAACATTGTTGTCCAGTCGTTTTAGGGCTGCATCGATCAGTGGTTTAGCATTCAAGTAACCTGGTAGAAAGTCTTCTCGACCGGTGAGTAAGTAGCCCCTTACGCTGGCAGCTGCTTCGGCAAGCAGTGTCTGCACAGTTTGAATATCGCCCTGCACAAGCAGCACCCGGCGTACGTCCTCCTCTGCGCGTGCAGTCTGGCGCTCCGTGGTATAGATCAACACTAGAGACAGCAACAGAATCACTAGCGGAAGGGAAATCACAAACAGTGCTTTGCCTCGCAGCGGTAAATTTGCCCAACTCTGGGCGGCTCTCACTTTCATGGTTGTGCCACTAAACCCAAGGCGATTCCTTTGACGGCTGCCTGGGTTCGATCGGCAGCCCCTAGCTTGGCGATGACACGCTCGACATGCGCTTTTGCTGTACCGGTGGTGATGCCAAGTTGCTCTCCTATTAGCCGGTTGCTGAAACCATTGGCAACCAGCGCGAGCACTTGACGCTCCCTCGCGGTCAATTGCTCGGAATGAATTGCTCCGTTAGCAGTTCTTTCAGTCATTCTTCGCAGTAGACGAGCGCTCACTGCGCTATTGAGTATTTCCTCTCCGGCTGCAATTCGTTGCAGGGCGTCGATTACTTCGTCGCGGCTCGCATCTTTCAGCAGGTAACCCACAGCGCCTGCATTCATCGCCGCTTCTAAGTGCTCGGGACTGTCGTCCATGGTGAAGATGACCACTTTTATCGCAGGCAGGCGTTCTCTAAGAGTTCTCGCCGCCGCTAGCCCATTGAGTACGGGCATGCGAATGTCGAGAATCACGATGTCGGGAGACATGAGATCGCACAATTCGATGGCTTCTTTTCCATCACGGGCTTGGCCGACTACAGCGAAGTGTGGATGACTGGCAAGCAGCGCAACAAAACCGGTGCGGGTAACTTCGTGGTCGTCTGCCAGCACCAGTCGCAAAACTTCACTCATACGCAGAGCCATCCAGTGCAAACGGTACGACGACGTGCAACTTTGTTCCCGATCCTGGTTGGCTGTCGCATTTAAAGCTCCCGTCTAGAAAGTTTGCCCGTTCCCTCATAGCCGCCATTCCCAAGCGTCGATCGCCTTCAGTATCGAGGGATCGCCCCATGACAAAACCTTCGCCGTCGTCATCTATTCGCAGTGAGGCCTGTCCTTTTGCTGCCTCCAACGCGAATGTCACACGGGATGCGCGGGAGTGTTTGAGAATGTTATTGATGGCTTCTTGGGCAATTCTGAATAGCGCTATTTCCACGGAGTTTGGCAGGCGTGCATCAGTATCGGCGTTCCAATGTACGTCGACTCCAGCTTCGCGAAGTCGATCGGCCTCTTTGTTGACAGCAGGCTGCAGACCAAAGTCATCGAGTACCGTAGGGCGTAAGCCAGAGATTAGTTGTCTCCCTTCGCCAACGCAGTGCTGAGCGAGCGCAAGAATTGCCTTCAAGTCTGCGTCCAGTGCTTCGGGCATTCGCGGACAGCTTCCGGCGAAACCTTGCAGGCGTTGATGTAGGCCCGCTAGTTTCTGCGCTAATCCGTCATGCAGGTCATACGCCATACGCTTGCGCTCGTCTTCTTGTGCGCTGAACAAGCGATGAACGAGATCTGACATCGTTTGCTCTCGTGCCCGTAAAGTCATCAGCAGGCGATCGTTCTCAAGATGAGCAGCCAATAGCGTCGCAAGCAACTGCAAGGATTCGACATCTTCAACGTCCGGGGCAGGAATGTTGACTGTATTTGCAAGGAACAGCAGGCCGAAGGGCGCTCCATCGCTACCTACCAATTGCACCTGCAATGATGTGGGCGATGCCGCCATTGCATGCTTCAGCCAAGCGTGGACATCGATGCCCCCGGCTGCAAAAAAATTGAGATCCTTGAGTTTCCCGGCGCTGCCTTGACTGGAGGCTATCTTTACCTGCGCTTCGGCATCCCATTCGATCAGAACGCCATGATCCATTGCTAGAAAAGCGCAAGCACGCTCTAGAACCCGGGCACGCATGGCTACTGGATCCAGGCGAGTCAGCTCTTGCCCAGTATCTACGAGCAGTCGCAACCGTGCTGCGCGACTTTGTGCCTGACGATACTCGGCACGAATGGCGAGAGCGCTGCCAAGATCCTCAGTTTGATTGTGCATTCTTAACTCCGGCGCTCGCGCGCTCGTACTCGCGGGTGCGTCATTAGATCCTGTGTTCACTATCTCGGGCATCTGCCGAATGGCATACGCAACTGGTTCCAGTCAGCCGATGGAGGCGAGCATACGGGTAGGCAAAGTGTGTCTATCAATCACAGGAGTTTAGATATGCTGCTGAAAAAAACGACGCTTGCCTTGTTACTAGCCTTGTCTGTGCCCACTGTTTTTGCAGCTTCAAATGCACCCTATGTTTACAACTCGGTCGCTGCCCAACCAGTCAACGCAATGGATCGGGAAATTGCGGGCCTTTTTGATCGTTGGAACGGTGCTCTGCAGACGGGGAAAGCGCAGACTGTGGTCGATCTCTATGCGCCAAACGCAGTGCTTCAGCCCACCGTTTCCAACCAGGTGCGTACCACCCCGGCGGAGATAAAGGACTACTTTGACCACTTCCTCGCGATGAACCCGGTGGGCCAGATCAACTATCGTGAGATCCGCCAACTGGGCGATAACGTGGCGATGGACAGCGGTGTTTATACCTTTACCCTTAAGCCTGCTAACGGTAAGGCTCAACAGGTACAAGCGCGTTATACGTTCGTTTATGAGCGCCTGGGTGGCCAGTGGAAGATTCTCAATCACCACTCCTCGGCGATGCCTGAGACACAGGCACGCCACGCCGCACACTAAATATCTCCCCCTACCGCGAGCGTCTATACCGTCGGGGCGTAGGCGCTTTTGAGTCGTTGGTTTTTTCAGTGACCCACGCCTTTTTCAAAACAACTTCAGTGCAAAACGGCCGGTCTTGCCAGACATGGCATTTGATTCGAAGCATCCACTCAACGTCTACAGCGATTGTAGGTGGGGCACATTCGATCTATCCCCATTTGAAGGAAAATGTTCACTACCTGACTTGCTCCTGTATCAATGATTTATCAGGCCGTATTGGGTTCAGCTTTTACGCCGCCGGCAACGCTCAGAGCAGTAGCGCACCTCATTCCAGCAGCGTGCCCACTTCTTCCTCCATATGAAGGGAAGGCCGCAAATCACGCAAGTTTTGACTGGGAGCTCACTCTTTTTCAAAATGACTCATCTTCACCTTGATGGGGCCGACAGTGCGCGGCATGCTTCATGGCAATAATATTAGCCCGCTTAGTTAGCGCCGTGACGTCACATAAAACGTAAAAATTTATCTGCCGCCAGCCTGACTCCTAGGCGCAATCACCGACACTGGGTAGATCGCCGTGAATGCGCCGGCATCGACGCTCAGCGCTCTGCAATCAACGCCATACACCTGCGCGAGATTTTCTGGGGTTAATGTGGTTCTCGTTGGGCCGCAGCAATGCACGATGCCCTGATCAAGCATGAGCGTGTCGTCGGCGTATCGACTGGCCAGATTCATGTCATGGAAGATCGCCAGCGTGACAATGCTGTGCTTGCGTGTGTATTCGCTCACGGCATCAAGAATTTGCAATTGATTGGCCAGATCCAACGCTGAGGTGGGCTCATCCAGCAGCAACAACTGCGGTGAGCGGACAAGCGCCAGGGCTAGGGAAATCATCTGTCGTTCGCCACCGGAGAGTCGACCTGGCTGGCTTTCAGCGAAGCGTTGCAATCCAAGTAATTCAAGCAGTTCAGCGGCCTTGAATCGCGCCTCTGCGCTGGTCTTCCAACTGCGCGCACTGCCTTGCTGAGCGAGCAGCAAGAGCTCGTAGGTGGACAGTCGTACGTCGAGATGCGCGAGATCTTGCGCGACGTACCCAATCATCCTCGCGCGGGTGGCAGGAGACATCCCCAGTAATGCCGTGCCGTTGATGCTGGCGAAACCGAAAGCAGGCACCAGTCCGCACAATCCTTTCATGAAGGTCGACTTTCCCGCGCCGTTGGCACCCAGCAAAGCCAGTGTGTGGCCGGCGGCAACGTGCACGTTCAATCCTTTGAGAATGGGCTTGCCGCGCAAAGTCACCCGGTAGTCGGAGGTAGAGAAACTCATCGGGACGTCAGCCTCCGGTCGCGCAGGATAAGAATTATGAAGAACGGCAAACCGATCAGTGAGGTGACCATGCCGATGGGTAACACGGCACCGGGGACGATCAATTTGCTTGCCAGAGAGGCCAGGGTCACGAAGATGACCCCGCAGGCAATGGTCACGCCGATGGTGAAGCGCTGATCCTCGCCCACCAGCAGTCTGGCCACGTGCGGCGCGACAAGGCCCACAAAGCCGATCACACCCACCACCGATGTGACAGCGCCCGCCAGCAGCGCCGCCAGTACCAACATTGTCGTACGCAGTCGGCGCACCGGAATGCCGAAAACCACCGCCTGTTCGCCAAAACTTCGCAGGGCGGTTAACGCCCACGCTTGTAGTAGCACGACCGGAATGGCGATGGCTGCGATCACCGCACACAACGTAACTTTGTTCCAAGTGGCATGCAGCAGCGAGCCCATCAACCAGAAAACGATGCTTTGCAATTGATCGGTGCTCGCCACGTATTGAGCCATCCCCAGCAGTGAGCTGAAGACAAAGTGCATCGCGATTCCCAGCAGCGTGATGGCCTGAAGGCCCACCTGTCCGCGTGTCAGCAGCAGGATGATTCCAACGGTCATTAACGAGAACAAGAACGCGTTGGCGGTGACGATCAGATCGGCACTCAGTCCTGGTAACGCATGGCTGAAGGATAGGTTGAAGGCTAGGGCCAGTGACGCACCGAAACCGGCGGCTGACGAGATACCCAGCGTAAAGGGCTCTGCGAGCGGGTTGTCGAGGACAGACTGCATAATCAATCCCGAGAGCGACAAGCACGTGCCGGCCAGCACCGCCATGAGTGTCATCGGCATGCGCAGTTCCCAAAGGATCACGCGGGTACTGGAATCGACACTGTCGGGACGTAGCAACCCGGTTATTGCTTCACCCAGCGTGAGCGTCCCGGAGCCGACGATAAGGTCAGCAATGAATGCTGCAAATGCCAACACCAACAATAGGGTCAGCAACGCGCTACGTCGCCAAACGGTATGAGCGTAGTGGGCCTGAGGGGAGGGCGAGACCAAAGTAACCGGCATCGGCACGGCTGCTGGTAATTCATTCATTGGCAGGCGCAGGCGAGTAGAGAACGGCAGGGACGGCTTTCAATCCAGTGAAACTGAAAAGCGTAGCGAGGCTTTTGGCAGTATCCAGGCGCTGGGCGGTGTCGGGATAGAACGCTTGATTGAGGTATTCGAGCGCGAGAATGTTCCAGGAGCTCGCGTAAAACTGGTGATAGATTCCGTACACCCGAGCGTTCTGGCTGGCTTTCAATTGGGCAAAACCCGGACGCTCCTGCAACAGGCTCAATGAGCGATCTATCATCGGCTGTTGCACGCTTTCACCAAAGCCATATGCCGGCGCGACGGAGTTCGAACCAGGGAACTGAGAGCCCGTCATCACATAAACATCGGGCTGTTTACCGAGCACCGTTTCCAGTGTCACGTCACCGGTCGCGCCGGGCAGCAAGCTAGACCCTAAGTTCTGCCCTCCGGCGGCTTGCACGAGTTTCCCCCAATACACGTCACCATGAGTGAAACAGCATGCAGAGGCACCGCCCTGGCCGGCTTTTGCCTCGACGAACACCAAAGGTTTTTGCGTGTGTTGCATGATGTTCTGATCCACCTTCGCGAGTTGGCTCTGATAGAAATCAAGGTATGCCTTGGCTTCTGCTTCGCGATTGAGCACTTTGCCTAACAGAGCAACGGTTTTCTGGCTGTTGACCACGGGATCAATGTCGCTGTCGACAAATACCACCGGGATTTTGAGTGCCGCGAGCTTTTGCGCGACACCAGCACTCTCCAAGGAGGCGCGGGCGCGGGTCTGGAAAACCAGCAAGTCAGGGTGCGCCGACACTATCGCTTCCAGATTGAGATCGCCCTCATCGCCAAACTTCATGTCCGTCGCACGGTCAGCCGATTGCGGCCACTGCTGCTCGAACACCTTCCAGGTATTGGGATCTGCGCGCTTGACGATATTGTTCCAAGCAACGATGCGCTTAAAAGGATCCTGGCGGTCAAGCAGGGCCAAAGTGAAGAGGTCACGACCGTCTTGAAGGACGATGCGCTTAGGCTCGTGCGCGATCTCTACTTGGCGATCGGCAACATCTGTAACGGTCACGGGATAGGTCGTCGCATTTGCCATCGACTGACCTGCAACTAGCAAAACGATGCTTGCGATGAGATTTTTCAAATGTTGCATGAAGATATCCGTAGCCGCTGAGAAGGGCGCGTTTATCAAGAGCGTCCTTAGTAAATCGGCTCAAAAACGCGGGCATAGGCTATGGGAATAACTCTCATTCGTCTTTTAAAGATAATTTCATGTTAATGCGGTTGCAATCGCAAAAGGCGGCTTGGCAAGAAGGTGTTGTCGGGAATATTTGCTGCGAGTTTTTACGGTTTCTTTACGGTAGATTTTGTTGCTCACCACGATACTGGCCGCGATTTTTTAGATCGTCCATGTGCCTTGCTCTGCAGTTGGCTCTGGAAAAACGTATTGTCCAAGGATGGCATGCAGTTACTCCCCGCTGATTGAGAGGGCGCCACCTTGAGTGAGACCGCGACCGTTACACACGTAGACTCCCCGTCCAAAACATCAGGGGTGGGCTTGCTCGTCGCCGCTGTAGGTGTGGTTTACGGAGACATTGGCACTAGCCCCCTCTACACATTGAAAGAGGTCTTTTCCGGGCATTACGGTGTTCAGGTGAATCACGATGGTGTGCTTGGCATTCTGTCGTTGATCTTTTGGTCACTGATCTGGGTAGTCTCGATCAAGTACGTACTGTTCATTTTGCGTGCTGACAACCAGGGTGAAGGCGGCATCATGGCCTTGACTGCATTAGCCCGCCGCGCAGCAGCACCTTACCCGCACATGAGCAAGATACTTGTTCTGCTCGGTCTGTTCGGTGCGGCACTTTTTTACGGGGACAGCATGATCACCCCGGCTATTTCGGTACTCTCGGCGGTAGAAGGACTTCAGCTGGCATTTGACGGAATAGAGCACTGGGTAGTGCCTATTTCAGTGGTGGTGCTCGTTGCGCTGTTCCTGATACAGAAACATGGCACAGCCCGAATTGGTATCTTGTTTGGCCCTGTCATGGTGCTGTGGTTTGTGGTACTGGGCGCCCTCGGCATCCACGGCATTTTGCAGCGGCCCGAAGTGCTGCAAGCGCTAAACCCTGTTTGGGCGGTGCAGTTCTTTGTTGCTCATCCAGGTATAGGTGTAGCGATTTTAGGCGCCGTCGTATTGGCATTGACCGGTGCTGAAGCACTGTATGCCGACATGGGCCATTTTGGCCGCAAGCCGATTTCTCGGGCATGGTTCATGTTGGTGTTGCCGGGGCTGGCACTTAATTATTTTGGCCAAGGCGCCTTGATACTGGAAAATCCAGAAGCTGTGCGCAACCCGTTCTATTTGCTTGCGCCGAACTGGGCACTGCTGCCTATGGTCGCGCTATCCACACTGGCGACCATCATCGCCTCTCAAGCCGTAATCTCCGGTGCTTTTTCCCTGACGCGCCAGGCCATCCAGCTAGGATACGTCCCTCGGATGTTCATCCAGCACACCTCCAGCCAAGAGCAGGGGCAGATCTACATCGGCACGGTCAACTGGGCGTTAATGGTCGGTGTAGTGCTGCTGGTGATTGGCTTCGAGTCGTCCAGTGCTTTGGCTGCTGCCTACGGGGTCGCTGTGACGGGCACTATGCTGATCACCACCATCTTGTCCTCGGCTGTAGTGCTTCTCCTCTGGAAAACACCGCGTTGGCTGGCCATCCCATTGCTGCTCGGCTTTCTGTTGGTAGACAGCCTTTACTTCGCAGCTAATGCTCCGAAGATTTTTCAAGGCGGTGCGTTCCCCGTGATCGCAGGCATCGGTCTGTTTATCTTGATGACCACCTGGAAGCGGGGTCGTAAGATCATTGTCGAGCGCTTGGACGAAACTGCACTTCCTCTGCCGTTGTTCATCAGCAGCATCCGTTCGCAGCCACCGCATAGGGTACAAGGTACGGCAGTGTTTTTGACGGCCAAAGCTGATGCTGTCCCCCATGCGCTCTTGCACAACCTGTTGCATAACCAGGTTCTGCACGAACAGGTGGTGTTGCTCACAGTGGTGTCTGAAGACAGCCCGCGTGTGACTGCTGATCGGAGGTTCGAGGTCGAGGCTTACGGTGAGGGATTTTTCCGAGTTAGCGTTCATTTTGGCTTCATCGAGGAGCCTGACGTACCCGCTGCGTTGAGTCTCTGTCACTTGAATGAGCTGGACTTCAGCCCAATGCGTACCACTTACTTTCTTAGCCGCGAGACGGTTATCCCGACCAAGCGTATCGGGATGGCTCGGTGGCGAGAAAGCCTGTTCGCCTTTCTACTCAAGAACGCCAACAGCAACCTTAAATACTTCAATTTGCCGCTGAATCGAGTGATCGAATTGGGCACGCAGGTTGAGATGTAGAGGAGCGCAGTTAAGGGAAAGCGTCCTTGCTCTCGCGGTGCTGATCAGAATGGGAAATCCAGTTTTTTCTGCACAGCAAATTCGCCTGGCGCTTTGCCTCGTTCGAAAGCAATTAAATACGACATCTGTACGGTCAAAGGCTTCGCTTCTGACTGCTCGCCAGAAACCTTCAGATGTACTTTGCGAGTCGCATATTGAATTGAAACCTCAAGCCCTTGCAGCTCATTGATCAGCTCCTGCATCTCGTCGTATACGGCAAATTTGGCGCTTTCTGAATAATCGCTGGCGCAGTCCCTGTAGTCGCGAAAATAGTCCACGAGTGATGCAAACACCTCGTGGGCGTCACGCTGCATTTCAAAGCCGGGTTGAGAAATATCTATTGTGGAGCTTTCTGCAAGCTGCGCGAGCTGGTGTCCAGTCGACAGGGGCATCGCCGGTAGGGTGATATAGTCGCGCTCAATACGGGCTTTCTCTACTCTCAACTCCTCTTCTGAGGGGATGTCGAAGGGCTTGTTGAAGGCATCGATATCTTCGATCTCGAAAGCAACTGCGAGCGCACGTCGAGTAACAGTGCTTGCCGACTTGGCATTCTCAACGCGTTGTACAGTCCGTACGTTCAAGCCTGCAAGCTCGGCCAAAGTCTCCTGTGACCATTGAAAAATCTCCCGCATTTTGCGGATGAGTGCGGCAAATTCTTCGAGGCTCAATACGCGAGGCTGGCTAGACGAGGTGTTTGTATTCATTTTCAAGCTCCATGAGATAGTCGGTATGGCTCATGATGAAGAAGCTGCTGATGACACAACACGACAGGAGCCCGACAGAGAAGCGACAAGTCTGAGGCTCTGTTGAGGTAACGATGAATTGAAGCAAGCGTGCAGACACGTGCACCTCTCCGCTCAGCGTAGGCGTGATAATGTCTTCCGAGCCCATGATTCTAGTGCAGGCAGGGGAATGACCTTTCTAATCGCCGCCAGAGGCTTATTTTCCAATTTAAATCTGAAGCAGTGGTTGGTCAGAACGAATCCGAATGACTAGCAAGGTCGAATAAATACTCAAGGGATCCTTTGTGCCTTCAACTTTAGTAAACATTATTATTCGCGACCGTGGCGCGGAGGCCTATTCCGAGTACGCAGAGTTCCAAATTACCGATCCCGATGTAATCGTTAGCGCAGCTCGGCAAACTCTCGATTCGATCCCTCCATCATTTGGTTCTTGCGTCATGGTCAGTGCTGGTTTCACTGCCATTCTCAAATCTCAAGGGATACCCGCAGTTGTCGTCCTCGGAGACCTATTGATTAACGGCCAGTACGCTTTCGAATGCAGGGGTAACATTCCAGGGGCAACCTACGAGGGAGAGTTTGTGGAAGCCAAGTGGGACGGCCACGCTTGGGTAATGCTCGCCGGTGTGCTCTGCGACCTGTCGATCTTCCGAAGCGCCTACGCCACTAAAACGCCAAGCAACCTCAAAACCTTCATCAGCCAGCAGTTCGGTGAGAACAAGGGAGCACTGATGTGTCCCCACGACCGTTTGCCGGTCGGCATGGAGTTTGTGCCCAAATTTGCTCTCAATGACGCTCAGATTCTGGGGATTCTGGACGGTTTGTCCAGGCAAGCACTTGAGAGCTAAGTGATGAAGTTCGAGGTGGAATTCACGGCTGAGCTGGGAGCTGAGTACGGCTAGAAAATAAGGGCGGCGCTGACTTCACTGCGAGCTTACCGACCATGTCAGCTAGCTATTCAACTCCACTGCAAGCATTGCTCGCTCTTTGCTTAATGGCTGAAGAACTCCCGGTGATCCTCTCGTATGAAGATAGAGAAAGTATTCGTCGTTATGGTTATGAATTATCCGGTACACCTCACCAGGCGAGAGCCTACTAGGAAAGACAGTCCTGTCTAAGAGCAGCTCGAAGTGAGAGATGTGTAGTGATCTCAATGCAGTCATAAACGCTTCCTGCTCCTGGCGATGCCACCGCCGCAACATTAGGTGGCGAAGGAAGAAAACCAGACAAGCGATTGCAGCCAAGCCTATAGCAACCAACGATTTCATATCAGGTTCCATGTAGCACCTCCCTGTGCTTCGTGCAAACCAACCGATGCCTAAGCTCACACTGACGTCACTGCGAGCTTAGCCAAACCTCCATTTTCTGCAGCCAGCCTATTTCGAGAAAAACTTCGGTTTCCCTAAATCTGGAAACCAATCAGCCACTTCAATGCTGCAGTGTCCGGCCTTGCGCAGTGCCCACCCTAAAATCAGATCCGCTGATGCTCGATATTGATCTGCCATGAAGAGCCCTCAAGCCTGCAAACTAAACATCTTACTCAAAGCAACATTGCGGACAAAAAAAAGCCCGCGATGGGGAGAGCGGGCTGTGAATCATGTAAGGAGCTGACTTCAATGTACTCCGATGGATGTGAAAAAATTGTAAGGCGTAGTCATGGATACTTTTTGAGGCGCGCCAAACCTTGTTTGATGTGGCCAGCGTTCTCACCAATTGTGTAAAGCGCTCCTCGGACATTGTCTCCGACGTCTGCGTGGCCTTGAGCTTCAGCGCGCAACGTCAATTCCATTAATGCCGCTTCTAGAGCGAGCTGATTCTGATACATCCTTTCCAGCACATCTGATAACGAGTATTCGCCTGCCATATTCTTTCTCCCCTCCTTGGAATCATCTGAGCATATTCGTTGCGGCACGACCTAGGGTATCAGGCGCATCTCGCGTAGTTTGTTGAACACGTCGAAAAATGCCTGACCGCTCGCCTGGTAGGCAGTGAAGCCCATGGTGCGACTTTTCGACATATCCGTCACCACTTCGATGGGGCGACCGAGATCTGCATCGGTGTGCCATGGGGATATCAAGCGCCCGATATCCGACTCTTTCAAACCGTGTTCCGCAACCATTTGCCTCCACACGGTTTGGTCGTCAGCCATCTGCTTCTCAAGTGGGGAGAGTGAAGCGGGATAATCGGCAGCAGGCAAGTCGAAGTAGTCGGCAATGCGGCTCCACATCCATTTCCAACGAAATACATCGCCATTGGTGACGTTGAATGCCTGGTTAGCTGCAGCCGGCGTGGTGGCCGCCCACAGTTGTTGTTTCGCCAACTGCCGGGCATCCGTCATATCGGTAAGGCTCTCCCACTGCACTCTTGATCCTGGAAACACAAAAGGGCGATTGGTTTGTTTGCAAATGGACGCATAGACGGCGAGGGTGGTTGCCATGTTCATCGCGTTACCTACAGCAACCCCGGTGACGGTATGCGGGCGATGAACGCTCCAAGTGAAGCCGTCCTTTTCAGCAGCGGCGAAGAGCTCATCCTCTTGGGCGTAATAGAAATTCTCGACATCCATTCGACCCTGCTCTTCGCGAAACGGTGTTTGCGGAAGGCTGCCTTTTCCATAGGATTCGAACGGGCCGAGGTAGTGTTTGAGGCCGGTAACCAGTGCGACGTGCTCAACGCTCTTGGCTGGGCGAATGGCGGCGAGCGCGTTGCGTACCATGGCGGCATTAACACGAATGTTTTCGGCTTCTGTGGCTTGCCGTGACCATGTGGTAATGAACACATGAGTGGGTTTCAAATCCGCCAGCGCCTGTTGCAGCGAAGCAGGATCCTGAAGGTCTGCCGCGACAGAGATCGCGCCTTGCACTTGTGACGGATGCCTCGACAGCGCGGCGACCCGCCACTTGTTGTCGATGAGTAACTGAGTGATGGCGCTGCCGACGATGCCGCTGGCGCCCACGACCAAAGCTGTCTGGGTCATACGTTTCTCCTGGATTTAGGTTTGGGAGTCCTCCGAAGCGATGGAGGTTCAACCTAGCCGGATCTTCATTGGCGTACCTTGTATGCCAAGCGTTTCACTCGCATCGAATCCGTTTGGTCATCTACCTTCGCATCTTGGATGATTACTTGGTTTTTCATTTTTTCTTAAACCGGCGAGAACCTTGAAAAAGTGAGATCAGGCGCACACTCGCCAGCGCATCCCTTTGTTGTCTTCTCGGGTGACAATGGCAAGGTTCATCCTCAATGTTTTTCTCCATCACGGTGATTCAATGACGCGGAAATTGAGCCTTTTTAAATATATGTGACTAAACTGCGTGCAGTTGTTATAGAAGACGGCTATACATTCAAAACCTAGCATATACGGACTTAACCTGCGGCATCTGGACGATAGGTTGAGTTTGAGGCGAAAGGTCAAGGAGGGCGTATGAAGCTAACCATTAATGTCTTTCTCCTTAAGGCAGGTCGTAGCCTTCGCGACGCGCTCTCTGATGAAGTTAGACTAGACCCCATTCCATTCTCACTACCCGGAGTGGAGTGCCTTTTCTATCACCAAACAAACGCATCCCATCCCAAGTGGACGCAGCTTTTCAATGATATTGAACAAGTTGCGGAGCTAGACCTCCACGGTCGGTCGCTCAAGGCGCTGATGGTGATGGCTGTACGTGATCGCATTTTTTGTTTCACATTTGGGCATGCGCGGCACCTTATCGACGGTGCCGGGATTGAGCGCTATTTCGGCCTTCGCACCGCACTAAGTCTTACAGATCCGCTGTTAATAAAGTCTGTGGAGAAGTCAAATATTGATCGGACACCTCTGCGCTCGAAAGCCCAATCTTCGAAACATATGACGATATCGGAGTTCGACTTCAAATTTGACTCGGAAATTTTAAAGTCGCTCACGGGAGTCATTGAAGGTGAGAACGATGAAAGCGAATACGTGAGCGGTTCGGATTCGTTGGCCTTGCATTCGGATGTCAGACTGGAACAATTTCCGGACATTGCCTCAAGATTACTGGTTGCCTATGAGGACGAGCGCTGCAAGGAAAAATATCCCTGGATGGACTATATAGTTCCGGTACGAGACGCAGCCCTTACGTCTCAGCTTGATGGGTTGTTGGTTGATGCCATTAACGCAGAGGATTTCGATCGGGTTCGTGCCGCTGCGCCCATGCTTTTAACAGATGACGTTAGCGGTTTCGGCTACGTTCGACATGGAGCGCGCTCCAAAAATGGGCCCGCGCTAAGCTTTGACTTGGATCTTCGACAAGCACTCGTTTCCAAACACATTTTAGGCGCTGTAACGCTACAGTCGCTGCATTCGGAGCGTATCTACCTCTACGGTGGGGATGAACAGCGACGCGAGTGTTGGCCTTTATACATATGCATTGAAGGTGAAATTGGGTTTCAGGAGAAGGTGTATCTATTAAGCGAAGGGGATTGGTACCAAATTGATCGTGAGTACACTGATCAGGTCAATCGGTATTTTGCAGCAGCTACTCCATCCGAACTGCATTTCCCTCCCTATCACACTGATCTTGAGGGGCCCTACCTGAGGCGAATTGCAGACAACATCAATTTCCATCTGCTTGATCAGAAACTGGTGCGACTGAACGGGGCCTCAAGCCCCTTTGAATTCTGTGACTTGGTTACCCCAGATCACCACATCATCCATGTGAAAAAGTACTCATCATCAAGCGTACTCAGTCATCTGTTTTCTCAAGCTTATGTGTCCGCCGAAGCGTTGATTAACTCTCCAGACGTTGCGGTTCAGGTGAATGCACATCTTGCGCTGGACGGTGACTTTCGCTTTGTCTTTGATCCGTCTACCCAGCCACGTAACCGCATTGTTTTCGCCATCATGCAGCCCCATGACGTCTTGCACATGCCATTTTTTTCTAAGGTTAACTTCCGACAGTTTTCACAGAGGCTGACTGCCATGGGGTACCAGGTGCAGGTGTGCCGGATACCCAGTTGATTGACTCACCCTGGTCTTGCCGTGGTGTGCAGCTACGATCACATCGAATTGTCGGAAATGAAAAAGAGAGTGTGATTTGCTTAAGGTGAGGGAAGTCCGTCCCGGCAGTCACACGAGTCAATACTATCTATTGCAGATTGGAGTTTCTGTCTAAGCTGAGGCAGCTGCGATGCAGTCAGGGCGTGAGGCCTTTTCGCCATGCTTAGGAAGGCTGCTAGAGCAAAATCGGAATGCTTAACCAAGGCAACCAAATGTTCACCCCTTGGGCCGTTACTCCCAGACATCCAGTTTTTCACAGTCCTCTCATCCGCATTCGTCCAGCGCATCAAAGTCTTTGTCGCCTGATGAGTTTCACCAAGCTCTCTATGCAAGGCCAGGGCAATCTCAGCGGCATATTGTTTTTGGGGCAGAAAAGTATTGCCTGTTTTAGTGAACATATTTCGCTCCTCGGTCTTCTACCTTCTTAAGGGCTATTTCGAAGAAACGCGTTGACCGTTCGCGGCATGTGACGAGTCAGGTCGGCCGTAAATCAGGACGAGGGTAACGCCCGTGCGGACGCTAATTGAGAGTGCGGATGGCATTGACTCGCCTATGGCCTTGGCTGCGGCGTATGTGCGCATGTCCACGGAGCACCAGCAATACTCAACAGAAAACCAGCTCGATACCATCCGACTATACGCGGTAACGCATGGGTTAGAGATCACCAAGGTTTATACCGATGCCGGCAAAAGCGGCCTGCGTCTGGAAGGTCGGGATGCACTCAAGCAGTTATTTTCCGACGTGGAGAGCGGGCTTGCTCAATACACAACGGTGTTGGTCTACGACGTAAGCCGGTGGGGGCGATTCCAAGATCCTGATGTCAGCGCAAGTTATGAAGTGAGATGTCGCCAAGCTGGCGTATCAGTCCAATATTGCGCTGAGCAATTCACCAACGATGGCTCGCCAGTGTCGAATATCGTCAAAAGCGTCAAGCGCATGATGGCAGGAGAATACAGTCGAGAATTGTCGGTCAAGGTCTTTGCCGGGCAATCACGTTTGATCGAAATGGGCTTTCGGCAGGGTGGGCCCGCCGGATTTGGACTTAGGCGTCAATTGGTGGACGCAAGTGGACAGCCCAAAAATGAACTGAGTATTGGAGAGCACAAAAGCATTCAAACTGATCGGGTCATTCTAATACCTGGCCCTGCCAGTGAAATCGCGATAGTCCAACGCGTTTACCAGCTGTTTGTAGAAGAGGGTAGAAGTGAACGGGAAATCGCTGACTGGCTCAATTCGAGTGGTGTAGTCAACGACCGGGGCTCAGCATGGTCACGCGGCACCGTTCACCAGATACTGATCAATGAAAAGTACATAGGAAACAACGTTTGGAACCACAGCTCCTTCAAATTGAAGCAGACGCGTGAGCGCAATCGTCCAGAAAATTGGATAAGGGCCAACGGAGTCTTCCGGCCAATTATCAGTGTGATCCTTTTTCAAGCCGCTCAAGCCGTCATCCAGACGCGCTCATACCGTATGCCTGATGATGAGATGCTTTGCGTGCTCAAGGCTATCTACGAACAGAAGGGATATCTGTCGGGACTGGTGATTGATGAGTCAGAAGGGTGTCCGTCCAGTAGCGCCTATCAACACCGATTTGGGAGCTTGCTCCGGTGTTATTCATTGATCGGTTACACGCCTGAAAGGGACTATCAATACATAGAAGCCAATAGGCGCCTTCGACATTTGCACCCGGTCTTGCTGGGGAAAACCACAGACAGAATCTCGGAGGTGGGCGGGCAGGTAATCATCGATCCCAACACAGACCTTATGCTGGTTAACCAGGAATTAGTTATATCGCTGGTGCTCTGCCGCTGCCAAATATCGATCACCGGCTATAAGCGTTGGAAAATTCGATTCGACGTTGGTCTGAATCCAGACATCACCGTCGCCGTGCGTATGAAAGAGCAAGAAGAAGCCGCGCTGGACTATTACATCTTGCCGACCGTGGAAATGGAAGCACCCTCATTGCGTCTGGCCGAGAGTAATCAGTCCAATCTCGAAATCTACAGGTTCGACTCATTGGATATCCTTGCGCAGCTGTCTCGGCGGTCTGCTCATCGGAGGGTGGCATGACGGCAATTCAAAACCATCGTAAAGCGTTGATGCATGTCGCAGAAGAATCATTGATTCGGCTCATTCCGTTGGATGATATTCGCGTGCTCAACCCTAGAATGCGTAACCGCCAGATTTTTGCGAAGTTGGTGGAGAATATCTCTGCATTGGGTTTAAAACGTCCAATCACTGTTACCCCTACCGCCATTGGCGCCGAGACATTTGAAATCGTTTGTGGGCAGGGTCGCTTTGAAGCCTACCAAGCTTTGGGGGAGAAAAAGATTCCGTGCATCGTAGTGAGCGCCAGCGAAACTGACCGTTATCTCATCAGTCTTGTCGAGAATTTGGCCCGCCGCAAACACTCGAATAAAGAACTGCTGTTATCGATTCAAATCCTCTCTGATCGAGGCTATACGCCTCAACAGATTGCCAGTAAAACGTGCCTGGATGTGACTTACATACACGGAATTCTCCTGCTTCTGCGGCAAGGAGAGGAGCGGTTGATCGCCGCCGTAGAAAAGGGGTGGGTTTCAATCTCCATGGCGACGGAAATTGCGCGCTCCGATGATGGAGAAGTCCAGCATGCCATGATGGAGGCATACGAGACCGGTGTGTTGAAGGGCGAGCAACTTATGAAGGTGCGACGCCTGGTTGAAAGGCGTAAAGCGTTGGGCAAGCGTTACGGGCAGCAGCCTCACAGTGATAAACCGACAACTCCGCAAAAGCTTTTGAACGTTTATCAAGCGGAGGTGCGTCGTCAAAGAGTGATGATCAAAAAAGCGGATATCAGCGAGCAGCGTCTGCTTATTATCGTTACGACAATGCGTCGGCTGCTATCAGACGAGTACTTCGTCACTTTGTTGCGCACTGAGGAGATCTCGGACATGCCTAAGCCATTGGCAGATCGGGTATTCGGGGAGACTCAATAATGGCCGAGATAAAACAGGCTTTCGAGCAGCGCATCATTGCCATTCCAATTGAACGGATTCTCCCTACTCGCAAGATCGAAAAAATTATTCAGGGTAGTAAAAAATACGCCAGCATTCTCAGTTCGATCAAGGAACTAGGAATAATCGAGCCCTTGGCCGTGCACCCCAAACCAGTGGTGAGTGGTGGGGTGTCAATGTATATGCTCTTGGACGGGCATCTTCGCTTGGAGGCACTGAAGACATTAGGTGGTACGGAAGCTCTGTGCTTGATTTCTACTGATGATGAAGGGTTTACCTACAACCGGCAGATCAACCGGCTGACACCGATCCAAGAGCATAAGATGATTATTGCGGCCCTGAAGAAAGGAATTGAGGCCACCCGCATTGCCCAAGTGCTGGGGATCAACGTGGATCGAATCCATGAGAGAGAGAACCTGCTCAACGGCATCGCGCCTGAAGTGGTGGAGATGCTCAAGGTTCGAATGGTCGCTCAGGACGTTTTCCGCGCTCTTAGACAGATGAAGCCCATTCGGCAGATCGAGACTGTGGAAATGATGATCTCGGCTAACTGCTTTACTCAAAATTATGCTCGGATGGTGTTGGCCGCTACTCGCCCAGAGATGCTCGTGGAGAAGAAGAAAAAACAGGGGGCGGATGTCAGCTCTGTGGATATTGCTCGCATGGAGCGTGAAATGGAAAACCTGCAGCATGATTACAAGCAAGTTGAGGACACGTTGGGTGAAACGATGCTGGTCTTGGTCGTCGCAAAAGGCTACTTGGCACGCCTGCTTCGCGATGAAGCCATTTCCGCTTACCTGAAGCGGCATTACGCAGAACTGCTTGAAGAACTGCAATCCATCATGGACGCAGTCACTTCAGATGCCCGTCATCTTGAAAGAGAATGACGGTACTTCACCATCACACCGCCAGATCTAGTTGCAGTCTCCATTCAAGCAAATCCTTGGGCCATCGCTCTGCAGGAATCGTCTGAATGACCCCCTTCAACAGGTGGGGATAATGTCCGTTCACAAGAGCAACTTTCGTCGGGTCTGCTTAAAACAGTACTGACGTTTTACCTGCAAGATGCTGCCCTTCACGTAGACACTCTAAAGCGTCAGCGCCCAATCATTCCGGGCGCAAGAACCCGACACTGTCATTGGCGCCTGGCCTTCTGGCTGACGGCTTCATTGCAAAGGCAGTTTTTACAAATGGTCAGGCTAAGAGCGGGTTTTGTCATCTACCTGCTCCTTCAAGTGCAATAAAAGGGCGTCTCTCAGATCGAGCAGTGCCTCGCGCAGTCGCCGATCTTCACGAGCATCGCCCGAATCCGGTTCGAATGTTTGCGCATGTTGAAGCAAAGCCTCGGCGTCGTTTGTGTTGAGATCAAACGTGATCATGTCGATCCTCGACGAAGGAGTGCATTAACTGGCGAACCCATGGTTGAGCCTATCAAGTTCTGCTTTCACGACTTCATATCCCATCTGACTGTGAGCCAGTTGCAACCGCGAGCAATCACCGGTTTCAACTGTCGGCTGGCTCAGCCAATGATCGGCTTTCGCTTTGTTGCCAAAGACCTGCTCAGCTAGGCGACGGATCAGTTCTGGCGTCGTTGCGTCTTGGCCGTGATTTTGTTGAGAGTCCATGAAAGGCACCTCCATCAAAGCATTCGCTTCAGACTTTGAAAAACCTCAGCCACCAGGCCAATAATCTTGGTCATTTTTAGAGGCATTGAGAGGGTGATGGGTATGCGGTCAGCGCATTATAATGCGCCAAGCCCCCTCATTTCTTGGCTTCTAGCGCAATATAATGCGCTGAGGTATAACCAAAGTACTCACTCCAAGCGTTCGCTGATGGGCCTAGCAGGACACCTGCCTCCACTCAGCCCGAATCTGAAAATCTCCTGAACCCGCGAGAAAGCCTACGTCATTGGTTACCTCGGCTTTCGCTTTGCTACCAAATATGAATTCAGCTTGCTGTTTGATCAGCTCGATATACTTCATTTCTGGCTCTCTGAGGGGCATTTGCATCTGCTCGGTTTTAGCTACCCGTCGAGGTTGACACTGACGTCTTTGCGCAATACTTGCCAAACGCCTTGATGCCACGCTGGATAATCAGCATAGGTTTGATCATGAACTTGTAGCTGAAGAACAGATTCAATGCGATCCACGACAGCTGGTAAATCGAACCTTGGAAATGCCCTCGGTTTGCACTGTTTTCCCAGAGCAAATGCGCTACGAAGAGAGTAAAAATGCCGACCATCAGGGGGGCGAGACTCAAACGCGCTAACGACAATGCAATAAAGGGAATATTCACAACCGAACGAACAGGCTCTCCCTCAACCTGGATGGCCCAGATTCTGCTGACCTTGTCTCTGCCGTACTGGGATGTCGCTCGAACTCGATCACCCGCCTTCACATGCGCATCCAGCACATCCGGGATTTCCAGAGTTTCGAGCTTCTTGCCGTCAATTTTCCAGTAGTGGTAGCTGATCATGTCGTCTCCAAAGCCACGTGATTTTTCGTCGAGCCGCCCATCTACGATCTGCATTTCCTTCATTTTGATCCCTGTCCTTGCATTTGAGTGATGGCAAAAGGATATTTCTGCCAAATACTAAGGAATACTTAGTATCTCATCAACACGAATCTAAGAATCTCTTAGCCTTTCGGCGATGAGAAATGACGACGTTCAGCAAGCGCTTGAAAGAGGCGCGCAAGGTAAGAGGGATATCCCAAGAGCGCTTGGGAATAGATGCCGGGATTGAGCCAGCGTCGGCGTCGGCAAGGATGAATCAGTACGAGAAGGGGGTTCATCAGCCAAGTGAAAGCATCGTGAAGCAGATTGCTGCTGTCCTGAATTTGCCGGTGCCGTATTTCTACTGCGAAGACGATGAGACGGCGCATCTGCTGCAGTGCTTTCATTTGTTGAAAGCAAAGGATCGCAAGGATGTCGTTCATCTGGTTGAGAGCCTCGCTTTCAAACACTGATGTCGGGATCGGATAGAGGTTCTGTTTCGCTTTGCGCGACGCTGTGAGCAAGCAGAACGCCTTGCTTTCGGTCTACCATCTTCGGCACTTATGCTGCCGCCGGCTTGGTTTATGATCTGCGCCTATCCTTTGACTGGAGTAACACCGTTGAATCGAAAAAAGGCGGTGTCACTGGCTGAACGTGAGGGGCTGAAATCTGTGATTGATAACGCGCGAAAGCATGCCGAAGCGGGTTATCCAGACTTTACGGAGACTGATCCTGCTGCGTTTGACGCGGATTTTGTTATCAATAAAGAGCGACAGGGGATGAGTGTCGCTCAGGCGCTTGAAGCTTTGGTCGCATACAAGCGCAGCCCCAAATCTTGAGCCTTACTTGCTGCTAACTTTAGGTGAAGGTGTCTTGGTCGCTGCCAGACACTTAATTGCTTCACTAGTAATGCACCTTTATAACTATTCAAGCAGTATGACCGTTGCGTATCTCGACCGTTGCCACAGACACCGGCACACTTGGTCTTTTGCATTCGGCAGCGAACTATGATCACCTGCTAATGATGGGCAAGATTGTACTCCTGCTCGCCACATGCCACGCGCCCCTTGTATCGCCGAGCCCAAAAAGAATACAAAATGCCTATAAGACCTGCAGTATTTGCCATAGTTGGGGGGGGGGCAGTTTCTCATGTACTGGGCTTGTTCAGGGGGCTGCTACAACCTATCCCAAAAGCCTTTTTTTACAATCAACGAGCACTCTCGATTGGCCGGCCCGCCATGAATGTACGCTCGGGACAATCCTTGGTTGAAGGTTTCACAGCCTATCTCAATCTGCACGCAGCCACTGCACGAGTTGCCGACATCCGTGCATATGGGGTCGAACGCGCAGTTGAAGGAGAACATGCTGGCATCATCAAACCAAGGCAGAAGATAGTGCTGGAATAACGTCAGCAACCCGCCGGCGGTATAATTCTGAACGGACGATACATACAGGATGACCGACAAATCCATGGGTATCAGGTACTCCTGAATGCTCTTGGAGTCGTAGCCCGTATGGCGGCGCGCGGTGAGCATGAGCGCATGGCTGATCGAATGCAGCAGGTTGAAAGGGGCACCATCTTCGGGATTGCGCGCCGGGATTTCCCTCGCTGCTCTGCCAGGATGCATAGCCAGGACGTGGTAGTGGCTCAGCAGGTACGCATGACTGCGGGCTTTGTCATTGAGTACCTCTTCATTAGGCGATTCGAGATATGCCGAATCGATACACCATCGAAGCACCCTGCGAGGATCCAGTCGGATCCATAAAGCCTCTGTTTTCGCCGACATTGCGTAGATGGACGTTTTGCCTTTCATGCCCTCGTCGACGCGATCAGCAAAGGCGTTGAGCATTACAGGCGGAGCGTCAGGGTTGGTCGAAGGGGCGCTTCTTTCCCGTGTGTACCCCAAAGTGGCCAAGACAACTCGAAGGTCAGGGATGTGCGTGATCGAATCGACCCCATAGCGCTCCTGCACACTCTTCCACTGACCGGTAAGTACGTCCTTTTGCGCGATATCTGAGGTTTCTTCGATCTCCTGCTCAATCGTTCTGCCTTGGACATCGTGGGGCAAGAAAACGGCTTCGAGCGTGCGCCGATTGCTGACCAGTTCGATCAGGGTGCTGAGTTCTGGAATCAAATCGCGTACGGCACTAAAACAGCCGGTTGACGTCGCGAGCTTTGCCTCGATGGTGGCGACCTCTTTTCGCGTGGAGTCAAGCATCTGGGCCAAATCTTCGTCATCCTCGGCCAATCCCTCATATTTCGTGATGCTGAGCCTTTTTCTCTCCAACTGCATGCGCAGGGCGGCCTGTTCATTTGCATCGCCAATATTTGCCGAGAGCAACATGGAAAGTTTTTGCTCCAGCTCACGGCCAGACATCTTTTTCAGCAAGGCGAGCGCTACACCTTCGGCAACGTCTTGGGCCATGCCCTCGGCGCTTTCGTTTGAGCCTTGCAAGCACTGCAAGAGGATGGCAATGAGCTTACCTCTGTCTTCGCTCAGCGCGATGTACTGGGTACTCTGGGCGTAGAATGACTCACCGCTAGTGAGTGGAGTTCCACGCTTTTGGATTTCGGCACCAAACAAAGCACTGCACGCGGGGCACTCGTCCTGATATGAACCCGACAGCTTATCGCCAGTTTCCACATCAAAAAACGATGAGTGGAAGAACGAACCGGAATCTCTGTAGCCGATGCTGGTGGATCGACGAGCGGGGTGCGGGATGTGGACGGGGCTTGCGTAACCGCACCGATGTACCGAAACGTAGGGAAGCTGGATCATTTCTCCTGAGCAACTTCTGCGCTTGCAAGGAATGAAGCTCCTGCCATTGTGCTCTCTGATCCGGGACTGCATTTTGGAAAGCGTCCGGTCATCTGGTTCGCGGGCGTCGTAAAAATCAAGCACTTTGCAACGCCTGCAGGTGAGAATCAGTGGTGCAGGGGAGACAAAAATTTCAGATGGGGATTGGATTTCCAGACGCTTCTTTTCTGCGGCGGTCAAAAAGGTTGGGTCGACCTCGCCACCGGCGCTTTCCCAGTCATGTACAAATGTCAGGACAGCTTCGCGCAACTGTTGCTTATCAACCCCTTCCAGCGCTGACCCACTATTGTTGAGAATACCCATAACGCGACCGTACGCTTGGTTGCGAAGGCGCATATAGGCTCCAGGGAGGAAGGCTTCTCTGAAAAGGCGGCTGCGACTCACATATTCCTTGTCCATTTTTCCTTCCTCACCTGGCTATTGCCATGAATACTTGATCAGCAGCGCTGTTGACTGGCTTGATCACAATCTGGTTTTCGATGTCGCGAAACGAGCGGAATGGGGCATACCCGAAGATGTCACCCAGTGCTTCGCTCAAAGTCTGTTCGTTCTTGCTTCCCGGCCATCGCTCTAATTCAAAAAACGCGTTGTCGACACGGGTCATCAATGCGGTGTCAAAGCCGGCGATCACTCGCGAGTCGAACTTATTGCTCAGCACTGCCGGGATGCGCAGCGCATTGATCACGACAGTTTTGATTTCTGCTGCGGCAGCCTTTCCCATGTCGCTTCGCAGTAGCGTGACGAGGTCGGTCACTCTGTGGCTCAGGTCGCCTCCCCATCTTTGCTGTGGGGCCCAATTGAGCAGTATTGCCGACATGACCCCGGGCAGCGTGCGGTCGATGATGTTGGGAGCGAATCTGTTGATCGGCACCGAGTCAACCAGACGATCAAGGAACGTGTGGTAGTCTCCAAAATTCATGAAAACACCAGACTCAAATAGCTGATGCGATGAGAGCACGCACAGCACGATGCCCGGATGAACGCGCCCGCTTCGAGCGGAGGCCTGGATGTATTCCGCCGTCGATTTCGGCCAACCTGCAACGATCATGAAGTTTAATTCCGCGATGTCGACACCATGGGACACAACGCTGGTGGCAATGATGTGTCGGCAGGTGTCATCAGCATCCTTGGTTTCGACATGGCGAATTGCGTCGAGGATCATGTCCAGGCGTGTCTCGCCATCCAGCAACCGAGCTTTACGCTCCACATTGGTCTTGCTATTGACCTCTTCCATGTAACGCATGATTTCGTTGATGCTGCGTTTGCTGTTGGCATACACCAGGTCGGTGTTCAGGTTCTTCTCGATGTAGCGAAGAGCATCCTGACTCTGGCCATTGGTTATGCCGATAGCTTTGAGCAGTTGTGCGTCACCATTTGCAAGCTTGCCTCGCCAGTCATCTACCTGATCCAGGAAGCGAGAACTGGCTTCCGCCACCGCTTTCATGGCGACACGACCACGACCGATAGGGAGAATTCCCGCAAACCAGCGACGAATCAGTTGTGAGCCTGTCTCGTCATCTTTCGCTTTACGGGCATAGAACGACTCTCCCTGGTTGACGCCTGGGGCAGGGAAACGAACGGCGTTGCGCAGGTACAGATGATGGATATGGTCTTCGAAATCCTTGATGGTGGCTGTTGCCGAGAGCACTTTGGGCGCCCGACCGCCATGACTGATCTGCAGGGTGCTGAGCAATGTCTCGTAATGAGCATCAAAGTTGCCCAGAGACTCGCGAAGCAAGTGCAGCTCATCCTGAACCAGCAGTGAGAAACCTGGGTCTTTCATGGGGGAGGTGGGCACCACTCTGACAACGCTAGTGCGGGTATTGTTGCCGCAGTCGAGGGCCTCCCATTTCTCGC
This sequence comes from Pseudomonas sp. NPDC087639, assembly GCF_044743385.1. Lineage (NCBI taxonomy): Bacteria > Pseudomonadati > Pseudomonadota > Gammaproteobacteria > Pseudomonadales > Pseudomonadaceae > Pseudomonas > Pseudomonas sp. NPDC087639. The sequence goes on along the minus strand of NZ_JBIUWI010000001.1, from coordinate 352,007 downwards.
TTCGTTGCTCAATGCGACGATGTTCGCATTTTGATCTCTGAGAGAAGCCGTGTTCAGGGCAGAAGTAACGCGCCCCACCAAAGAAGTTCACAAAACGATGGTTGTGGCCTATGACGGCGAGTTTGTCCACCGTGCCTACCAGTACAGAAGGCAGATACCGGTAGCATTCTTCATCCGAGACATAGATACCAATCTCCCCCTGAATGCCCTGTCCATGCTCTCCTATATCGGCTTCGCAGTTTGACCAGCATTCAGCGTTTTTACAGACATGCTTGATGCGTGCGCGAGCCATATCGGTCGCAATACTGATGGAACCTGCCGTGCCGCAATAAGGGCAATCAGAGATGAACTGGTAGGACTGAAGGCGTTCGTTGCTGAAAGATGGCAAGAAGCCTTTCTGAAAATCTTCGCCATAGGTGCTGCTAACTCGGTTTGGCGTACCTTCACCGGTGTAATAGCCAATTGTGAATGGCCATCCGCCAAGACGCTCACGATGACGCAGTATGTTGGTCTGGGCGAGCACGAAGGAAAGCCGTTGGAATTGCTGAACGGACAACATCCGCAATGGAAATCTGAGCCAGGCAGTCGTGCCGTAATCGCGTCCATTAAGCCGGCCATAGAGCAACGCCATGCTGATAATGCCGAGGTATGCCTCAGTTTTACCGCCGCCCGTGGCGAACCAGAGTACGTCTGCTGTTTCCATGCTGCCTCGGAGTTCAGCCGAGGTGGCATGCCGCTCGTAGATCGATCGTATCTGCGAGAGAATAAAGCCGAGCTGGAATAGGTGCCATCCGGTAAAACTTTTTCCCTGAATCTTGATGGCGGCGCCCATTGCTTCGTTCATCCACTGGAAGCATTGACGCAGGTCGTCATGTTTGCGCAGAAGCTCTACACCGTCGCGGATCCGGGTAGTTTCCTCCTGAAAGGCATTGCGGTCAGCAATAGCAATATCCTTATCCGCCATCAGCCCTGCTGATTCCAATGTACTGATACGAATTGCCCACTCATCGAGGTAGCGCTCTTGTGTTTTCAGGAAGCTGTCGCAAATCAGGATTGGATCGCGTGCGAGCATTTCATAGCTCGGAGCTGAGTCCATTCCCACTTCGGCAGGCAATGGAGCATCAACCCGGGGCTGAGCGTAGGTGGGCATCCCATCCGTCATGAACACCTTTTTTTCTACCTCAACGACCGCGCAGCTAATGCCGTAGCCAGGAAGGCCGTCATTGTCGCGGTAGCGATATTCTTCCGGCTGCAGGCGATGGGGCACCTTATAGTTCTCGCCGGCGACAAGTTTGGTAACCAGACGGGCATCCAACAAGTATGGGGAGTCGACGCCAAAGATTCGGGCATGATCGGTGGTCGTCTGGTTTTCCAGAAATACTTCTAGCAGGAAGCTGCCTTGGGCGCTCGTACCGAATGCTGATGGGGTAGGGCGAAGGCGTGCACGCAGGTTTATAGCATAGTTGAGGAGCGTATTTTGGTCGCTGACGATCTGCTCATGAACGGTGCGGTTCAGGCTCGTCTGATCGACCAGAGCTGTGTCGCTCCAGTTGTAACCGAATTTCGCGTTGCCATTCGCATTCGTGTGACAGCGCCGCATGACCCTAGGGTCGCTAATCCATCGTTGTTGTTCTGCCTTCAGCACAGCTTCGATCGCAGCTTTCCCTGAGACCCACTCGTTGGGCTTATGGGGGGCAAGATCAAGCATGATTGATGAGAAACACACTGTGTAGCGCTTGAATGCTAAGGGCAGGGTTTGGCCCCTTTTCGGCGAGCCGGCATCAAGCACCAGATTTTCTTTCACGGTGGGTAAATCAGGAATGTAGCGATGCACGACATCGAATTGACCACTTAGCTCACATTTGATGCAACCTTCCTCATCGGGAGAGACCAAGAGCACGATGCCGATCGAGTTAGGGGGTTGTGGGCCTGTGTAGGCGGCATCGGGCGCTGCGCCCAGGCAGCCAACCAGGCTGGTGCGGTTGGGTTCGATACCGTCATACAGTTTGCCGTCTTCTGGCAATACATCTGCGTCCTTGTCACTAAGTCGCAGGCGCATCTCGTCAAGAAATGCAGCCGTCAGGCCCATTTCCTCTCGGTAGTTGAGAGCCATCGTTCGTCCTTAAGATTGTGTGGTTTCCAGATGTTTGCCGGCGTGATGGATGACGAGTAACTTGTCATCTGCGTCCCAATCGAAGTGAATACGCAATGTGCGCGACGGATCGCGGGCGTTCCCAAGGCAGAAGTGTCTGTTCATGTTCGCGGGCTTACCCTTGTACTTGCGGTTGTCCGCGTACATACCCATCGTCACTGGGGACATTTTGGGTTCGAAGTCGATGCTCTCCAGCTTAAAATGCTCAAGCACATCATGAAGTCGACCCGTTTTCTCACTGTAGTGGTCGTAGAGCTTTGTGGCCATCAGTGACAGGCAAGCCCGGAATTTCCCATGATCACGGTAAACCGAGTCGCGCAGGGACTTGAGAGCCGGGTTGGTCATGTGAATACGCCCAGGATGTGTGTCCGCAACCCCATTTGCTATGTCGATCAAGCCTTCCTCTTTCGGCGAGACTACCTGCTTAGGGGTCATCCGGATCGAGTTCACTACCGATATTTCGATCATGTCGTCGAAGGCCCAACCGTCTAGCGTCAACTGCCCGATCTCGACGGTGGTAGCACCTGCTGCTCTTTCCAGAATGGCTTTGCGAAGCTGATTGCCAATCTGCTGATGAGCGATTCGTACCTGCTCGATGGCATTGGCTACATAGAGTGCCGCTCTCTCGGGATTTTTGGAACCGGAAAGGCGGGCAAACACGGTGACCGCCGCTCGGTCACGGGGGCCATATACTTTGTGACGATACCAGTTGCCCACCGTTGCATCGCACACACTCACCTTTTCCTTGCGCAACTGGGTTTGCACCTGGGCAACTGTCATATGTGCGGAGACGGTATCGACCATTGCTCTCCAGCGGTTGGCGGCTCTGAGGAACTGCTGCATGCCTTCTGAAAGAGCCACCATCTCGAAGAGCTTTTCTTGAGTCGCGATACGCTCATCGGTGTGCCGGAGCAGGATGATCTGATCACCTGCAGTCAGCTCATCGGCAGGCGTCGGGTGAATTTCTTCCTCTCGCAGCACGAGCACCGGACGGGTCTTGCTCCAAGGCAACTCTGCCTTCGCCTCTTCGAGGCAGATCCAGACAAGATCCTGAACTAAGGCCTCGCCGCTTTGCACGGAGGCCATAGGTTCTGCGGGCTGCTCCATCAGCAGATCCAGCCAATTATTGAACTCCGCTGCCAACGGAATAGAGACAACACGTTCTTTCGCCGGATACAGACTGCAATCAGGATGGGTGAACGTTTCCAGAGCTAAGGACGACAGAAGTGTATCGACATCGTCGCATCGACGATCATTCCAGCAGAGCTGCCAGTGAGTCAGCTTGTCGCCATCGACACGACTTTGAACACCATGCTTAGACCACCATAAATGGAGCATGCGCTCTACGAAGGGCTTTTCGTATTCGTAGGCTGGAATAGTAAGACGGCGACATGGCGTTGCTAACCAGTGCTGCCGATTAGGCCAAAGCATTCCCACAATGACGACTTCGTCGACTACCCCAGAGAACTGTCGATAGGCTTTCACGCCATCCATTGCAGTGATTTGAATGGTCTCGTTCCAACCTTCGGTTAGCTCATTGTCGAACCAGTGCTCCAGGGCTGCTACTTCATAGGGGCTGCCACACAGTACCAACGTATCAGTTTTGTTCGTGCATGAGTCCTTAAGGTGTTTGAGCAGCCATCCCGCTTTGCCAGTTATGGATTGCATGAGTAATTGATGCCAGTCCCTCAACTGCTGGATCAAATTACGCGAAGCCACATCTGACTCACCGAACAAACAGCTTCCTTTGTCGGCAATTTGCAACCATCGTTCAAGGCAACGAATAGGGAAAAGACCCGGGCGTGTCGCTGCCTGTAATGTCGTCTCCAGATAGGGAAGGGGGAGAGACAATTCGTTGAGGCTGCGAAAGACCTTGCCAATGATTGCCAAGCGTTCCCTCAGCACGAAATCTCTTCGATCCAGTTCGCGTCGTAAACCGAAGAAGCGGTCAGCGATCAGTCCCAGCTCAAGATTGGCCCTGCGATCCTGGATTACCGTTAGCTTGAACGGAGAGTCGGATCCTTCAGGTGAAGTCAGTGCAACTATATCGCCGAGTCGCATCACCCATAAATGGCTCCGAGTTCCGTTTGAGCGGATCCTGTCCAGAGATTCGCTATCACCCAGCGAGAGCAACGTGATTCTAGGCACCTCAGGAAAGCTCTCTGACAGTGCGCTGTCCACGGCAGCGAAGTTTTCATTTCCTCCAAGCGTACCATCTATGACCAGAACGAAAGGCTTGCTTGCCCTGCTGATCGCTTCAACCAGCTCCATCACGTCCGAGGAGCCATCCACAACAAGCGTTTGGGAGGCGGACGTTTTGTTGCGTTTGAGGTCAGATGCTCGCAGCACACGAGCACGCAAGGCCTTCACACGCGAAAGATCATGGAAGCCATTACGTGGGCGGGAGATGAATACGATATCCGGACACTGCTCCATTTTGCTCGGGTTTAGCCATGGCGAACGTATCCCGCCCTGCAGTGAGTCCAGCCGGATTCGTTGCAGATATACCATCATTCGAGTAATGCCTTCCCCGCCCATCAAAGGCAGTGCAATCGCCACTGACTGACCGTACTTCAGGGCCCGTCCCGCCACCGCAAAACTCGCGCATTCGGCTGCATCCGGAGCGGTCAAGTTGATCGATGACCACGCTGCTGAGTTGGGGTGAAGCAGTTCGCTAGCGGGAACTGCACCCCACGCATCTTGCATCACGCGCATCCAGCTTAACTGGCTTGTTGTTTGCTGGGACATGATCAGGCCTTGGTCTCTTGGGACGCCTTACTGAGCAGGGCAGCTTTAATACTTTCAGAAACGCGATACGAGCTTTTCTTCCCTGCTCTGCAAGGAACGATCAAGCGTAGGCGGGTCAGCCAACGAAGCGCCTGCTGTGGGTCGACATCCCCAAAATCATCCATGAGTTGCAGCTCAATATCTTCTTCATCAAAGCGCTCCTGCTCGCAGAGCGCACTCAGTACTTGGCGCCCCCAACTCACAGCGGTCAACCCAGTCTTGCCGAGAAACTCTTCCATGCTCTTAGGCTTGGCTTGAAGCACTGAAGTGTAGGCCGCACCGAAGCCGCTCACCTTGACCACTTCGGATTTCTTATTCTTGGCAGCCAACAACCTGTCCAAGGAGAAATACCACCCCTGGCTATAGCTTTCCAAGGTGTTGGTCGATGTGGAGGTGTTTTCCAGGTTGAGCCTATTCAGCAGATGAGCCAGTGCGGTCTTTTTCCAGACGTCCAGGGCGATGAAGGGCTGCATGGTTTCTCGACCTTGGGTGAGCTGTGGGTTCGACTCCCACTGCCACAGGGCACGCGGCGACATGAGGAAGATGACCCGAACTCGGTTGCGTTTGGCGTTGGTGTTCAGTCGTGCTTCATGCGCAACGTCGAGTAGATCCAGCGTCGTACTGATCGGTTGTTCACCTGTGATCTCAACGAAGAACATGATGTTTTTGCGAAGCGACTGGACACCAATGACACTGTCGACCAGCAATTTCTTGAACTCACTGGCGGAGCCAAGATCGGTATCTCTTTTGTGAGCCGGCACGTAGCGGCCCGAGTACTGGTTGGTGGTCAGGGCAGGCTCTTCTTCCCCAATCGCCAGGAGAGACTCAAGCATCCACTGAGGATCCAGCCCCAAGGCCTCAGACCCTGTAATGATGCCTACGGAGTAGTTCGATGACCGCGCCTCAATGGCGCCAAACGTAGGCTTTTCACGCACTTCTTCGCTAATAAGCAATTTCTCGTCTCGCAATGTGAGCGGGGAAGGGCGCGGTGCGTTAACCGGGTAGGCGTGTGCGGACAACGGGTCGTTCTCATTGATCGCATCCACCGCAGCCAACAGTTTGTCTTCAATGTTTTGTTGGCCACCAACCAAGTTCAAGATGTTGGCGTTGCGCAGTGCGTATTCCTTACCGCCCTCGATGCGTCGCATGTATTGAAGTACGCCGAGGCCGCACAACTCATCGAGGAACGCTTCAAACTGCGCATCGGTCATCGGCTCGAAGATATGCGGAGCCCATTCCTGGACAATCAGTTTCGCGCGGCTTGGAGAAAAGCTACTGGTGCTTTGCGAGATCAAGCTGTAGGCAATCAGCTTGTAACGCAGGTCGAGGTTCAGCGTGATGTCAAAGCGATCACAGATGAGCTGACGAATGTTCGGATCCTTTCGGATCTGTTCAATGTCTTCAGCGGTGATGGTGACCGAACCCACGCGCCGGTTGTGACGCGCGTTGAGGGTCTGGATCAGTTCATGGCAGACAATGTGAATCAGGCCGGGATGGCGATTTGTCTCGACGAGAATCCTGTTCATAAGCAAGGGCGATTCGAACTCATAACCCAAATGCCCCAGTGGCTCGCGAATGAGCTGAAGCGCCTCTGCCGGGCTCATGATTGAGACCTGGATTGCGCTGCCGAGCTGATGCAGTGGATAGTTCGCGGCGTCAGCGAATCGGCGTACGTTTTCCAGACCTGCAATTACGACCTTAAAACGACCATTGCTGTTATTCACCAAGCCACTGAGCTCACGGAAAATGCGGAAGCCGTTTGCAGCATCGAGTCCCAGAATGGGATCGATTTCGTCGAGGCAAACCATGAGCGCGTCTGGGTTGTCTTTGGAGAAATAGTCTCGTAGCTCATCGACCATCCCGTCAGCGTCTGAGGGGTACGAGTTTTTGACCAAGCCGCTTGTGACAGCAGCGTGGTGAATCATCTGCCAAACCCGATTCCGGTGTTTTTCCAGCTCATTGCCAGAGAGGTTAGCGCGATCCAGGTCTCCATCCATTTGGTACAAGAAGGCATGGTGGCGTTGCTCAGGGTTGTGGAACCACCGCTGTGTTTCTTTGAGCAATGTCGTTTTACCCAGCTGCCGGCCACCAAAAATCATAGCTGCGCCGTTACGCATGGTAGTCAGCGACTTAATGTCGTTTTGGCGTCCATAGCGCATCTCCGGCGGCGCCGGCTGCATCTGGTTGCCGGTGTACGGATTGCTGAACGTCCATGGCAAGCTCAGTTGCAAGAAGGTCTTCAGCCGTTGGTGATCCGAAACAGCGAGACCAGCCAGCATTGTCATGAGGACGGGATCGACATGGAGCAGCGCATGCTTGAGCTGTTTTGAGAACTTTGCCAACTCATTGCGTTCATCGTTCGAAAGCTCTTTCGCAGATATCAGCACCGTCCGGTCATGCAGAAACTGGGTCTGCTCGGTCAGCAATGTGCGAAGCTCAGTGAGCGTCCATTCGCCGTTGGCAATCAATACGTTGATGGCCTGCTCTTCTGATTTTTGGCTGAAGAACACGATCCCTCGTCCCGTGTCACGCCGTTTCACGTTCAGGGTAAGGTGGGAAATATGGCTTCTTGACGAGAAGGCTGTGCGCTGTGAAGTCACATTACTGAATATAGGGGGCACTGCCTCAAGCCCTAGGGCGAACAGAATGCGCACCAGCTCTTCGTAGGTCGCCTTGTCCAATGACTTAACGCGGCGGCGCAGGCTGATCAAATCCTCGATGGCCAGTTTGAAGTAGGTAGGCAAGGTGTCCAAAGACAAACCGTTCAAGCTTGCGCTAGAAAGATGGCGGATCACTTCACGAGGATTGCGGTTCTGACTCAGTATTGTATGAAGCTGAGGTTCAAGCAGAAGAAAGCGCTTGAGCAGTTCAGTGCCGGATTCGGTATCGTTTTGCAGTGTCTCGCCTTTGTCCAGCGAATGTTTGAGATGTTCAAGCATTTCCTCAGCGACAGTCGTGTCATGTGTATTGAGCGCCGAACGGATCTGCTCCATCCACGTAGCGGGTACCCAATCCACCCCGCGATCAACCAAAGCTTGATTGACCAGTGCATCCAGTGATGCTTCAAGCTCCTGCTTCTTGGTCGTGAACTTGGTTACGATACTCGATTCAAGAGCATCCAAGCTGTGGTAGATCTCACCTATATCATCCAGCGCCTTGAGGCTTTTGAGCTGATCCTGAAGGTGCTCAAGCTCGCCACGCAGTTGGTAATGTCGTTCATCATCGATCAGCGAGGCAATGTTCGCGTTATCCAGCAGCCCCCTTATCTGGTCGCTTCGCAGGTTGCATTGGCGAATTTCTTCCAAGAACAAGCGCTTGATCGCCTCGATGTTCTCCGCCATCGACACCTTGGAGACATCTTCATGGTTGAGGGTCAGAAGCAGCGCGTGACGGAAGTTATTGCGTTCCAGCGCTTGGTCGGCAAGCTCCAGGTCGCTCATACCCTTTTCAAGCTGGTTCGTTAGGAGGGCCAATTGATGATGAGGATCATCGTCTGATGATGTGGCGAGCCATTCTGAAGGCCACTGAAGCCAGCCATTAATTCGGGAAATCTCCCAAATCGTTTCCTCATGCCGCTCGGCCACTTTGTTGATGCGTTGGAGCACACTGATGGCGAGCAGTAAGCCAGCTAGCTGTTCTGGATCTTCGGTGTTCTGGAGTCGCTGCTCTAGGTGCACGGAAGCTGCCGTGAGCATGGTGAGGAAACGGGGGGCGAACTTACTGATTTCGCTTGTGCGTTGACCCAGTAGGCTGTGGCCTTCGACCCACCGATCGGCTACGTCTACGATCTCGTCGATTGACCGTAGGAACCAATTTTTAGCATTGCCTTCGATCTGAGGAGCGGAGGTACTTTCGTTCATCATCCTGTGAATTTCAGCCGTCATCAGCCGAGACTGCTCATCCTTGTCTCGATACAAATCGGCAAACGCACGCACCTCATCTATCCGCGAAGCATCGTCTTTGATGATGCTCTCGTAGGTGAGGTCAAAGTCTTCGCGTGCCAAGCATTCTTTCATCGCTTTGCGAGCAGGAGCCCAGCCGGTCTGCTTGTTCAGGATGCGGTCTTGCCACTCAACAAGACGGGCGGCAAGTTTGTCGCGTGCTTCTTTGTCGTTGCTTGTGGGTTGCTCACGCAGAGTGTCTACATCCAGTCGAGTATTGTGGCTGGAGAAACTGATCACTTCTTCGATCAACCGGGAGACCGGGCCATCGAAGTTGCCGAGGACAGAGGCGAGCAAGCGTGGCGCGTTGGTCATCATTCCGAAGAACAACGTAGGTTGAAGTGTGGCGGCGAACACCAGGTAGGGAACAACACGTCCGCCTGGACGTCGATAAATCCAGCTTTCAATGATCTCCGAGGACAATTGATGCAGGTTCTGCTGAACCCGGGTTACGGTCGCAGAGTCACCACGCCAAACGTGCATGCCATGGTATGCCGCCTGAACCAGTGGCAGCGACAACAGCTCGCCCCCAAGGCCCATTCGGCCTGCAATTTCCAGCGTCTTGCTGGCTAGTGGAAGCTGCCCGCGTTTCAACCAAAGCAATGCGATGTTTTCTACGGCAATCGCGGGAACGACATTCATCGTCTGCTGACAATGCTCCAACCGTTCGCGGGCTTCTTTCGGCGTGTTGAGGAATCGAGATACGTTGACTTGATCTTCCGCCGTTTCTTGTATGACTAACTCATCAGCTAGAGTCTCGACACCCAGAACAGAAGTAGTGTTTTGCTCTTCGGCTAGATCAACAGTGATAAGAGCAGGCTGAAGCGCTACTTTGATTGCAGCTTCAGGGAGAAGAACCGGCCCTGGATCAGGCTGGGTGCCGGCCACCTTTTTTGCCTCGTCAGAGACCACCGACTCTTCGTCGCTAGTATCAGATCCACGCGCATCAAATCTATACGCAGTGATCGCGGACATATCACTAGCGAGGGTTTTATTGTGTGCATCCAGCTCCTCGGAAGGCGGCGAGGTGGCCAGAACATCAGAAGATGTTCTTAACCAAGCGGTAATGGCAACCTTGGCTGAGGGATGATAAGCCCTCGGTGTCAGCTCGACTTCATGGCCGTCTACTGAAAGTGTGTCGAGCTGATAGCCGGAAGGCAGTAATAGGTCGCAGCCTTGCTGCTCCACCTGTTGATGCAGCCGATTGCTTTTGACGCGGGATTCTTCAGCTTCGGTAATGCTGATCCGTAGTTCGGCTTTTTCACGAAAGTTGGCAATCCTGAATCTTGCGTTGAAGTTCGCGAGATCGTTATCGATTTGATCACAGCGCGCTTGTGCTTGCTCAAGAAGGGTTTTGATTTCGATCGATTGTACTTCACGCTCGCCGGTCAGATCATCTAAGAAGGTTTCCGGCACCTCCTGCTGCAACCGTTTGTTGAGAAATTCCAGCCAGGCCGTTTTGAAGGCCAAGAGAAACTCTTCGTCATCAAAATTCTGCAGTGACAGAGTACGGCCAACCTTGATCAGGACGTCGACGCACTCTTCAAGTATTTTGCGAACCGCATCATCGCTGAGTGAGTATTCCTCTTTCAAACGAGGAAGGTTTGAGGAGATCAGCGCCTCGATTTGCTCGGCATAGCGGAGGTTGCCTGAATCCGTTTTTGCCTTCTCAGCTAAGTTAAACAATTCTGCATAGAGGTCATACAGGCTATAGGGGGCGGCAGGAGAATCTACTACTGACTGTGGCGCGACGGATGTCGGTATCTGACATGCCTGATCTACCGAGTCCGTCGCGCGAATTTGTCTAGCTTTCCTCTCGTCCTCCAACATTGTCGAATAATACTCAACCAGCTCCGGTTGGCGCGTCAGGAAAATGCCCAGAAGCTCGTTGCCGAAGGGAGTGGCCATGGCGTACACACCATTTGCCAAAGCCCGCCGCCTGTCATTGTCGACTCCCTCCCAGCCCGCCAATTGATCTAGCAGGACGCCCACCATCCCTCCCAGCTGAATGACGAACTTGCGATTTTTAATAAAGTCCTTGAGTTCGGGCTCCATGTTTTTCACGCTATCAACCCAATCAAGCCGTTTTTCAAGCATTGCGCTCAAAGCGTCCTGATCTTCCTGCGTAAGCTCAGCGAAACGTTGGGCAACTTCGCCTTTGATTTCATGCCATGTCGGGTCTATGTCGTTCAAAACGACTCGTTCCCAGCTGCGGTAGCCACCAGCTTTTTTTTCTGATTTTTTGAGCAAGCGCTGGTGGGTGTTGAACAGATCCTTAAGTAGAAGCTTCAAACGACCTATAGAAGTCTTCTGGAAGTCCATCACTCGAAAACCGGGCCTCACTTTCGCCTGTTCAAGTCGGCGAAGAGCCCTAGACATGCCGATCATCCTTTCCAACACGGAGGCGTCGAGTTCACCTGTTTCGGGATTGAGCATGGTTTGGTCTGGAAAACCGATCCCATCGGCAGAAAACTGCTCAATGAGTGACTGATCGACGACTTCGGTGCAAATCAGATTTGGCATTTGATATCCATATCAGACTAGGTGGGGGAAACTCGCCGAGCAACACCTCATCGGGAGGAGTCATTCCAAGGTGCAAACGGAGCAGTTTAGATGGCGAATTGTAGTAGCCCAAAGCTACTACACTAGCGGTTCTCCGGCTAGTAAGACCGTCGGTCATTCGTCCGTGAGTTCTGAGACCCGCTCAAGGAGTTAGATACAGGTGGGAAGGTAATGAGGCAGGTAAAAAAATCCTTAACCGTGAACCCTGACTCAAGTGTCTGCATGATCTTGGAGTTGGGCGCATGAACGGCCCCGTGCATCCAGCAGTGTTCTATCCGCCAGCCTTTTAGGTCTTACGTCCCGGCAAACCTCTACCTACGAATGCTCCTCTATTTATTCGTGCTTTCGCATCCGCCTTGAAAAGGACTTAAAGCAATTGCAAATCAAGTTGGAAGAGGAGTCGTGTGGCAATGGCGCCTCAGCCAGACACCAGACCAGGGCACAGAAAAGCCTGACCATTCGATCCATCACAAGCCCTTTTAGAAGCCAAGATTTTGGGGTAAGGCATTCGCAGAGACGCTAGCAGGTATATTTGCTCGTGCTGACAGCCCGAAAAGCTGGTGATCCAAGTCTCTTATAAGCCTTTCACTTATCAAAAGCATCGACATACGCCCCATGATCCCACTTGCAAACAAGTCTGTTTGGAAGCAACCTCAACTGACTTGACATGCACTAAGTTGCCATCATGCTAAGGACGCCAATGAACAGTAAGGACGGTAGCATCTGTGCTGCGCTCAGCGACGAGATCAACTCACATCGGGCGCGGCTGGCGCCGTTCTTCAACGGGAATGGCAAACCTAACCCATCAGTAAGTTTTGCCAACGATGGCACTGGTTTCGGTAAGTCGTACAACGTGTTCGATCAGTTCGTCGAACACTCAGCAATACGTAGTGAACTTGGTGGCCACCGCAACCTATTCTTCATCACTCCGCACAAAGCGCAGATAGACGTTTCCAAGGTCACCCAGGAGAAGGCCGCTGAGCGGGGCGTTAGCATTCTGAGCTTCCTGGCCGAGCAGGACTTGTCCGATCTGAGTTTCGTCGGTTGGGTATCGAAGGCGCGCAATGAAGACCTGTACGTCGCTTGGACTAAGGCTCTCAACTCCGACTATTACCGTGAATCGGTCAGCGAGTTGGGAAACGCAATCAGTGGACTCAGAGCAACGCAGGCTGAACAGGCACGCTATCTGAAGCTGGGGAGTACCGACTACCTGCTCGAAGCGGAGCTCGCACGTCGGATTGATGCCGCAAAACAACGCCTGCTCCATGCGTTACAGGATTTGGCCAAGGCCGTGATTCGTGAGAAAGTCGATTTTGAGTTCGTGTCCACCCAGCAGCGCTTTCAGAGCGCCAGCGATGATCGAGAACGGTCAAAAATCCAAGTCATCGATCATGTTTTACCTTTCGAACGAGCCAAGGTGGGGCCAACCATCTTCATTGCCACCACTGCCCGATTTCTGAAGCGCGCATACATTGTGTATCTCGACAGGAAGCGTGAGCCGAACCTCAAGAAGCTGAGCTTTGAAGAAATTTTGGGAGCCAAGCGTCCGCCAACGGATGCTGAAGAGGAGAGTATCGCCCCTATCGGAGCTGCATGCAGCCTCTCCCATGATGAACAAGTTACCTACCTGAAAGAAAATTTCTTCGTCTCTGACGAATCCAACTATTTCCAAGCACATGGGATCACCTTCAACCTCGTCGTCGACGAAGAGCACGACAGCTACGACCGAATTTTTGAAGAGAGCAAGAAAAAGCTGGTCAGCGAAAACGTCAAGCCACCTCATGTCATTGCCGGTCTGCACCGCCTGATGGAGATGATCTCGGCTGAGTATGGCCCTGATGATGAGGAGCCCATCGCGTTCGACGAAGCGGTGGAGCTGATGAAAAACCTACGCCGACACTACGAAGAAGATTGCGAAACGAGCGTAAGCCTCGACGCCATCTTGCAGATGTGTTCAGGGAATGTCGGCCATATCACGATCAATAACCGCGACGTAGAACAGATCTTGGCGCTGTCACGGAACATCTTCAGCCTGACACCCAGGCGCTTCTACAACGAGGAAGCCCTGAAGCGAATTCGGATGCGATCTGTCTGCGGGAAAAGTGAGATCCGTCTGTCCTTCGATGACGGCGCTCCATCCACAGACCCAACCCTGCATGATTTCCTGCAGGTTATGCTGTGCGCTCTGTACGCATGCTCCACAATTCCTCAACAGAGCCCGTTGCGGCAGCTCTTGGAGCTTGGCGAGAACGCCAGTCAGAACGCGCCACTGTCTGAGTTCATCAAGAAGTCTCGCCAGCATCGTTCGTACGTAGCCTCTGTGTTCGACCGTGCCAAGGATGCGGAAATTTTCGTCGATGCATTTTTCACCTTTTTCGCTCCGAAAATTGTGTTTTCACTGGTCAAGGTAGATACGATCCCCTTTGGCGGGGAGGTGGTGAAGAACCGGGTATTCGTTGATTTCCACCTTGACTTGATTCTGGAACTACCCGAGGTCAAGCTACTTCGCATCCTGCACGGAACCCAGAACAGCGCAATGTGCCTCAGCGCCACGACTGGCTTCCAAAACTCCTACTCCGGAAACTTCTCCAGGAAAATGCTCACCCGTTACGGGGAAGCCTCACCCACAAGCCTTGACGTCCGCGTGGTTCAGCGTTGCGCAGTTGACGTGGGCGCAATGGCAGATCTACGGGCTGCACGCTCCAAAGCTAGGACAATGGAAGTCAGGCCTTTCCATAAGACATCCACCGACGACATCAGCGGCTTGCGCAGCGACCCCGCCTTCAAGAGTGCCTACAGCTTCTGGTCAAAGTCGCTCCTTCCGCCTGGTTTCCAAGAGAACAAGTATCGGATGTCTGCGTACCGCCGGCAGATCGAGGCGATGCTCATGGCCGCTTGGGACGGGAAGAACACCTTCGTTCTCTCTTTGAACAATCGGTTTGCCGATCTCTTCAGAGCGTTGTTTGCGCAAGGTATTGATGGACGCTTGAGGGGCATGCGGCGCCTGTACCTCGACAAGATCTTCGAATTGAATCCCTTTGAGGGCAAAACCAAGATCAGGGTCATTCTCTTCAACTCTCAGCTGGCAAGAGAGGTCGACATTGATGATTACCTCAAGGTGGATGCCGATACCCGCATCTGCTTGATCTCCGCCTACGGAAGCGCCGGTACCGGACTCAACCTGTTCGTTGAGAGGGCCGAGGACAACTTCCAACAAGACTTTGACCGACTGGTGCTGGTCAATACTCCCTTCTACAGCGCGATTCGTGAGAAAGACACCGGTCTCAACACCGTCAAAAACCATATTCTCTTGCTCAAACACATCTCATCCGGGGAGAGTGAGGGGGTTCGCTTGTCTCAGTTCGACTCAAACCTGATGCAGCCCAAGAACCGCCGCATCTTGAACCAGGAACATGACCTGGCAGTGCTGAAAGCCATCATCCAGGCCGTGGGACGCGTGGAACGGCGGGACACCCATCTCCACACCGAAATTTTTCTGCCAAGTGACGTAATCGACGACCTGGTGGTGCGCTATAGCCGACTTCGCAGAGAAGGTAACGATCTACTCATCAACAGCCTTTCGCTGCTCAATCACAGACTCATGCGGTTCTGCCTGAAACAAGCAGAACGCAGATGCTTCGCGAATGAGGCAGCGCGTGAGGAGTTCACCACCACTGTGGCTGCCTGCGCCAGCGACATCGAAAATTTCTTCAGCGGAGCATTCCGAAACAAGATTCTCAGAAGTGCGCGTGAGGGTAATCGGGATGCCATGGCGCTCAACGAGCTGCTCCGATCGCCGGAGAGCATCACTGCTCCGGAAAAATACGTACGCAAGCTGCTGGCATCCCCATTGGTAAAGACCTCCAGTTACTACCAGGAGGTCATCAGTGCCTTCTACCTGCCAAGGGAAATTACAGATGAGGTTACCGTTTGCACGACCTCGGAGAGCTTCCATCACCTCAGCGACCTGCTGCATGGGTACTCTGTCTATCAGCCGGGCAAATGGCTTGTACCGGATTACGTGCGGACGGATGGCAAAGTCCATGACTCGGCGCCAGGCATCATAAACTTGGCCTGCAACATGGCCATTGACGGGATAGACGTGCACCTGCCAAATCCTGCGCTCATTCCACTGCTGAAAGGGAACGTGGGGGAATTCATTTTTTCGCAGGTGCTCTCCGCGCTTGGTATCACGCCACTGAGTCTCGATGAGTTGATCGATCTCCTAGGTGCAGCGGTGTATGAGCGCTACGACACCTACATACGAGATGGAGACACTATCATCTGCATTGACGTGAAGCGTTGGTCGGGCAGCCTGGATAATCAAGAGCTGTCCCTCAAAACCCTTCGCCGGGCGGAGAAGAAACGCCAGGACATGTATGAGCTGTGCGGTTGCCTGAAACTGAAACCGCGCTTCCTCTACGTGAACACACAACCGGACGACAACGATCTCAATGCCGAGCGCGAATTTAATTTCGGTGAGTCGATCCACTTCCTCAACGCATTCAAGATGATCGCCAAGTACGTCCCTCTCACGGATACGACCCGCATCCACAGTGTGGATGACCGCCTGATGATCAACCCCACTTTGGTACAGCTGCTAAGGAACGCGCAATGACCCTCTTCAACGTATTGGAAACAGGAGCAGCGGCCAAGGCCCGCACGAACATGCTGAAGCTGCCCGGTGACTTGGAAGGTATTCTGGATCGCTTGTCGAATCCCGGCGAAGGGGTAGGGCACATTCAGGCTGCCGTTGTGGAGGTCACCAGAAACCCTGGCGAAAAACCCGAAGAATACTTCCAGCGGGTCGACTCAACCATCAAGGACTTCATTCGCAAAAAGCTCGGCCTCTCGGCCTCCACCGGGGTGCACTACTGCAAATTCAGCGGTAGAAAGGGCGTGTTTGGCTTTCTCTATTTGAGCAATCAGTCGCCCATATTAGGCCAGGTACGTGGCATCGTTACTGAGCACTCACTCAATCCCCACTATGCGATCCAGGCGCTGCTGGATTTGAGGCTTAAGCTTTCATTCCTTACAGACGTCGAAAAGCATTACGACATAGCCCCAGTCGAATTCAATGCCGACCTGTACATTGGGCTGGTGCTGAGCCGAGTCTCTAGAAACGGTAGCCATATCTTCGACGCCTTGAAATACGACCTGTACTTTTCCAAGGAGCAGGAGCTCGCGATCAGCCTCAAAAGGGTGACGATGCTGTGCTCGTTAGCGCAGGACTCCGTCAGCTTGCCAGTGGCCGAGACTGGGTTACTCATGTTCGATTGGGCCGGAAAACGCTTCCAGCGCACCCGTCGGCTCAACGCTACAACGGACAGTGATCGTAACTACATGGCGTTCGCCACAAACAACGTAAATTCCAAGGCGTGCGACCAGTACCACAACAGTATCAACTACCATCAAACCGATTGCCTAAATCGCATTGATCGCTTACTGAAGCACTCCGGCATTGAATTCAGCCCCGTTGTGTACGAGGCGACCCACCAGGTCAAAACGTTCTTAGAGGGGCTTCCGACGATCTCAAACCCGCTCTGGCTGCTCGATACAGCAGCGAACCCATCGAGTGACGAGGCTTGGCATAGCAGCATCGCCCACCTTGCACATAAATTCGGCGCATCCCGAGTGTTGACTGCTGATAGCCTTCCAGCACCCCATGAGCTGCAAGTCGGTAAAACGAACTATTTGGTCGTCAGCGAGAAGGTCAAGTCTCCTGGGGGAAGCAAAAACGGCTCCAGCATTTTCGATGCCACCTCCGACGAGTCCTTCAATACATTCTGGCAGGCGCTGGCGGCCAAGCGGCGCAAACCGTCAGCCGAGTTCGACTACTACACGTCGATAAAACTGCATCGCTTCACTGAGGCGGTCGATAGCATTTGCCAAGGATTCAACGTACTTCCCAGCAAGGCCCCATCTGCCGCATCAATAGAAAAAAGCTTGCAAGAGCTGGCGCTGAAAGAGTCAATCTTCCGGGACAAGGCCGTGACCATCAAGGGGGCGACCCTGCCACCTCTTCAACTGCAGCTGATGAGTTGCCGAAGGGATTGGGGTGAAAACGTCTACATTCAGGTTCTCGATGTGACCGTTGGTGGTGAGACCATCAAAATCGAGAATTCACGCCGATTCGACGACACTTCCAAAGGTGAGTTCAACCATGAATTCAAGAAGCTCGCCACGATTTTCGGAAAGGAAGACAAGAAACCTTACGATTCTATCTGGGATGGTGCCTTCCTGATTCGTGACAAGGGCTCCAACGCCTGGTTGAAGGCCTACAACACGGGCCGCATCCCGGCCATTATCGGCAATACGCTTTTCGACAATCAGGAACGCCAAGACAGTGGCCTCTCACCATCGCGCGAGGTAGGTATTCAAGCGGCAGCCCTCCCGTACTATCTGACGCCGACCCGGCAGAAGCAACGCCATAGCGTGTTCATTCAAGACAATGGCGTCGAAGGCGCATGGTTCTTTGTGGCGTCCAATAAATCTGCCAACAACACCATCCCGAAGCAAAGCCTGGTTTACAACGCCGTAATCACAGGTGAATGCGGAACTCAGTTTCCCGTGCTGAGTCACCCGCTAGGCGAGCTTTTCTTCTCCAGCTTCACCTTCGATATCGTGAAGCTCCGTGAGTCAGCCAAGACCTCAATCCTGCAGAAAATTGTTGAAGTGTGTTTGCATAATTAGGAAAACACATGGCGTTCGGGGCGCCGATGACTAGTTGCCCTGCGTTCTGATCCTGGCATGCGTGCGCTGCCAATGGAGGAGGGCTTCACACGCAGGCGATGTGATGCCCGCTGAGCTTACTAGCATGAGGCCCCTGACTCGCAATTCGCACTGTGCCAAAAGCGTCGATCGACACGTTCAGTGCCCGTCAAAATTTGCGTTCAAAAGCATCTAGAGAGATTCCAATGCCTTACGAATTAGAAAACCGATTGGTGATCGGCGTGGCTTCGAGCGCTGTGTTCGATCTTGTGGCATCTGACGCGGTGTTTCAGAGTCAGGGAGAGGAGGAGTACCGCAAATTTCAGCAAGAGCACCTCCATGACCCGCTACCAAAGGGGATAGCGTTCCCCTTCATCAAACGATTACTGTCTGTGAATGACCTGAGCGCCGATCCTGAGGATCCGCTAGTAGAGGTGATCCTTCTTTCGCGGAATGATCCTGACACTGGACTGCGTGTACTGAAGACAATCGAGCACTATGGACTTGGGATGACACGGGCGATATTCATGCAAGGGAAATCCCCGTATGAGTACATCCCTGCACTGAATATTGCGTTGTTTTTGTCTGGTGAAAAAAAAGACGTGGAGGGTGCGATTAAGGCGGGGTATCCGGCAGGGCAAGTGCTCGAATCAAAGTTCGAAGACGACGAGACTGACAAAACCCTGCGCATCGCATTCGACTTTGACGGCGTGCTCGCCGGCGATGAATCTGAGTCGATCATGCAGTCCTCTGGGCTAACAGAGTTCCATGCCCATGAAGTGAAGAACGTCATGCAGCCTCATAACCCAGGGCCGCTGAAGGAGTTCATGGTGCGGATATCCAAGATCCAATCGGTCGAGGAGAAGCACAAAAAGCAGAACCCGCAGTACGAAAACCGCATCCGCGTTTCGATCGTCACGGCCCGCAATGCTCCGTCCCATGAGCGAGCGATGAATACGCTTAAAAGCTGGGGCGTCATGGCCAATGACGCATTTTTTCTGGGTGGCATCGACAAAGGCAAAATTCTGGGAGTGTTGAAACCGCACATTTTCTTCGACGACCAATCCGGGCATCTCAAATCGACCAGCGCCGTTGCTCCATCTGTGCACATTCCTTTTGGCATCACGAACAATGTGCCAGCGGAGGTTGAGGTTACGCCTGAGGCTGGACAGGTTGATCCGGTGGTTTAAGAGGATTACTTGAGGATTACTGGTTGCCGCAAAACTTCTGAGACGACGAGCAACCAAAGTCTCGCGATGGCGACTCTGGTTTGCAGGTGAGGTAGGGAGACTTCTGAATATTCTGGTTGGGGCCGTTTGAGTACAAATCCAAAAAAGAGCTGCTGGATCGACTCAAAGACTACCTGCGTAGCGCACCAACAGGCGTAATCACCAACAAGCTCGCAGTCAAAAAAATGCACCTACTCATAGCAATGCATTCTGAGGCGAGCAGAAAAATTGGTGTCGGCATTGACCACTTCAAGATCGTGAGAAATGTTTTGGGAGCGGGTAGGGGGATCAAACTTGTTCGCACCGATGGTGGAGAAACGCAGCTGAATAGGATGATCATCCTAGCCGTCGTTTCTCAGTGGCCTTCCTCGCTGATGACACCGAAAGCCCACCGAACGACACGCTGGAATCGACGTAGCGCAACGCGGATTTCATGTCCTTCCAGCCCACATAGCTCATCAAGTTCTTGATATCCCACCCGTTGGCCGAGGCCCAGGTTGCAAAGCCTCGCCGCATCGAGTGGCTGCTATACAACTCCGCTGGCAATCCTGCCTCTTTGAAAATGCGGCGCAGCACGGGGATCAAGCTATGCGGTTGCATGGCTTTTCCTGAAAGATTGCCCCAGCGATCAATCCGCTGGAACACCGGGCCTTTCGCGATCCCAGCAACTGTAATCCAGTTGATGTAGGCCTCCACGGGGCACAGCATGATGAGCGCCGGCGTCTGGAACGTAGATCCTTCATGTTGGCGGTCACCCTTGGTATAGGGCAGGAAAAAGGTAATTCCTTCACCGCTTATGGCTTGGGTGTCCTCCACCGTAAGCCTGGCCAACTCGTCACCACGAAAGCCACGCCAAAACCCAATTAAGATAATTGCAACCGAGCGATGATGACGCACTAGCGATTTGTAATCTTCCCGTTCAATCGCAGCTGCAGCTTCCCCTTCAAGCCATGTAACCGCCTGCTCTAGGTGCTTGAGCAGCAGCGGGGCGGCCTGTTTCACCTTTGCGGGGTGCACGACCTTGATGCCCTTGATCATCTGGCGAACATCAGGCGTTTTGGTTGGATCAGGGAAGCCCTGGGTGATGTGCCATTGCGCAAGGGCCGCCAAGCGCTGCTTCAGAGTGTTGATGGAGAGCTTGTCGGCGTACTCCGCCAAGTAGCGAACGACGCCCGCGCCGGTCGTGGGGAGGTACCCGCCCCAAGTTACTTCGAAGTGCTCGATCGCCGCCCGATAACTCTTTCGTGTGTTCTCCCGGGTACCGGCGCTGAGGTACCGATCTGCCTTTTCCATCGTATTTTGCCTTCAAAATCGGAGCGTTTTGCTTTCCCAGCGCCACTAGGAGGTTTTCTGGGCGCCAGAAAGTATCAAGAAGCCATAAAGCACTATTATAGCTTTTTATTAATTGGATATTACATTCACGAAATTGGTGATAGCGTGTCACGTAATTACATGACACGTAACACAGGACGAAATCGTAGGAGTTCATATGGCTCGTGGCGGCGTAAACAAGGCGGTAGTGCAAAAAGCGAGGCAGTCTCTGCTCGCGAGGGGTACGTACCCCAGCATCGATGCCGTGCGTGTGGAACTGGGGAATACCGGGTCGAAAACAACCATTGCCCGGTATCTCAAGGAGATCGAATCCTATGATCCACGCCCACCATCGTCCCGCGAACGCATGGGTGAAGAACTTTCGGCAACGGTTGAAAGCCTTCTGGATCGACTCATGGATGAGGGTAACGAGTCGATCGAACAGTCCCGATCAGCCTTTGATATAGAGCGTGTAGAGCACCAGGCGCAGCTTGCCAGCCTGCAAACTGAACTGATCGCAGCGCGTAGGCAACTGGACACTCAGCAAGCGTCCATTGAGGCTCAAACTGCTGACCTTAAAACCACGCAGTCCTCGCTCCAGGCAGAAATGACACGTAATGCCGGACTTAATCAACGGTGTACTGACCTGGAAGCCTTGGTCAGCGACAGGGATAAACAGATCCATTCCCTAGAGGAGAAGCATGTTCATGCGCGCGGTGCTTTGGAGCACTACCGGCAGTCCGTCAAAGAGCAGCGGGATCAGGATCAACGTCGGCATGAATCCCAACTCCACGAGGCTCAAGTGGAGAAGCGCAAACTCCAGGAAACCCTAGTGCTGAAGCAGGATGACCTAACTCGTTTAAACCGTGACAACGAGCGGTTGCTTGGAGAGTCCCGTCAGCAGACCAAATCGCTACATGCCCTTGAAGCGCGCATCCAGGTTCTGACTGGTGAGATCCAAAGTTTGCAGCTATCTGAAGCTAAGTCTGTAGGCGTGGTCGAACACCTGATGTTGCAAGTCTCCGCTCTTCGCTTGGAAGCTAAAGAGAATCAGCAGTCTGCTGTCGTGGCTGATTTGCGTCAGCAAGAGACACTGTCGCTGCTGACGAGTATTCAGCAAGAAAATGACCAATTGCGCCAACTGCAAAGCGGTACTCCTGATGCAGCAGCGCTTCAAGTTGTCGAGGCGGAGCAATCTGCTGCGGCACATCTCAAACTAGCGAAACCTCCCAAGTCACCCAGGAAATGAGTCATGGCCCAGATAAAGGCGAAGCTACCTACCCAAAGCGGTGAAACATCAGCTCTAAGATCTGCTCATCAGCGTCTCGCCCAAATACTGATTTGTGCCGATGCGCACTCTGAGCCTCTGGCGCGACTTTTTCGGACGTCCCCGTACCAGGTTAAGTCTCAGTGACTAAGCGGAAGCATATTCACTATTTACTGGCTGATGACGATCGAACATAAACTAATAGTGGAGATAGTTTAAATTATGGCAGCCAATATTGAATCATCAAGCCGCTTAGATCTACTTTGGTCGGAGCTACTCTCTAAGAAAATAGGATTTTCTGGCGGCCCAAATTTTGAACGGGGTCGAACCTATGACAAAAATATTCATGGGGCTGAAGAGTTAGTCCTTTCGACCGACGAAATTACCGCGTTAAGTCTAGATCTCTTGTCACTAGCAAAAATTGATCCTGCGAAGCTAGCTATCAAGCTAAAAGGCGATGAAAATGCCTCGATTTTCTATGCAGCGGTTGCTATCAGGTCTATTTTTGAAACAGAAAAGATATATGTTGAAATTCCGAACGCATGCAGCTCTTTTAATGTCCCCAAAAGCTTTGTATTGCTCGTGCTGGCAGCTTTGACTGGAATAGCAGCACAGAAGGCTTCTGACTGGGGTGGTATAGCTACCGGGATATCAGCAGGCATCAGTAGCTTGTTGATTAATATTATTTCCTCAAGGTACAACTCCTCGGGTATTCCCGAAACAGACTGGATAGAAGAAACGCTCCTCGGGCTCGTGCAAGCAGAAGGACAGCTTTCGGCAACTGAAATTGAACAGCGAACCAACTTCCATTCCGGCTTAGTAGCTTCGACCATCAAAATACTGCTATCAAAGAATCTTTTGGTCGAGATCGTGGACTGGGCCGACAACAAAAAAATACGCTATAAGCTGAAATAAGATTTTTGAGCTGCTGCGACTCTTCAATGCAGCCTCGACCTATCCCTTTTGGCCTTCGTGAGAATGCACTTTTTGCTAATCAGGGCGATGTATTGCTTACATCACCTCATCAAGCCCATTTACTTTTAGCACACCTCACCGCGAAGAAAATGGCAGGAGATCAGAAGCAAGCAGGGTATAGGAGGACAGCCAAAGCGTCACCGCTATAGACGACCTGGTTACTCCCTCAGCGCTGCCGGCATCGGTGCCGGAGGCCAGTGATATTAGACTCTCACATTAAACAATATACCCCTAAACTGGGCCGGGCTTTACTACATCCCCTTGTGGCGCGCTCCAGTCACCACCCGATGACGCGCAACTCTATTCGTTGTACGTTATGCTCCTCGGAGCGCAACCCAAGCAAACCAGTGCGATATGAATTGTTGAGGTCTAAATCATGGCTGACGATGACAAAGACACAGATGCCGCAAAGCCCAGCGGTACGGCGAACCTGCTGCATCACTACTCCCAGTACACCGCTATTGAACGCGAATACGACTCTGAGGTGGCCTCTGGCTTGATGCGCAAAGCATTGGAGCGCAAGGGAGTGGAAGAGACTGTTGGTGGAGTTAAAAGCTGGGCCGCCATAAGTCACGCGATCGTCTCCCAGAATGTCGATCTTGACCACGAATTAGAGCAGGCTCAAGCTAAAGCGGACTCTTTGGTAGAAGGGCTATTCTCTCCGGATCCATTTGCTTCTTCGCTTGAGGCTGATTCGGGTTCTGATGCGCGTGATCTGGATGATTCCGATCAAGAGGGGCCAGAGGCTGAATATGATGATTTTGATGACGATGATACCTATGACGAGCGTTCATCCCTTGTTGAAATTTACAACTGTGAGAGCGAAGAGGACGCTGAGGATGAAGCGTATGACGATATGCTGAAGCTGATGGAAAAAGCTGACTGAAATGTGATCCATTTCGTAGCGGGGCTCCCTATCAGCCCCCGTCCTAATCGACACTGAAAGTGCCTCCTACGAGCCAGAGGGGGGCTTGATCCCGGTTAGGCAATTCACATCCATAAGGAGGAAAGGGCGCCCTCAACGTGCACGACGTGGCATCACACGGATGATTGCCAGGATTGAAAGCCTTGAGAGGTTGGGCTGAGCAGCAAAAGAAAGCCTAAGGCAACGTCTTTGGGATGGTCTGGCGGAATTCCTCAGGGAAAATCAGGGCGGTATATGTCCAAGTCGATCATGATTTCGTTTCTCAGCACCTCTCTGGACGGTGGTAGCACCGACAAGCGCCGAACCAAGTGGCGCCCCAACGCCGGGATAGCACTGACAAGCGAACCACAGATCAATCGACTGTTCCTCCTCCACGAAAAAGCGGACGAAGCCTTGGCGACCCTCGTTAGTGAGGATGCGAAGCGTATGCGCAACGGTTTTGACGTCCAGTTGATGGAGATAGGCCCAAACTCTTCAAACCTGAGCTCGACCTATATGAACGTGCTCCGCTTAGGTGATGCTCTCCAATTCGACCCTGCAGATCAGTACTACCTGAACATAACCACCTGCACGCCAATCCAGCTGATTTGCTTTTACACCATTGCCGAATCTCACCGATGGCCAGTGAAGCTCGTGCAATGCCTGGACGCAAAGACTGATGATCTGGCTTCCACGGTGCAAATCATCGATCTGGATCTCTCACGTTATGACGTCATTCTCAACCAGTATCCAATGGGTAGCGCCGGGGGAATCGACCTTCTCAAGGACAACATTGCCACACGCAACATCGTCTATAACAAGATGATCGAGGAAATCCAGAGCACCGTACTGCGGTCGCGTCGCCCAATCTTATTGAGGGGCCCTGCAGGTACCGGAAAAACCGCCATGGCGCGCCGGTTGCAGCAGTTGAAGGGACGCACGACCTTACTAACCGGCCGCTTCGTCGAAGTGAACTGCACCGCCTTGAAGGATATATCCGCGATGTCCGCGCTCTTTGGGCATAAAGACGGAGCGCTGCTTGGCGTCACGGGCGCCCAGAAAGACAAACTTCAAAATCCGTATGAGGGGACGGTGTTCCTCGACAACATCGATGAACTCGGATTGCCTGAGCAGACGATGCTGCTGCAAGCAATGGAAGATAAGCTCTTCACACCGCTGGGTTCCAGAACACCCGTGAAGTGCGACTTCCAGCTGATTGCTGCGAGCAATAAGAATCTTGAGGAGATGGTCAAAAAGGGGCAGTTCCGAGCAGACCTTCTGGCCCGGCTCTCAACCTGGGAATTCAGGCTGCCGTCTCTGTGTGAGCGCTTGGAGGATATTGAGCCCAACCTTGAGTACGAGCTGAAAAAGTCAACGAACCCACTGCCTTATCTCCAGAGGTTTTCAGCAAAGGCCCTGAGTAAGTACGTGAAGTTCGCAACGTCAAACGAAGCTGCTTGGATGGCAAATTTCCGAGACCTTTCGGCCTCTGTAGAACGGATGATTACGCGCTCCGTTAGCGGAATCATCTCTGAAGAGGTTGTCAGTGCAGAAATCACAACGCTTCGAGCTAAATGGTCTTCGCTGGGGTTCAGTGGTGACGTGAACCTTGGACGGAAGGGATCGCCGAGATCAGGTGCTGGCGCTCCGGGTGATTACGTTAGCATACTCATCCCTGGGCACACCCTTAACCTGTTCGAGCACAACCAACTGGACTACGTAATCCGCGTGGCCTTGAAATGCCCAAGCTACGCAGAGCTCTCCTGGCGGCTCTATGGGGACGATGTCGGCACCAACCCGGCGCAGAGATCGCGCGACTTTCTGATTCGCTATGGATTAAGCCTGGACATGATCAGGGAAACACTCCGATCCGTAAGCGACTAAACCGTTGGCAATACACCTGGTGGCGCGCGAGGGCTAAAAGCAGAGCGTGATGAGCGAGGAGGGTTTGCGAGTAGGGCGGTGAATCGAGCAAGGCTAGTGGCGGAGAACATCCTCTCAGCTTTCCGAGAGACCGCCCAGAACTCTGGCCTGATCTTTCGCACTTCGTATCGCCATCACGGTTCCAACTATACAATACTTAGTGCCAATCCAGCCGGCCCGGCTAACCAATAGAATGCTAGCCAACCTACTTTGATGACAAAGCCAAGTGGATCGTGCCAACTTCGATGTGGCCTCCCTTAAGTCAAATACGAAGCTGATTTCGACTCTCCTAAATTCGCACGTGCTCCGAACAAGTTGTTGGTCAGTTTTTCCGGATGGGTAGTCATTGAAAACATGCTCCCCATGAACACAAACCAAATCTCCCTCATGTACGGTTCCGATCACTGACGGTTGCCGATCTGTTGAATATATGTTTCTCAGGGAACGCAATCCCAAAAGCTCGAATAAAATCTCGAACATGTATGAGTACAGGGCCAAGCCTCCGGCGCCCTGATAGGGGGAGGGGGCTCCATCGGCCCAGTCGAGAAAACCTTCGCTGTCACATAAACCTTTCGTAAACACAGAGTGGAAGCTTGGCAGTTGCTGTAGGTCAACACTAGGTTTCACGGCCTCACACAGGCCCGTCAGGTTGAAATACCACCAATTGACCTGGCCATATTTGCTCTCAGTCTGCTTGATGGAGATCAAATCCGGTTCGTCGTAGCACGCTTCCCAAGCTTTTTTGGCAGTGACCAGCCAGCTAGGTGGAGGGGCGCTTACACAGGCGTTTGTGAAAGATCGCGTGCTCTGAGCCTCGATCTGATGATACTTGCAGAGAATCGCAAGGTTTTGTGCAGAATGAGGTTCGCCGGCGGCCAGCGAGTTAATGGTATGAGCGACGATCGGTTGATTTGGAAATCTACACATGCAGCACATGTTGCGGTTGGCATCCAAAACTTCCATCAGCATCTCAACGGGGATTGCTGGGGGCTGGCTATCTTGAAGGGACTGTCTTATTACGGGGCTGAGATCCAGGTGCATCAGCTCCCAATCACTTCGTTGGCGTAGTTTGTGAG
This sequence comes from Pseudomonas sp. NPDC087639, assembly GCF_044743385.1. NCBI lineage: Bacteria > Pseudomonadati > Pseudomonadota > Gammaproteobacteria > Pseudomonadales > Pseudomonadaceae > Pseudomonas > Pseudomonas sp. NPDC087639. Next base: position 325,169 of record NZ_JBIUWI010000001.1, on the reverse strand, counting down.
GCGTCCAGCCGTCAGCTTGAAGAGTCTCAGCCAGCGTAGAATCCATTCCAAAAGCGAAAAGCTCGAGCACGGCGAGTGTTCTTTTCATGGCATTGGTCGCTGGCTACGCAGAATTCAGATGAGTATGCATCATCAATGCACGATGGACACAAACCGATAGGGCCTGATGGATACGAGCCTGCTGAGACGCAGCCTTGAAGATGGTCAAGCGCTCAGAATCGGGCGGAGTTTCCGGTACGGCTGTCTTTTAAGACTATCTTTTGGAAGAGAGTGCTTTAGTCGTTCGAGTTGCAACTGATCGCTCCCAATCCTGATATTTGACTAATTTAGACCGACGAAGGGTAGGACATCTGGTTTGGGAGGAGGTCACTGAGAACCAAATTATACTTAACTCAACTAAATCGTTCTTTAGTTGAATTAAGCGTTGAAGTATCCATTCAATTAAAGCCAAGCAGGGCGGGCAATAGTTAGCAGCGACTTCGGCTATTTTAACGAGAAACGTCATCTTGCCGCGCCCAAAGCTGACAATACCTGTGTCATCGTAGCAACGGATGGCACGGGTCAAACGCATTCTGAAGAGAAAAACAGCTTTTATTGAGCAGGTTGAGCCAACGCCAGCATTCCTGGACTTCTAGGCGAGGATTCACTGGCCCCACGTCGAACGCCAGTTTTCAGAAAACTCGTGACGTGCCGCGAGCTGGAAGTAAATGGCAAAAATTGAAGGAAAGCTTGAATTGCGTAAGTGAAGATTAGAAATGGAGAACAACGCCTCGAAGCGCTTCAATATCGAGCGCTAACGTCAGGTTCTATAAGATTTTTTCTGGTTCGGTCAGCAAAGATTAGAAATGGAGGAAAAACCTCAGATCATGTCAGTAAAGATTAAAAATGGCTCAGGAAGCGGGATTTCGAGCGGTTACTTTCGATTTTATATGAATCTTTACTTCCGAGTACTCGTAAGAGGCAGTGCCTGCCTTCAAATCTGACCACCAGAGCCCCCCAGAGCTCTATAGGACGGTTCGCATAATGTATATTATGTTAAATCAGATGCTATGTCAGATATGTTCATGAGGCTCATAAGATACTGATTCGACCAGTATTTAGGATTTCGTGTAAACGTCCCTCGCTTTACACCAACCTGCACCATACAAAAGCCGCTTCGTCACCAATCCACCGCGCTCGAACAGGCAATTTACTCACCTGCCTAACGCCTGCCCTCCGGGCGACATTAATTAGAGATCGTCAATATCTACTATGCAGTTTCTACCCTTGGATTTTGCATTATAGAGTGCACTGTCTGCGGAGACTAACAACTGCTTGAGAGTGGATCTCGATTCATTCATTGAAGCGCAGCCAATACTCACTGTAATTTTTATTTCCTCACCATCGGCACCTACACTAGACGCCTCAATGCTGCTACGAAGTCGCTCCGCAATAACTGACGCCTCGACACTATTGATCTTAGGCAGCATAACGACAAACTCTTCACCCCCAAACCTCGCTATAGTATCTCCGGGACGAAGAACTCCCTCGGCAATTTTCACTATAGACTTAAGAACTTCGTCGCCAATTGGATGCCCCCAGCTATCGTTAACATGCTTGAAGTGATCGGCGTCTAGCATGATTATAGATATTGAGTGCTGATATCGATTTGCCCGAGCAAACTCTTTTTCTGCCAAGTTAAAAAAGTGAGCGCGATTAACTGCGCCAGTGAGGTGGTCTTTAGTTAGTAAATTAGCCAGATTATCACTCGATACCTTTCGCTCGGTGATATCTCGAAATACCACGGTATAGCCAGAAAACTCGTCATCTTCGTCGCGTAGCACGGCGATCATTGTTTGAGCAAAAAAATTGTGTCCTGATTTGTGTTGGCAAAGATAGTCTCGTGAGTGCCAACCTTCTTCACGGGCGAATGTGAGTTGTTCATCCAAAATATCAACTTCCAAGGCAGACAAATTACAGAAGCGACCCAATTTCTCACCAATAGCCTCGGATTCTGTGTAACCTGTTAAACGCTCTGCCGAAGGACTCCAGCTATTGATTATCCCCTGCTTTGTCAAACCGAGAACTGCGAAGTCGTTAACAATCGTATAGATGGCGTCTAGCCACGAGTCAGTCTGCCTTAATCTCCTTTCTGTTGCGACTTGGCAAGAGACATCAGTCAAAACCGTTATCAGGACATCTTCGTTGACCTTTACGATTGTACATGCGAGGACAATACCCCCGTCGGCTGCTGACGACACGTGAACTCTATGGTTTACACATATTGATCCGCACGACTCTCTAAAGCTCGTTACGAGGTTACGTAATTCAGGGGCGACAGAAGAAAGCGTCTCAAATAAGTTTTCAAGCCCTAGAGACTTAACTAGCGGCATCAACAATTGAGTTGCCATCGGATTAAGCATATCAATCTTGCCGCTTGGATCGATTCTTACCAATCCTACAGGCGATAGATACATAAATGACAGCAGCGCTTCGTACTCTGACTCAATTGAATCATCATCCTGATCATCACTAATCATTTTGAAGTCGCCCGATCAACCAATAGAAAACGAGTGCTAGTATCACTTTCTTTCAGCAATCTTAACCTAACGGGTATTGGTCGCATTCTAAGTGCGAGGACATAAGAAATGATAACATCCAACTCAGACTCATTGTCAAATCTTTGAGCGACCATAGAGTTATTCAAGCAGGGAGCAATTTCCAGAAATAAATTCTTACCTAAAACGCGCGCCTGCCTTAAGGCCGCACTTGAGGCCTCATAAGCGTTGTACACTACCACTTCTGAGCTGCCATTAAAGCCAATAACGCCGAAGTCTAGAGTGTCCAGCCGGTCAGGTTCGGCCAACAATGCCTGGATCGATGCTTCTTCGAATGTAAGATTCATTTCCCTGCTCACTCGCGAATTAGAATATTAGTTTGAACACGTCCCAGCCTGGCTATTTCCGCCTAACCGGATTGTAATAAGCAGTAACCGAAAATTATTTCGGAGAGCGGATGGCTGTTTGCCAATTTAAACTTGAGAGCCTGTTTTACTGGCTCGCATCTCAAGCGCCTCTCTTCGGTACTCTGCAGTCCAGTGTAGTATCAAATCAAGAATAGCTCCTCATTGCCATCTGGCCGGTGCCTGAAGGTCTTAATAACGAGACTTTCCGGGAAAAAGTCTCGAAGACCGCACGCACTCGGGAGAAAGCCTGCGACTCGCCACCCACCATAGTGGTTAACGTACGAGCCAACGCGCCTTGTCTTCCACCGCTCACAGGGGCATCAAGGTACGTGATTCCCAGCTGTTGAAGTAAAGATTGGTGACGACGAGCCCAAACGTGCAGTTCAAATCCAGACTCGGCGATTGCGTGAGCCATCGGCCCCCCTTGATCACCGAGCCCAATGAAGCCTACCTTCAAGATTGTTGTTTTGGACATGACCTCACCCAATCATCCGCATGGCAACTTTCCACAAGCGCTGCGCGTTATCAGGGTCAACAGCGTAAGGTGCAACGCCCGTGTAATCGGCAGGCCGTTTGGTGACAACCGGCGCCTCGTTACAGTCCTCGAAATAACGACCACCAATGCCTTCCAACAGCGGAGACGCCGCAAGCAACACCGATGTCGCGGCACCCTGTTGCACGTTCTTCTGACGTTCAATTGGCGTCTTAAGCCCACCGGTGTGCTTCTGAAGTTTGGTTGCGATTGCCCCAGGGTTCAAAGCGTTAGCGAAAATACCTCGCTCTGCCCAGCGGCGCGTTATCTCTACTGCGATGAGCGCGCATGCCGACTTGGCCTGGGCATATGACGCGAAAGCATCGTATGGGCGGAAGTCGAAATTGATGTCATCGAAAACCACTGGCCCCAAAAGATTAGCGTTTGAACTCAGCGAAACAATTCGGGCTCCCTCGGCTTTGGTCAAGGCGTCCTGCAACCCAAGCACGAGCGCAAAATGGCCGAGAAAGTTGGTTGCAAACTGCATTTCCCAACCCTGCGCTGTCAACTCGCGCTCAGGAACTGCCATGATCCCTGCGTTATTGACCAGAATATCAAGTGGCTCGGACCAAGCCTCAGCAAACGATTTCACAGAGGACAGATCCGCCAGATCGATTGAACGGATATCAACATTCCCCCTGCCCTCCGAGCGCAGTTCGGCGGCTATCGATTCCGCCGCCTCCGGACGCCGCACTGCAAGCGTCACGTTTGCGCCGGCGCTGACCAATGCGCGCGCTGTCTCAATGCCGATACCAGAGGCCCCTCCCGTTACGATCGCCCGTTTACCAGTGAGGTCGACCCCTTCAATGACCTCTTGTGCGGTTGAGTGAAACCCGAACGGTGTAGTGATACGCGTCATGAATTAGTCCTCGCATGTGTAATGGCTGCTGGGCGCCTGGGATGTCACCATTCCCGCTATAGGGGCCCGATCCAGTTAAGTTGCTGCGATCAAGATAGGCCTCAGCACTGTCGCAAACAATCAGGCTAATATCGTATGAACTGATGCAGGAATTAGCACAATGCAGAAATCCGGGCTCCTCGAACTTAACGCTGTGGTCGCCGTTTCCACTCATCGCAGCTTTCGTCGTGCGGCAGTGGAATTGGGAATGTCGCCATCAGCACTCAGTCATGCGATCGCCGCCCTGGAGAAACGCCTTGGCGTGAGGTTGTTCCACAGGACCACGCGCAGTGTTTCGCTGTCTGAAGCAGGCGAGCAATTTCTGGTTCGAGTGCAGCCCGCTCTGCGTGATATATCCGCGGCCATGGAGGCGGTTAGCGAGTTCCGCGATACACCGGCGGGAACCCTGCGGCTGAACACCTCCGAAGGTGCCGCGCAAATGGTGCTAACCCCGGTGGTACTGGAGTATTTGAGGCGTTATCCAGACATGCGGGTGGACATCGTCACCGATAGAAGCCTGGTAGACATCGTCGCTGGTGGATTCGACGCCGGCATACGGTTGGCGGAAAGCGTTCCGCAGGACATGATCGCCATTGCGATCACTCCACCGCTCCGTTTTGCGGTGGTTGCTTCTCCTCAGTACTTCGCGAAATGCAAAAAACCAAAAGTTCCGGCAGACCTGCTCGCACACAACTGCATACGCGTGCGCTTCCCCAGCGGCACGATCTACAAATGGGAATTCGAGAAGCGCGGTGAAGAGCAATCAGTCGATGTCAGAGGATCGCTGACCCTCGATAGCCACCACTTGATGTTAGAGGCTGCTTTGCAAGGTGCCGGCATAGCCTGGACCAATGATTTCGCCGCTTCAGCCCATATTGCGTCCGGAAGTCTCATCCGCGTACTGGAGGACTGGACACCTCCGTATCCGGGACTGCGTCTCTACTATCCCGCGAATCGTCATATGCCTGCGGGGCTTCGGGCTTTCGTCAACGTTGTCCGTGAGATTGTGTCGGAGAATCTGATCAGTAAAAAGAAAGGCTGAGCTTCTGTGCCTGGTTCAGCCAACACTGCGATTTCTCGGGAGCCGCGTTCAACTGCACCAAGCCAAACCAAGTAACCGCCAGTAATCAGCAATATCGCTTCCGAGTTTTAAACGTTCATGAACTCTCCCGATTCGAATCTATAGGTAGAGCTTATGCGAAGCATTGTCTATCGGTCTTGGACGCTATCAAGCAAACGGCAGAACATAGCTTCACACCAAGCCGCACTAACCCAAGCATTCCGATAGGAGAAACACCATGCAACAGTCCCACGCTTACAACGACACCAGTCTTGAACTGACCGCTAAAATTCTGGACGCCAAAGCCCGCAAAAACCTGTCTTTCGAAGACATGGCAGAAGGCACTGGCCTCGGTCTGGCCTACGTGACCGCCGCCCTCCTCGGCCAGCACCCACTTCCAGAAACTGCCGCGAAAGTGATCGGTAAAAAACTGGACCTGGACGCCGACTCGATAGCGCGCCTGCAAATCATCCCACTGCGTGGAAGCCTTTCGGGGGTCCCTACAGACCCGACCATCTACCGCTTCTACGAAATGATCCAAATCTACGGCACTACTTTGAAAGCCTTGGTTCACGAACAGTTCGGCGACGGCATCATCAGCGCGATTAACTTCAAGCTCGATATGAAAAAAGTTGAGGATCCTGAAGGCGGCCACCGCGCGTTGATCACCCTCGACGGCAAGTTCCTGCCACTGCGTCCTTTCTAAGAAAGCGACTGGAAATGTAATTCGGCCCGCACTCCAAGCGGGCCAGCCCCAACACATTTACCCATTTCACCGACTCACCAAATCTAAATGGAGGATTCGTCATGAAAAAATTTCTGTTTCTCGCCCTGTCCCTGTCAGCTTCGTTGTCGGCCTATGCACAGGAAGTTTCAGTTGCGCCAAAAGCCACTCCGTATGTCTACGGCATGCACTTGGATATTGCCAAGGTCATCAACATCACTGAAGCAGCAGACATCTGCGGTCCAGTGCCAGTGCAAATGACCTACAAAGATTCGCACGGTGACACTCATGCTCTTGAATACAGCGGGATAGGTCGCGGCTGTACTAACTGAATGTCACCCAACTTAACTACCTGCTAAAGGCCAATCCCATGAAAGCGCTCATTGAAGGTTTTTTGAAGTTTCAGAAAGAAGCATTTCCGCAACGGACAGACCTGTTCAAACACCTGGCCACCACACAGCATCCAGGCACGTTGTTCATCACGTGTTCCGATAGCCGCGTAGTACCGGAACTGTTAACGCAACAAGAACCTGGCGAGCTGTTCGTGATCCGGAACGCGGGGAATATCGTGCCGTCGTATAGCCCCCACCCCGGAGGTGTGTCGGCAACGGTCGAATACGCCGTGGCGGTGCTCGGGGTGACCGACATCGTGATCTGTGGCCATTCGGATTGCGGTGCAATGACGGCTGTCGCCAAGTGCAAATGCATGGATCACCTTCCTGCCGTCGCCGGTTGGCTGCAGCATGCAGAGTCCGCAAAAGTAATCAACGAGTCTCGCGCTCACGTCAATGACGCGGCAAAAGTAAGCTCGATGGTTCGAGAAAACGTGATTGCCCAACTCGCCAACATCCAGACTCACCCGAGCGTGCGCATCGCTCAGGAAAAAGGCTTGTTGAATTTGCATGGATGGGTTTACGACATCGAAACCGGATCGGTTGACGCTCTTGACTCTGATAACCGCAGCTTCAAATCGTTGGCACAGTACCCTGATACCTGCGCCGTACTCGCTCGCGTAGAAAAAGCCGCAGCCTGACATTGTCTAAACGAAGAGGACTCTTCATGCCTGAAATCATTATGTACACCACTAGCACCTGCCCTTACTGCCGTGGTGCTAAGCAGCTGCTTGACTCTAAAGGTATTTCTTTTACCGAAATCGACGTTCAGTCAGCTGATCAGAAGATCGAAATGATAAATCGCAGCGGCCGTCGCACGGTTCCGCAAATTTTCATCGGCGACTGGCATGTGGGTGGATTTGACGACCTCGCTCAACTCGACCGTGAAGGCGGTTTGGCTCTATCGCTCAACCCGCGTCTCGCGGGATGAGCGATAGAGAAGGCGTTCATGTCACAGATCCAAAATCAGGGGGGCGTCGCCCTCCTTGCTTTGCGCTGGTACTGCGCAGCAAATCAAGACCTCTCCCTGCGCCGGCATTTCAGCGGGCAAGTTCAAATAGTGCACTTCGCCACTGATCAATTTTGTACGACAAGTCCCACATGACCCGCCGCGGCAACTGAAGTCCGGATTCAGACCACGACTTTCAGCCAGCTCCAACAGGCTGCCGTTTCCTGGTTCCCAACGGGCCTCTTTCGCAGAACTCGCGAACAGCACTTTAACCGGTCCACTGGCTGGCGGAACTTGCTCTACCGCCGGGGTCAACTGATCGCGTAATCGAACCAGAGTCGAAGGCCCGAATGTTTCGGCGTGAATGCGATCATCGCCAATGCGTAGTTCTCGTAGCCCATCGTATAGAGCCTGGGTGAAGGCGCCCGGACCGCACAAGTAAAAGTCATAATCATCCAAGGGCAACAGCGCTTTGAGTAAAGCTACGTCCACACGTCCAGCTAATTCGAAGTCTTCGCCCTCGCGAGCATGTTGCTCCGGCTGACTTAGAAGTCGCAATGCGCGAATCTTGTCTTTTGCACGGGTCGCCAGTTCAAACAGTTCATCGCGAAATGCCAGTTCCGCCAGACTACGCGCGCTTTGAATGAACCAGGTCGGCCGAGTGCGACGGATTCGTTCTCCTTCATAGATGACTTCGCGCAGCATCGACAGCAACGGCGTGACCCCAACGCCAGCGGCCAATAGAACCAATGGCCGATGCTCATCGGCGTGCACTGTGAAACGACCTTGGGGGGCACGAGCTTCAATGAGATCCCCCACCCGAATCTGGTTGTGCAGGTGCGACGAAACCAAGCCGTCACGCTTGACACTGATCCGGAAGAAAGTGTCAGAGGGTGCGCTCGACACACTGTAAGTTCGGACCAAGGGTGGCTGTCCTTCAGCCAGGTGAAACCGTACGGGTAAATGTTGGCCAGCCTCAAAGCGCGGCAATCCCGCCCCATCGTCAGGTTCCAGATAAAAAGAACTGATGGTGCTGCTCTCTTCAACGATACGGGTCACGCGCAGATGCCGCCATTGGTCGCGTAGTGCATCGGCCTTTAAGCGGCCTTCTGCTTTTTCCCAACTGCCGGTCATCAGACTATTAGGCGAGAAACCTTCAAGCGCCCAGCGCAGGGCCAGTACGCCTCGCCTTCTAACGACATGCTCTACCGTTAGAGTCCAGAGTCTTTCCGCCCCTTGGAATGCTGCGACTTCCGGCCCCTCAAGAATAATCTCAGTGCGCCCTGCCACCTGAAGCACATCACCTGACGAGAAATCGACAAAGACCAATCCAGCCTTAGGATTGAGCAACAAGTTGCCCAATGTATTGAAATGCAGATTGCCAGCGAAATCGGGAATCGTCAGAACATTGCCTTGGACCCTGACAAAGCCGGGGTTACCTCCGCGGTGCGAGACGTCCACCGAGCGTCTGGATGAATCTCCTTCGAGGTCGATGTAGCTGGCGAGGAAGAAGGTATCGGCCTTGCGGATCATCTCTCTTGCGGCCTCGTCCAATTCGCTTAAGCATTCCGCTGCAACATTGGATGAGGGCCGACCAACGCTGACCGGTTCTACGCTCCGCAACTGGATGTATTGCGGACAGTTGCCGAAAGCGTGCACGACAGAAACGGCAATACCGCCAGATAAGGCGGTACTGATGTTGCCATTCATTCGATTGCGCCTTCGGGTCTTCAAATCGATGCCGAGCAGCCCGACTGCGGCACCCGTTACCAAAGCTGCTTTGACTGGGTCACCCTCTGCGGGGAGGCGGTCGAGTTGCAAAATGCGTGGATCGGGTGAGTGAACGAACCCTGGAGGGCCTTCTATCAACGTCGCCCAAGGAATGCCTTTTTCGTCAACCGCACCCAACACTAGATAAGGAAGCTGGCTGTAGAACGAGCGATGCTGATCCGGCATGTAGTCTCGAACAACCTTTCGCCCAAATTGCTCCATCTGCTGCGCCACGCCGACACTTTCTTGCAACTGCCGCTCACCAGCATGCCAGGGTGAGGCCCTTTGCTCATCAGTATTATTCATGATCACCTCTACGTATTCTTAAACAGGTGAATCGACCGGGTGGGCTGTATAAAGTCGACCAGATTCTTCAAGAAAAATCGCCACCTTTTGCCCGTTCGGTGTTGGCCAGTAGTAGTAGTCCAATACTTCGGATGGTTTTGACATCGGTATAACCTCTGAACACATCGACGGGAAAACCAGGACAGATATTCGAATTGAGTTCCCATTTTCCACCGGAAAAAAAGTCGTTCTGAATACCAACGAGGATGAGTGCGGTGTCAGCCATACAATTGCCTCCAGAAAGTCGATACAGAATACTCAGTGGGGCTAGGCTACTTGCGGCGCGTCGTACCAATCACGATCGGGTGTAGCGAAACGCATTTTCTGACGGATATAAGTCGCGTTTTCTGAACTGGTTAGTTTTTCCAGCAGCAAAAAAGCGACTTCTGTGGCGGTACCAGGACCGCTGGAAGTAATGATGTTGTCGTGAACAACGACTGGTCGATCTACGAAGAGAGCGCCGCTTTCCACTAACTGGTTTTTCCTTTTTCCTCCCTCTTGGTGATAGGTGGTTGCATGCTTGCCACGTAACACGCCTGCCACTCCCAAACACACCGATGACACGCAGACGCTGGCGACGGGTTTGCCGGCTTCAACGAATTGTCGAATGGTTTCAAGAAAAGGCTCACTAAGAGCTTCCTCATAGAATCCTGCAGGTTCAAAACCACCCGGCAAAGCCAGTGCATCAAAGCTACTCACGTCTAGATCACGGAGCAGAAAGCTCGGATTAAGCGCGAGACCAAATGTGGTGATGATTTTTTTGCGAAGGCCTGCATTCACTAACTCAAGAGGACAATCACCGAGCAAATCGGCCCAACCGAGCACGTCAGTGAAGGCCGCCATTTCCATTGGTTCTACACCGTTGGCTAACAGCATGAGTACTCGTTTCATTGTTGTCTCCGCGGTCAGGCGTTTAATAAAGTGCTTGAAACGCATGCTCCGCTTTAATCGCTTTGGTGAGAACGAACACAAAACACAATCCAATGTTTCGCCTGCTGAAATGCTGGGGGACGTTTGTATCGGTTTGTAGCAAAGGCCGTATCAGACACGTTTCCATGCATAGCACTGGAAAACCGGACACATACGGGACACAGCTAGCGTTCTAAATATTCCTGTCGCTCCACCACCCATCTCCCGTTTGCACAGGAACATCAGATGAAAAAGATATTCGCAGGTCTGGCCTTGGCAGCCGCGATGGTTACAGCCACCGCAGCGATGGCCGCGCCGGTCAAACCGACTGTCGTGCTCGTACACGGAGCTTTCGCCGATTCGAGCAGTTGGAATGGCGTCGTCAAAATCCTGGAAAAAGATGGCTATCCAGTGATCGCAGCCTCGAACCCGCTGCGCTCACTCAAAGGTGACGCGCAGTCGGTCGCCGACATGCTCGCCAGCATTAAAACGCCGGTCGTGCTGGTTGGGCACTCCTATGGTGGCCCGGTCATCAGCGAAGCGGCTTACGGCAATGCCAATGTCAAAGCACTGGTATACGTCGCCGCTATTGCACCCGAAGCAGGTGAATCCACCGCAGAGTTATCTGGACGTTTCCCGGGTGGCACGCTGGGCCCTACCCTCGCCCCCCCCGTAGCCTTGGCTGACGGCGGTAAGGATCTGTATATCCAACAAGACAAATTCCACGACCAGTTCGCAGCCGACGTTTCCAACGCAGACGCCAAATTGATGGCTGCGACTCAACGTCCCGTAACGGTTGCAGCACTCAATGAAGCATCCACAGAGCCGGCCTGGAAAACTATTCCTTCCTGGTTTGTCTACGGTGACGCTGATAAGAACATCCCAGCACAAGCCCAAGCCTTTATGGCTGAACGAGCACACTCCAAGCAGACCGTCGTAGTTAAAGGCGCGTCGCACGTTGTGATGGTGTCCAATCCGAAAGTCGTCGCCAGCCTGATCGAAAAGGCAGCGAACGCCAAATGAAGCTCGTCGGCGACCTCAGTCCGCGATCGCCGCACGCTCAATGAACATCCGGCAACATTGCCGGATGTTCGCGCAGGCCCTCGACAATGTGGTCGACAAAACTGCGCACTCTCATTGAAGCTCTACGCCCTTCTCGGTAAACGACATGAACTGGAAGCGCTGGCAGCTCGAAAGGTTGCAACACCCTGCGTAACCGACCGCCATTTAAATAATCGTAGGCGGGATAACTGAGGCAGCGCGTAAGCCCCGCGCCATGAGCCGCCGCATCGATGGCAGATTGAACGGTGGTGCAGCTGACGCGTGATCGGGCCTTAATGGTGGATTGAAAGCCTTGGTTGGAAAAATCCCAGTTGATCTTCTCCCGATAAGCTTGAATGCCAATAAGCCGGTGACTTTTAAGATCCTCAGGCTCGGCGGGCACACCATGGGCTTCGAGATAGGCAGGACTGCCACAAACGATCGTACGAACGAAGCCAACAGGCCTGGCGATCAACGATGAACTGGGCAAATTCCCCACCAGCACGGCCACGTCAAGCCCCTCCTCGTTCATGTTCGGAAAACGATCATGATAATGGGCGAATACTCTGACTTCGGGATAAAACTCCATGTAATTCGCAAGCAAAGGCGTCATTACATAGCGGCTGAAAAGGAGTGGAAGCAATACAGTCAGATTACCCTGAGCCTGAACATGAAGGCCTTTAGCTGATGCTTCTGCGTCTTCGATTTCTTTGAGGATGCGGGAGCAATCAGCCATAAATGCAGCACCCGACTCAGTCAACGAAACTCCACGAGTGCTTCGTTGCAATAGCGGCACCCCTAGGCGCGCCTCCAATCGGGCAATCGCGCGAACGACTGTCGGGCCAGAAACGTTCAAACGGCGCGCAGCTGCCGCCAGGCTTGGCCGCTCTGAGAGCGCTTCAAACATAAGCATTTCATGAAAGCGGTCCATTAGAGCGCGCTTTTCATAGTAGGTCGAAGCGCGGTATCACGTCCCAGACGTTCCGTGAGGAAATCCACGAACGTACGTATCTTCGCTGGTACGCGGTTACTCTTGAGGTAAACGACCTGGATGGGTAAAGCGGGCGGTTCAAAATCTTGGAGTACTACCTCCAGTTCACCGGCGGCTACTTGACTAGCCACCTGGTAGGACAACACGCGTGTCACACCCCAGCCCAGACAAGCAATATTGATGGCAGCTTGATTTGCGGTAACGACTAGCCGCGGATCGAAACGAAAGCTTAGTGCATTTCCTTCATTTTCAAATTGCCAATCGCTCAACAAATGGCTCGCGGAAGACATAACGATTTTGGCAGAACCTAATTCTCCAGGATGGCGGGGTCTGCCGAATTCCTCGAAATACTTGGGGGCGCCACAAATTACCTGGCGCACCTCGCCAACTTTGATACCGTGCTGATTATTCTCGTGCAGATGGCCAATACGGATCGCCACATCGATACCTTCATCAACCATGCTTGTCACGCGGTCAACCAGTAACGCGTTGAGATGTACAGAAGGAAATTGATCCAAGTACTCAGCCAGCAAAGGCGCAATGTACAGCTCACCGAAAAGCACGGGAGCTGTCACCGTCAGGTGCCCACACGGAATTGAGTAGCTGCCGGCAGCAGCTTCCTCCGCTTCATTGACCTCACCGAGTATTCGCCGACAATCATCAAGATACCGTTGCCCTGCCTCAGTCAAGTGCAAGCTACGAGTTGTGCGTGAGAGCAACTGAGTGCCGATGCGTTCCTCCATAGCAGCAATGGCACGGGTAACGCTGGGGGGAGAAATATTCAAACGACGGGCGGCGGCCGCAAAACCTTCTTCTTCGGCCACCGTCATGAATATCTGCATTTCCTGAAAGCGATCCATAGGCGACTCAGCCGTGGTGTAGGGACAGCAAGATCTGATCGCGAGAGCGAGCAGACGTAGATGCAAAAAAGTGTCGCCAAGAGCGACTAGTGCAAACCCTATCCAGATGACTAGTACGACAGGCGAAAATTCGAAGAGATCGTAGTTGAATGAGCGAAGACTACCCGGAATTTTTCCCGGATAGCTCCGGCCGCTGGATCAAGCTTGTTGCAAACCCTTGGCAGTACGCTGCATACCTACGAAATTTGGCAATGCCTCGATACTGCTCAACCAGGCCCGAACGTTAGGATAGTCAGTCAGTGCAACATTGCCTTCTGGAGCATGGGAGACGTAGGTGTAGGCTGCGACATCTGCAACGGTCGGTTTGTCGCCAGCCAGGAATTTGCTTTTACCCAACTCTTGCTCCATCACCGTCAGCAGGGTGTGGGACTTGCTGATCGCATCCTCCGCATTGTAACCGGCACCGAACACCGTGATCAGTCGAGCGGTAGCGGGGCCTGAGTTGATCTGCCCGGCGGCAACGGACAGCCAGCGTTGTACTTTTGCTTGCGCTACAGGATCAGTGGGCAGCCACTCACCGTTGCCGTATTTAGCAGCGAGATAGACCAGAATGGCGTTCGAGTCAGCTAGAACGGTGCCGTTATCATCGATCACCGGTACTTGGCCGAAGCTGTTGAGCGCTAGGAATTCGGGCATTTTGTGCGCGCCCTTCATCAGATCCACAAATATCAATTCTGTTGGCTGGCCGAGCAGTGAGAGCATCAATTCGACACGATGCGCGTGGCCAGACAATGGATGACGATAAAGCTTGATTGGTTGTTGGGACATGACGTACTCCGGCTGTTCTGGATTCGACCCGGTGATCGTGTCGATGGAGTCATCTTGCTCTCCCCTACCAAACAGAGGAATTACCATTATTTACAATCCAGCATTTCACTGGGCGTAATGGTCAGCACCCTATTCTCAGTCCACTGCCGCGGATCCAAGCATCAAATTCATGAATGCGACCGACGCGGCACTGTGGTAGTTATTTTTTCGCCTTAGAATCGACACTCCCCGTTGAGGCGCCTTGTCGATCAAGGCTAGCTTGTGCAGAGCGCGATCCTGCGTGGCGATGGGTTCAGGAAGAATGGTGGCGACCGCGGTGTTTCGAATGACTTCAAGCAACGTGTTTACGGAGTTGACCTGAATCGTCACCTTGGGCGTGATTTTCGCTTTGGTGAAGTACTCATCGATACAAATGCGCGTAGCGAAGTCAGGGGTCAGCAAAGCAAAATCCAGTTGAGCTAACTGGCCCGTCGTGAGTGCTTCCTGGCAGTCATAGAACCCAGCATCTGTGGGTCTGACAGTCCGGGATGTTCGGTCAAAAAGGCTGACGCCAAGCGTTTCTTCCAGCTGCCGTATCTGCTGCGACAGTGTCGGCTGAGACACATGAAGGACTTCTGCGGCTCGGGTGAAACCACCGTGGTCAGCTACTGCCAACAGATACCGCAAATGTCTTAGAAGCATTGGATCACCGCAAGATTGGGTTCGTAATGCATTGTATCTCTGACCGTTGCGCAGCGATTGGCAGAGCAGGTATCAGCTTATTTTTCTCAACCGAGTCTCCCAAAATGGAATGGATCTTCCGTGAGCACCGCTGCCGCGCAGATGCCCAGCTCTGTGTCGGGATTAGAGTACTCCCGTCCTCATGATTCTTTCACCAGGGGAAATACCGCATTGTCATTATTAGTCATTCCTCAGATTCAGTGGTTTATCGAGTATTGGATACAGCGCAAAACAACATCAACGCGCAGACCAAACTTCTCCGCAGATTAGCTCTGCAACCACTGGAGTACCGGTGATGCCCTTACTTAAATACCTCTCCTTTCTCGTTTTGACGATGCTTTTGGGCTTCGGACATGCCCAAGCAGAAACGCCAAAAATGAAGTATCGCCAAGTGACAGTCGATGGCGTAAATATTGCCTATCGAGAAATTGGCGATCCCAGCGCCCCCTCCGTATTACTCCTTCATGGAGTGCCCAGCTCGTCTCGCATGTACGATGATCTCATGAAGCAATTGGGTAACCGTTTCCACCTCATTGCTCCGGACTACCCAGGCTTCGGTAACAGCGATGCGCCCCCACCAGACAAGTTCGTCTACACATTTGATCACCTTGCGAAGGTGATTGAGCACTTCACAGATGCAGTCGGGCTCAAACGGTACAGCTTGTTTATGCAAGACTACGGCGCTCCCGTCGGTATGCGATTAGCGATGGCAAGGCCCGAAGCCATAACCTCAATGGTGTTCCAAAATGGCAATGTCTATGCAGAAGGTTTGGGCAAGATGTGGGACAGCCGCAAAGCCTACTGGGCGGATCGTGGTGCTTATGAGGCCAAGTTTCAGGCTGCTCATTTGTCCCTGGACGTAACCCGACAGCGGCATGTCGGCAGCGATCCAGACGTCACAGCGTACAACCCCGATTTATGGCAGGACGAAGTGGCATTCCTCAACCGCCCCGGTGAAGGCGCGATTCAAATGGCACTGATCTACGACTATCGCACCAATATCGATGCCTACCCGGCGTGGCAGAAATGGCTGCGTGAACATCAGCTACCCACACTGGTTATCTGGGGCAAGCATGATTTGGCCTTTACCGTTGCGGGCGCTGAAGCTTTTCGCAGGGACTTGCCCAATGCAGAGATTGCGATTCTCGACGGGGGACATTTCGTTATGGACACCCGGCTGGAAGACGTCGCGAACCTCACTCGAAAATTCCTGATCAAGCAAAAATGAAAAAAGCGCACCCTGACCTGATCAGTCACCGGCTGCTCACCGCCGTACGGAGGGTAACGAACTCTTCTGCGGAGGTCGGATGAACGCCAATAGTGTCATCAAAAAGTCGTTTGGTGGCACCCGCCTTAAGAGCAATCGCTAAGCCTTGAATGATATCCCCCGCGTCCGGACCGACCATGTGGCATCCCAGCACTCGATCAGATTCTGCGTCCACTACCAGCTTCATCAGCGTCTGTTCTGACGACTCGGTGAGAGTCAATTTCATAGGGCGGAACCTGCTCTCGAACACAACTACTTTGTGGCCCAGATCAACGGCTTGCTGTTCGGTAAGCCCCACCGTGCCTATGTTCGGCTGACTGAACACAGCGGTCGGAATGTGCCGATAATCGACCGGACGATATTGCTCAGGTTTGAACAACCGACGGGCGACTGCCATGCCCTCTGCTGTCGCAACGGGTGTCAACTGGACACCGCCAATAACATCACCCAGAGCCAATATGGAAGGCTCGCGAGTTTCAAAGTGCTCATTCACGTCAATATAGCCAGCCTCGGTGAGTTCGACGCGCGTGTTTTCCAGCCCAAGACTATCGAGCATAGGCCTTCGACCAGTGGCGTAGAAGATGCTATCAGTTTCGAGCTGCGTTCCATCCTGAAGCGTCGCTAGCAAACTTCCGTCTGGCTGCTTATCAATTCGGACAACGTCAGTGTTGAAATCTAATCGCAACCCGCGCTTAGTCAACTCCTCTGCCAGATGAGTACGAACCGACTGATCGAATCCTCGCAAAAACATATCGCCTCGGTACAGCAGCCGAGTATCAGCTCCCAGCCCGTTGAAAATGCCGGCGAATTCCACGGCAATGTAACCACCGCCGACCACCAGGATTCGCTTAGGCAACTCTTCCAGGAAGAATGCTTCATTCGAAGTGATCGCATACTCGTGTCCCGGAATGTCCGGGATCCGCGGCCAACCGCCAGTCGCAATCAAAATCCGCTCAGCGCTGAAACGCTGGCCGTTTACATCAACATGGTTCGCATCTGCTAATCGCGCATGGCCTTCGAGCAACGTGACGCCGCTATTAATCAAAAGCTTACGGTAGATGCCATTGAGACGATCGATCTCACGGTTCTTGTTCGCAATAAGCGATGACCAGTCGAAATTCGCCTTGCCCGCTGTCCAGCCGAAGCTTTCGGCCTGTTCGAAGTCGTCAGAAAAATGGGCACTGTAAACCAACAGCTTTTTTGGAACGCAGCCGACATTCACACACGTGCCGCCTAAGTATCGACTTTCGGCAACCGCTACTTTTGCACCAAAACCTGCTGCAAACCTTGCAGCACGCACTCCACCCGAGCCGGCACCAATGACAAATAGATCGAAGTCGTAGCTCATTTCAGTTCTCTGTAGGGAATGCACCCGGCTGTCCAATTTCATTTGAGGAATAACGGCCGGAGCTTCAGCGAATGCATCAGTGAGGTACAAAGCCTCGAAAACAAACCTCTGCCTGATTGCGGTTGGCACAAATCAGTCATGCCTAATCCGCTGATCTCACTTGCCAAGCCTCCCATGAATTGGGGAAGCAAGAAGCCGACTTCGTGCTCACGATGAAGCACCACTGAGGTATCCGGATGGGAGACACCAGGACAGGATTGATGAGTGCCGAACATTGGAATCTCCCATTAATGGAGAACGCTGCGACAACTCCAATAGTTGATCGCTTCTGGGAACAGTTTCACCAACAAATGGGGTTTAGAGAATGAGCAGAGATGTCATGGCTTAATTGTGCAGGATGAAACAATGTTGGTAGAGGCTTCTGAACAGGCAATCAATCTATTCAGGAAGGATTTAGAGCAATACGCAGCTGGAGGTCTCTTCTGAATCGAGTGCCGACAAGCCTGAGGCGGGCCGACCTGCTTGGCTGGTCAGAACTCTCGGAGGAGCGTTACCGTGTCAACGTGGTCGAAAGCGGTGAGTGATACGCCATTCTTAATGACGATGGTCTCTTGAAAGAAGGTCGCACCCCCACCGCTTTCCGGTGACGTTAGTGGAGGCTCCATGTGCGGCGGTGTATGTCAATCTCTAGGAGCTGAAAGGGAGTTCGAAAGCTTTTTCATCGAAGACGAGAGCTTCATCTCGTTTTCTGTGCGGTGCAGATCATTCGTGGTAGTAGTGAGCTGGCTAGTGAGAATACCTAACTCCCCGATAATGCCCTGTACCTTCCCCTCACGCTCTTTTTCGCTCAGAGAGTGATTGTTCTTGATGGCATCCAATTCTTCCATTTTCTTTTGAATTTTCTCTTGAATGTCTCTTATCGCTTTGAGAATTTTTTTCACGCCATCCGGTAGATTGCTAGCGTCGATATCCGCATTTTTGTCGGTCTCACTTGACGCTTTCGCACTCCCCTCGGGGGACAAAGTCACTTTCACACCTTCGGTAACTGCTGGTACGTCGGAGTCGCCTGACGTCTCACTCGGCACTGATTTCGCAGCATTTGAGGGTTCTATGATTTTAATCGAAGCGTGGGCAGCGGCATTGATTTGCATGAGATTCTCCCTTTTTGTCTTTGCTGTATCGACGTTCGCGAAAAGTACTTGAAGGCAGTAGTGAGAAAAAGCCTTTGGGAGTGAGCGGGCTAACGAGTATCGGCATCTGGCCTACAGGGCATCGAGGACTCTAAATTGATTTTGCGCGAACTGATCAAAATCAAAGGATCTTCTCTAGAGGTTGTGCAGGGACGCATTCCGTCGAATTACATCAGTTTTGAATTCAATAACCCCTCAAGCGCAACGCCTCTCCCGACCGAAATAATCGCGGCCATTTCAAAAACCGGAACAGTAGATTGTCTTTTTTGGTCGTTCTCCCGGGTTTGTTTAGGGCAGACCATGGGCCACGCAGTGCATTGATTTGCAACCGGCCGCAGAGGCATCAACTTGATGAAATTCGTTTTTCTTGATGATGCAAAGAAGGTTCTGAATCGTTGCACAGACTTACTACGTGCCCACCCGAAAGGGAGGGCTGATTCTGTACCCGGCACAAATTGATGGAATTGCGTCAACCTTCGTCACACACAGGAACTCTAGATGAACAAGTTATTCTCAGGCCTGGCCTTAGCGGCCGCAATGGTTACAGCCACCGCAGCGATGGCTGCGCCGGTCAAACCGACTGTCGTATTGGTTCATGGCGCTTTCGCCGATTCCAGCAGTTGGAATGGCGTCGTCAAAATTCTGGAAAAAGATGGCTACCCAGTGATCGCAGCGTCGACCCCGTTGCGCTCACTCAAAGGTGATGCGCAGTCGGTCGCCGACGTGCTCGCCAGCATCAAAACGCCCGTTGTGCTGGTCGGGCATTCGTATGGTGGTCCGGTCATCAGCGAAGCGGCTTATGGCAACACCAATGTTAAAGCGCTGGTATTCGTCGCAGCCATTGCACCCGAAGCAGGTGAATCCACCGCAGAATTATCTGGACGTTTCCCAGGCGGTACGCTGGGCCCTACCCTCGCCCCTCCAGTAGCCTTGGCTGACGGCGGTAAGGATCTGTATATCCAACAAGACAAATTTCACGACCAGTTTGCGGCGGACGTCTCAAACGCTGACGCACGCGTCATGGCGGCGACTCAACGTCCCGTCACTGTCGCCGCCCTAAACGAAGCATCGACCGAGCCGGCCTGGAAAACCATTCCTTCTTGGTTCGTTTATGGGACCGCCGACAAGAACATCCCGGCACAAGCTCAGGTGTTCATGGCCGAGCGGGCACATGCCAAGCAAACCGTCGCAGTCAAGGGCGCCTCTCATTTGGTGATGGTATCCAACCCGAAAATCGTTGCCAGCTTGATCGAAAAAGCAGCTAACGCCAAATGACGACAAGTCGCGGCTTAGAGTTGAGCCGCTTCATCATTAAACGAGCATCCGGTCGTACTACGGATGCTTACTTGAAGCCCTAGATGATGCAATCGACAGATTCGCGGAGCCGGAGTAGGAGTGTTGTCAATCATACATAGCCGGAGAGCCGACGAACGTGCAGTCCGCACTCGATCCGCCTATTGGCAGAATAAGAGCGCTCAAGCCGGTCGAAGCTGATGGCAAACCTCGTTCACTGTTTCTACTGTCAGCCGATGCCTACATGGCCTTTGAGATTATCGTCGGAACTTGTAGGCACTCTAATGCCCGCCTTCTCTCTAGAATCTTTGAACGGCTCACCTATCAGGGTGCCGACCAGACCGGTCATCGCCCAAGGGAAAATATTGTCGCCCTGATGCATCCGTTAAGGGACTTGCTCCGTACATTTATCACCTTCATCCGAAGGACCGAAGAATCTAGGAGAAGTACCATGCTTACCCTTGCTCAACGCATCGCCGCGGTCTGCTTCGCTACCCTCTTTTTTGCTGCGTCACCAAGCTTTGCCGCCGAACCCGTCATGGTAGGTGGTGCCCCCATGTATCCGAACAAGACCATTGTCGAGAATGCCGTCAACTCGAAAGACCACACGACCCTAGTGGCGGCGGTCAAGGCTGCCGGCCTCGTGGACACGCTCAACAGTAAAGGTCCATTTACCGTCTTCGCACCAACCAACGAAGCCTTTGCCAAATTGCCCGCCGGAACCGTAGATACACTGGTCAAACCGGAAAACAAGGCAGACTTGACGAAGATACTGACGTATCACGTGGTTGCTGGTACTCACACCGCCAAGCAGTTGATGGCGGACGCCAAGATGAATGGCGGCAAGGTCGTGTTGAAAACCGTGCAGGGGGAGTCATTCACCGTCATGGCGCAAGATGGAAAACTATCGGTGATGGACGCCAAAGGTGGCAAAAGCGCGATCAGCATTGCTGACGTCATGCAGTCCAACGGCGTCATCCATGTGGTCGACACAGTGCTGATGCCTAAGTAATAGCTGAAAACCCGGCGGACATTATCTAATGTCCGCCTGGGATTAACTGCTGACCTGAGCGACCGACAGAAAACTGCGAGTGGCTGACACTCATGGCAGTTAAAAGATCATTTGATTCGGTATCTTGATTAAATGAACTCACAATATAGATTCTCCTGATTTATGAAAATGAGCGTACAGCCTGTCATTGACCACTGCGAGTGACGCATATGACCTCGCCTCCAGCTTGGTTAGCACTAGACGTAAGCCTGCCGGGATATTTTTCGTTCAGGAAGCGCTCAAACTACGTAAGGCTCGAACAGGGATCGCACATTCACCCTCGCCTTAAGCTTCGCAGCCAACATATACAACCCACCTATCTTGCGATGCAGAAGCAGGACATCCACCGGTGGCGTGTGCCAGAAGTCGCGATCGGCACCCAGTTGCCAACCTGCATCGCGCAAGCGTCCTGCGAGGTCGGACATCGCAAAGTCATAGGCGCCTTGATGCCGCAGTGGCTCGCAGGCCTGGGAGATGAGGTCAGTCAGCAATAACCGATGCTTGGGCAGGGTTTCATGCTGAAAGTAGCCGACATCCAGCGCTGCGTCAGTGATGGCGGCGCGGTCTTCACGCAGGCCTGCAACTAACAGTTTCCGAAATGCCTCGGTGCTGTTGCGTCTATAAAGGCGCGTGGCACCGAAGTCGAGCAGCACTATCTGTCCGGTTTCCTGCTGATAACGGTAATTGGCAAAGTTGGGGTCAGTCTGGACGCACTGAAACTCAAAGACCTCGCGCAGAAACAGAGCAAACAGCAATGTGATGATCCGGTCGCGCTCTGTCTGTGGCGCGTGTTCAAGGCTCTCCAATGCGACGCCGTCGGCGAAGGACATCACCAGAATGTTTGACGTACTGAACTCGGCATACCAACGAGGAACCAGAAAGTCCGGACTGTCGGCTAACAGTTGATGGAAGCGCTGTAAGTGCATGGCTTCTTGTAGGTAATCGGCTTCATTATGCAGTTGAAGCTTGGCCTCTTGGAGCAGTGGTGCGACGTCCATGCCGTGAGGCAGCAGCCCGGACATGCGCAGCAAAGTAGCGACGTTATCCACATCGCTGGAAATACTTTCGCGCACACCTGGATATTGCACTTTGATCGCCAGACGCTGGCCGTCTTTGCCTTGCGCAGCATGAACCTGGCCGATGGATGCCGCCGCCAATGGCGTGAAGGAAAACCGTTCGAAGCGCCCTTCCCAGCCCCTCCCCCAGCTTTCGTCAAGAACCGCGGCCAACTGACTCATTGGCATCGGATGCGCGTCGGAACGCAGACGAGAAAGCATGTCGCTAAGCTCGCTCGGTAAGAAGTCACCCGCATCCATTGATAACAACTGTCCGATCTTCATGGCCGCACCACGCAGTTGCGACAGTTGCTCGGCCACCCGTTGCACATTACCCGGCGTCAACAGAAGGTCACTGAACGCCGGACGTTTTCCTTGAGCCAACTGCCGCGCACCTTCGGCCAACATGCCGCCCACCACGCCCGAGGCCAAACTGCCAAAACGCATCAGCCGCGACAAGCGACTGCCCGGCACTGCAGACGATTCGGGTCGACGCGGTTTCACGAATAAATGACTACAGCGATTGCGCCAATAAGCAGGCAAACGCTAGCCACAGCAGTCAGGCGCAATCGCATTGGCAGGTACCAGGCGTGCAGGCTCACAACCCGAACCAACTGTCGGTCTTGCCAGAAGTGGACGACAAATCCGACGATCAAGAGCAAGCACCCCAATGGCACCGGCAGTAACGTGCTGAGCCAAGCGATAAGAGCCGGGATGACGCTCCATATAAGCCGGTCGCGGCGCAGTTCGGCAGTCATGTTTTGCACTGACATGGCGAAGCCCCAGTGCAAGGCGCCGATAAAGCTCAGGATGACAGCGCCATAGTTGACCAGCGCCACAGCCCCAAACGGTCGATATTCTAGAGACGTGAGGATGAGTAGCGCGAGACCAATAAACGGCAGCAAACCGCCATAGCCCAGCAGGACGATATACCTTGGCGGCGAGATCGAAGACGACACGTTCATTTCAATTTCTTCCAGTGCCCGACATACAAGACTGTAGACCCAAAAGCTCCGACCCGATGCCAATGCTTTTCACTTGAACAGTGATTCAGTCCTTTCCTTGATTGACCGGTCCTGTTGGGCCGGATCGCGACGGTTTGCCATCGACCGTCGCAACGGATGGTTAAACTTCCGTCTGTTCCGCAATTTCCAAGGGATCATAGACCTCGATTCCCAGGTATCTGACGGTGCTTTCAAGCTTCGTATGACCAAGCAAGAGTTGAACAGCTCCCGGATTCTTCGTCCTCCGATAAATCAGAGATGCTTTGGTTCTGCGTAGCGTATGAGTTCCGTACATTGTTGGGTCAAGGCCAATGGCTGTGGTGGGTTACCAACGTCCATACGGAATGCAGAACTTCTCGACGTAACGCTTCGATTTTTCACTGATCGGGTACGCGTAGCGCCCTTCACTCTTACTTTCGCGTTAAGCGGTTGCGGACCGATAACGCATCAGGAAGCATCGAAACCTCTACCCGCGGTCCGCTTGAACGCATAGTTAGGCCGCTAGGCACGCAGGATCCGTCTCAACGCGAGCAGCGGAGGGAAAAACACGGCTATGAAGACAACATTCAGGACAGCGTTTTGCCAGAACCCGGACCACAAGGAGTACGCAGTGTCAGGAACGGCCCAGCAGAGGATGGAAACAGTAACGACCCGACTTACTAGCAACGGCTGAAGCTTGTAGAAATAGCGGACCATCAAGAAGAGAGCTACGCCCCACCCCACAAGCACTGCACCAAGTACCACATGTAGCAGATCGATGTAGTTGACTGCTGACTCCTGAAACCTGCTTATGGCCGACGTGTCGCGCATCAGCAGCGCGCCGAAGAATGCTCTCGTTCCAGCTTGCGACAGAATCATGAACGCACCAAAGGCCTGGACCGCAACACAGGCGACTTGTAGCCACCGGAACCAGAATTCGGACTTCTCTGACATAAGAACCAACTCCCTAACGACCTAACTATTAATCAGGCGACATTGCTGTCGCGCAACGCATCTTGAGCTGACTGATAACATCCGTTGTCACGCAGTAAACACCTGATTTGCATAGAAGCGAAAATGGCAAACGCGACTAAGTCAGGTGAAAAAGCGATATGAAAGGCAACACGTACCAAACCAGCAAAGGTAACGTAATGGCTTGACGCTACTGATCGGCCTCAAGACTGTCTAGCTAGGGCTTATCCCCCCCTTCTGTTCTTACTCCGCCATTGGGCAGTCATCACCTGACTACCTTCTTACTAACGGCCGCCGAACGAACCTCATGTGTAGTGAATCGCGCCCTTTAGATTCATTAGCTCAATGAGTCGTACGCTCAGCTCTTTCGATATGGAGTCAGTCCGGGCACAATGCGCATCCTTTTTTGGCTGGCCTTGCCGGAGGCCTCGAAATGATCAAAACACCGTACTACCTCATCGACAAACAGAAACTGCTGACCAACATGCAGAAGATTGCCTATGTGCGCGAACAGTCCGGGGCAAAGGCCCTGCTGGCGCTCAAGTGCTTCGCGACCTGGTCGGTGTTTGATTTGATGCAGCAATACATGGACGGCACCACCTCGTCGTCGCTGTACGAGCTCAAGCTCGGCCGGCAGAAGTTCGAAGGCGAAACCCACGCCTACAGCGTGGCCTGGGCCGACGATGAGATCGAGGAGATGCTCGACAATTGCGACAAGATCATCTTCAACTCCATCAGCCAGCTGCAACGCTTTGCCAGGCGTGCTGAAGGCAAAGTCCGCGGCCTGCGAGTCAACCCGCAAGTCAGCAGTTCCGATTATCTGCTTGCCGACCCGGCGCGTCCGTTCAGCCGTCTCGGTGAATGGGACCCGGTGAAGATCGAAGGCGTTATCGATCAGATATCCGGCTTCATGTTCCACAATAACTGTGAGAACGGCGACTTCGGTCTGTTCGACCAAATGCTCTGCACCATCGAAGAACGCTTCGGTGAGCTGCTGCACAAGGTCAGCTGGGTCAGCCTGGGCGGCGGTATTCACTTCACCGGTGAAGGCTATGCGCTGGATGCTTTCTGTGCGCGGTTGAAGGCGTTTTCGCAAAAGTACGGCGTGCAGGTCTACCTGGAGCCCGGCGAAGCGGCGATCACCAACAGTGCCTCGCTGGAAGTGACGGTGCTCGACACCCTCTACAACGGCAAGCACCTGGCAGTGGTGGACAGCTCCATTGAAGCCCATTTGCTTGACCTGCTGATTTATCGCCTCAACGCCAAACTGGCACCGAGCGACGGTGAACACACCTACATGGTGTGCGGCAAGTCGTGCCTGGCCGGGGACATCTTCGGCGAGTACCAATTTGACCGTCCACTGGCCATCGGCGATCGACTGTCATTCATCGATACCGCGGGTTACACCATGGTCAAGAAAAACTGGTTCAACGGCCTGAAAATGCCATCCATCGTGGTAAAGCAACTCGACGGAACGGTCGAAGTGGTGCGCCAATTTGGTTATGAAGACTACCTGTCCAGCCTTTCGTAAACGGACAGATAAAGGAGAGTAAAAGCAATTGAAAAAGAACGTTCTTATCATTGGTGCAGGAGGTGTCGCTAAGGTGGTGGCCCACAAGTGCGCACAGCATAACGATGAACTCGGTCGTATCGCTATCGCGTCGCGCAACATCTCCAAATGCCAGGCCATCATCGATAGCGTCAAGGCCAAGGGTAGCCTCAAACAACCCGCCGACATCAAAGCCTTCTCGCTGAATGCGCTGGATGTCGAGGCGACCAAGTCGCTGATCCGCGAAACCGGATCACAGATCGTCATCAACGTCGGTTCCGCGTTCCTCAACATGTCGGTACTGCGTGCCTGTATCGATACCGGCGTAGCCTATCTGGACACTGCCATTCACGAGGAGCCGGGCAAAATCTGCGAGACGCCGCCCTGGTACGGCAACTACGAGTGGAATCACCTCGAAGAGTGTAAAGAGAAGAACATCACTGCGATTCTCGGTGTGGGTTTCGACCCAGGCGTGGTCAACGCCTATGCTGCACTTGCGCAGCAACAGTATTTCGACCGAATTGAATCCATCGATATTCTCGACGTCAATGCCGGTTCCCATGGCAAGTATTTCGCCACCAATTTCGATCCGGAAATCAATTTCCGTGAGTTCACCGGACAGGTGTGGAGCTGGCAGAACAGCCAGTGGACCAGTAACACCATGTTCGAAGTCAAGCGCACCGACGACCTGCCAGTCGTAGGGTCGCAGAATCTGTACCTGACCGGTCACGATGAAGTGCACTCGCTGTCGAAGAATCTGGACGTGCCCAACGTGCGCTTCTGGATGAGCTTCGGCGAGCACTACATCAACGTGTTCACCGTACTCAAGAACCTCGGCCTGCTGTCCGAGCAACCGGTCAAGACCGCCGAAGGCCTGGAGGTTGTGCCGCTGAAAGTGGTCAAGGCCGTGCTGCCTGATCCGAGTTCGCTGGCGCCCGGCTACACCGGCAAGACCTGCATCGGTGATCTGGTCAAAGGCACCAAGGATGGCCAGCCGCGTGAAGTGTTCATCTACAACGTGGCCGACCACGAGGAAGCCTTTGCCGAAACCGACAGCCAGGGCATTTCCTATACCGCTGGCGTACCACCAGTCGCTGCTGCCCTGCTGGTCGCCCGCGGCGAGTGGGATGTCCAGCGTATGGCCAACGTCGAGGAGCTGCCGGCTGAGCCGTTCCTCAAGGCACTGGATGTAATGGGTCTGCCGACCCGCATCAAGGACGAGAATGGAGACCGCCCCTGGAACGGCGACGCCTAAGGCTCGCAACATTCAGGGGTGCTTCACTGCCTGCTCCGAAAACGCCGCTCATTGAGCGGCGTTTTTGTATGTATTTCTGAACATTGTTGCGCTGGCTTCTTGTTCCTGACCGGTGACCCGACCTGTCGCCTCAACACTGCGTGAACTCAAGCCTTGGCGATTTCCGGCATCAGAAGCCATTCGGCGCTGTCGTTCCAGACATCCATGTGGGTGATCTTGCCGTTGCGCACTTCGAAGCGATCCAGATAGCGATTACCGGAAAAACTGCGGCCATCGGACCACTCGCCATACAAGGTTCCGTTGGAATACACCACGGTGTGATCACCGCGATCCATCCAGTCGAAGTTGCCCAAGGCTTTTTTTACCCAGGCATAACGGGAACCGTTGAACGCCGTGATGGCCTGTGGGTCGGGCATGACCCGGCCGCCGGTGAAAGTGATCTTCACATCGGCACTCATGAAGGTTGCGGCCCTGACAGGATCGGGCGCCATGGAGGCCTCGAGAAAGCTGCTAACAATCTGCACGTCTGTATTTGCCTGCGACATCGTCGAATCTCCTGACTGACTATTGATAAGCACTGGATCGACGCCTCTGCTTAGTGCAGAGCGCGTTAATTTGGCGCGTTTAGTTCAAGTTGTTTGTGCCCCGTCACCCGGTTTTATTGGGGCGGCTGACTGGCATCCTACTTGCTAGCAATAATTATGCAAATGCTAGCAATCAGGAGAACGATCAATGGCCTTCCCGCTTTTAAACCTGCAGCGTCTTGTGTTTCCCGTGGCTGCCGCAGTCACGCTCAATGTGGCTTTGTTTGGTGGTGCCCAGGCGGCCGAGCCTCCGATCAAGGTTGGTCTGGTCGCAGCCCTTTCGGGTCAGTCGGCGAAATCCGGCGAAGCGCTGACTCGCGGCCTGACCATTGCCATCGAGGAGGTCAATGCCAAGGGTGGCGTGCTCGGCCGACCACTCGAACTGGTGCGTCGCGACGACGAAAGCAATCCGTCCAAAGGCATGCTGGCGGCGCGCGAGTTGGTTCAGCGCGAGAAAGTCACCGTGCTCTTCGGTGGGCTGGACACCCCGGTTTCCCTGGCCATTGTGCCTCTGGCCAACCAGTTGAAAGTGCCCTTCATGGGCATCTGGGCCGCCGGCACGAAAATCACCGAAAACGGTGCTGCGGATAACTATGTGTTCCGCGTCTCTGCCGTCGACGAACTGGTGGACGAAGCGCTGGTGAAATACGGCGCCGAGAAAGGAATGAAGAAGCCGGGGATGATCCTCATCAATAACCCGTGGGGCGAATCCAATGAAGCGGGCTTCAAGCGCGCCCTGGAGAAACGCGGTCTGGCCAATGCCGGCGTCGAGCGTATCCAGGACAGCGATCTCGATGTGGTGCCTCAGCTCACTCGCCTTAAAAACGCCGGCGCCGACACCCTGCTGATGGTCGGCAACGTCGGCCCATCGGCGCAAGTCGTCAAGTCTCTGGATCGCATGGGGTGGGACGTGCCGGTGGTTTCACACTGGGGGCCGGCCGGTGGCCGCTTCGGTGAATTGGCCGGCCCGAACGCTTCGCGGGTCCACTTCGTCCAGACCTACGTGTTCACAGAACACAACAGCGCCAAGGGCGATGCAGTGCTTGCCGCACTGAAAAAAACTTATCCGCAGATCAAAGGTCTGGCCGACGTCACGCCCGCCGTGGGCATTGCCAATGCTTACGACGCTCTGCACTTGAGTGCTCTGGCCATTGAAAAGGCAGGCAATACCGATGGCCCTGCCGTGCGCAACGGCTTCTATGCGATCGAGGGCTATGACGGCCTGATCAAACAGTACCAGCAGCCGTTTACGGCACAAAAACATGACGCATTGGGGCCGGACGACTATCTGTTCACTCATTTCGTCGACGGCCAGATCGTTCCACTCAAGCCCTGAGGAGTTCGCCATGTTCACCGCCGCCATCGTCACCGGCCTTGGGCTAGGTAGTATGTACGCCCTGCTGGCGCTGGGTTTTCACCTGACCTACGTGGTTTCACGCACCGTCAACTTCGCTCAAGGCAGCGCCATGATGGTCGGCGCTGTGCTGGGTTACACCTTTTGCATCACCTGGGGATGGTCGATGTGGCTGGCACTGCCGGCAACGCTGATCCTCAGTGCGCTGTATGGCCTGGTGATCGAGCGCTGGCTGGTGCGGCCGTTTCACAGTCGTGGTTCTCAGGCTTGGCTGATGGCAACGGTGGCAGGCGGCATTCTGGTCGATAACCTGGCGTTGTTCACCTTCGGCAAAGAGCCTCGGCAATTCACCAGCAGTCTGCTCAACGTCAATGTCGAGTTGGCAGGCGCCAGTGTTGGCGCGCTGCAACTGTTGATCCCCTTGGCCGGCGCAACCATCGCGCTCGCGCTATTTCTGGTGCGGCGCTATACCCGGTTGGGCAAGGTGCTGGAGGCCTGCGTGCAAAATCCACGTGCGGCCATGCTGATGGGCATCAACGTCAATCGGGTGGTTGCCATCGCGTTTGCCATCTCAACCGTCTTCGCGGCTCTGGCGGGTCTGCTGATTGCGCCCCTGTTCAGCGTCAATGCCGAGATGGGTTTGCTGTTCGGCCTCAAGGCGTTCGCCGTGGCGATCCTTGGCGGGATTACCAGCGCCGGAGGGGTCTTTGCCGCCGGCTTGATATTCGGTCTCTCGGAAGCGCTGATCACCCTGTATTTCGGCTCGGCCTTCACGCAGATATTGACCTTCGCCCTAGTGATTCTGGCGTTGGCGATCCGTCCAAACGGCCTGTTCGGCAGTCAGGCACTGGTGAAAGTATGAATGACTTCAAAACTCTGCTCGGCCCGGTGTTCATCGCGTTGCTGGCGCTGCTATGCGTTGTCATGGCGTTCACGCTAGACAGCTATTCCCTGTTGGTCTTCACCCTCTGCGCGCTGGCGGCAGTGGTCGGTGTAGGGCTGAATATATTGATTGGCCTGAGTGGCCAGATCTCCTTCGGCCATATCGCGTTTTATGCCATTGGCGCCTATGTTTCGGCGCTGCTGACCATCGCGGGCTGGCCGCTGTGGCTGGCGATGCCGGTGACGGCTGTCGTCACTGGGCTGATCGGCGCCTTGC
This sequence comes from Pseudomonas sp. NPDC087639, assembly GCF_044743385.1. Lineage (NCBI taxonomy): Bacteria > Pseudomonadati > Pseudomonadota > Gammaproteobacteria > Pseudomonadales > Pseudomonadaceae > Pseudomonas > Pseudomonas sp. NPDC087639. Next base: position 295,146 of record NZ_JBIUWI010000001.1, on the reverse strand, counting down.
TGGCGATTCCTGCGTTGCGTGTCAGCGGTCCTTATCTGGCGATGATCACCATCGCTTTTGCCTTCATCGTCCATCACAGCCTGATCGAATGGCGTGACGTTACCGGCGGTTCCAACGGTTTGATGGGCATTCCGTTACCGCAGTTCGCCGGACTCGATCCGGCCATCCTCCTGGCATTGCTGGCCACAGCCTTGATGATCGGCGCCCTTGCGTTTTATCAGCGTCTGCGCCACAGCGGTTGTGGCAAAGCCATGCTCGCCGTCAAGGCATCGGAGATTGCCGCCCGCTCGCTGGGGTTCAATCCGGTTCTGAGCAAGACCCTCGCCTTCGCCCTGTCGGCCGCGCTGACCGGTCTGGCGGGTGCTGTGCTGGCGCCACTGTTGATGTTTATCAACCCCGAATCCTTTCCGTTCTCGCAATCGATCCTGTTCGTGCTGGCCGTCATTGTCGGTGGCAGCGGGACATTGTTCGGCCCTTTACTGGGGGCGTTGCTGATTGTGCTGGTGCCGGAATTACTTTCGGATTTCGCCGAATACCGCCTGTTGATTTTCTCGACCTTGCTTCTGGTGGTGTTGTGGATCGCCCCCAACGGCTTATTGGGTGCGCTCGCTCGTCGCTGGATCAAACCCACGCACTTGGTGCCACCAAACACGATCAATCAAGCGAGGCTGGCCGCGCATCTGCAAAGTCGAGGGGTTTCGAGCGGTTTACGCGTCACAGACATCGGCATTCGCTTCGGCGGCGTCCAGGCCGCGCAGCACGTCAATTTGCATGCCCCCGCCGCCAGCATCACCAGCATTATCGGGCCCAACGGTGCAGGCAAAACCACGGTGCTGAACATGATCAGTGGCTTCTACACGCCTGACAGTGGCCAGATCGAACTGCAAACCGCCCTCGCTGGTTTACCCGCCTGGAAAACAGCTCGCGCCGGGATTGCGCGCACTTACCAAACCACTCAGTTATTCGGCGATATGTCGGTGCTCGACAATCTGCTGGTGGCCATGCAGAAAGGCCGCCTCGGATCACCGTTCAGGCTTTGCAGTACCGAGCAGCGCGACCTTGCGCTGGATCTGCTGGCATTGGTCGGCTATCGCGGCGCGGTCAACATCGCCGCCGAGGACTTGCCCCACGTGGATCGTCGTCTGGTGGAAATTGCCCGGGCATTGGCGACCGCGCCGGCGGTGCTGCTCCTCGACGAACCCGCCGCTGGCCTGAGCCGACGTGACACCGATGAACTGGCGCTGCTGCTGCGCAAACTGGCGGATTTCGGCTTGACGGTCATTCTGGTCGAGCACGACATGGCGTTGGTCATGTCGGTGTCGGAACGCCTGCTGGTGCTGGACGCGGGCAAGCCCATCGCCTTCGGTACACCGGCCGAAATCCGCCAGAACAAACAGGTCATAGCCGCCTATCTGGGTGGGACAGATTACCAGGCGACGCCCCGTGAACAGACTTGGGATGGAAGTCGCGACGCACGCTTGTACGTCAAAGATCTGGTGATCGATTACGGCGCAGCGCCGGTGGTCAACAAGGTCAACCTCGTGGTCAATCCCGGCGAGATGGTGGCGATCCTTGGCGCCAACGGCGCGGGCAAATCGAGCATCTTGCAGTGCCTGGCCGGGCTGCATCGGGCCGCCAGCGGCAGCATCCTGCTGGACAACGAAAACATTGAGATGGTCAGCGCCAGTGGCATCGCCGGTAAAGGTCTGGCACTGGTTCCGGAAGGTCGCCAGGTATTCCCGTACCTGACAGTGCGCGACAACCTGTTGCTGGGTGGTTATTCGCGGCGCGAAGCGTTCGACGCCGATGCCGAAATCGAGGCGATCCTGCGGCGCTTTCCGCGTTTGCGCGACCGCATCGACAGCCCGGCGGGCCTGCTGTCCGGTGGCGAACAGCAGATGGTTGCCGTGGGCCGCGGCTTGATGGCCAAACCCAAAATACTGCTGCTCGACGAACCGTCGCTGGGCCTCTCCCCTGCCATGATCGGTGAACTGTACGACGCCTTGGCAGCCCTGCGCGACGATGGTGTGACCTTGTTGCTGGTGGACCAAATGGCCAACCTCGCCTTGCAAGTCGCCGATCGGGCGTACGTGCTGGAAACCGGCTGCATCGTCAAATCCGGGAGCGCCGCACAGTTGCGCGGCGACGACGAACTGGCCGCCGCGTATCTGGGCGAAGGCGTCAGCGCATGAGTGCCCTGAAAATCATCAATGCACGCGTCGGCGAAAAGACCTCTGCGGACGCGGTGTTGTACATCGAGAATGGCTGTTTCGTCCCGGCCTTTCACCCGGCCACTACCGCATGGGAAACCCTCGACCTGCAGGGCCGCCTGTTGCTACCGGGGCTGGTCGAGACCCATATCCATCTGGACAAGGCGTGCATCATGCAGCGCTGCCATTTGCAGCAAGGCACGCTGGCCGAAGCAATTGCCCAGACTCGGGCGGCGAAAGCCGAATTCACCGAGCAAGACATCTATCTGCGCGGTGCACAGGTGCTGGACAAGGCGATTCTGCAGGGCACCACGTTCATGCGCACCCACGTCGAACTTGACCCGCAAATAGGGCTGATCGGCTTCAATGCGATTCGCCGCCTGCAGACCGATTACGCCTGGGCGATCACGCTCCAGATCTGCGTATTTCCTCAAGAGGGACTGCTCAACAACCCGGGCACCGAAGCCCTGCTCTGCCAGGCGCTGGAGTGTGGCGCAACGGTGCTTGGCGGCTGCCCCTACATGGACAGTGATCCTCTCGGGCAGATTCAGCGCCTGTTCGAACTGGCCGTAACTTACGATTGCGATCTGGATTTGCACCTGGATTTCGATCTGAATCCTGAAGGCATGACCGTCATGGAAGTTGCCCGCTGTACGCAACTGCATGGCTGGGGCGGTCGAGTGACCATCGGCCATGTCACCAAACTGTCGACGTTGCCTCGTGAACAGTTGATGGAGTTGGGCCGGCAGTTGGCGGACGTTGGCGTGCAGGTCACTTGCCTGCCCAGCACCGATCTGTTCCTGATGGGGCGCGATGCCTTTCATAACAAACCACGCGGTCTTGCACCCTTGGCTCAACTGCATGCCTGCGGGGTGACCTGCTCGGTCTCGACCAACAACATCGGCAACCCGTTCACGCCCTATGGTGACGCTTCGCTGATTCGCCAGGCCAATCTGTTCGCCAACGTCAGTCAGATGGGCACTGTGCCGGAGTTGCTGCAATGCCTGTCATGGGTGTCCAGTGAATCGGCGCGCCTGCTCCGCCTGACGGATTACGGCCTTCTACCTGGTTGCCGTGCAGATTTCATCGTCTTCGACGCGCCTTCACCGGCAGCGGTGATTGCCGAGATCAGCGCGCCGCTAATGGGCTACAAGGCTGGGCGCCAAACGTTCAGCAGGCCAGCAGGGGTATTACTCAAGCCATAGCGTGGCTTGCGGCAATATTTCAGTCGCTCAACGCCTGCTTGAGGTTGAACTCTTCAGGCGCTGATTCTTCCAGAGCCAGTTGCCCTTCCAGCTCGTCCAGGTGTTCGATCATGACCTTGACTGCCTTGGCGTTATCGCCCGCTTCCAGCGCCGTGATGATTTCCTGGTGCTCATCGGACGCGCAGGACGGTACGTCGTTACGCTGATACAGCGCGACGATCAACGAACTGCGCACCATCAGGTTGGCGAGGATATCGCTGAGCACGGTATTGCCGCTGAGCTCGCCCAGCATCAAGTGAAACTCACTCAGTTCCCTGACGATGGCGCGGCGGTCGGTGTCGTTGGTGGCTTTGCGTTCGTTGTTCATGTGACTGGCCACGCGCTGGCGCTGTTTGCGCATGACCGCCGGGGTGATCGCTTCGACAATGGCTCGCTCGATGGCCCGCCGAGCGCTGAATATATCCTTCGCCTCGCGCGCGGTAGGCTGTGCAACCATGGCGCCTCGGTTGGCTGCGATGGTCACGACTTTTTGCATGGCCAGACGCTGCAATGCGACCTGCACATGATTGCGGTTGGCTTGCAGCGTTTCGACGATCTGCGCTTCGATCAATCGCGTGCCAGGCGGCAGACGATGCTGGGCGATGGCCTTATACAACGCATCGACGATGCGCTGGACCTCAAGCTGTTTGGCGGTGACTGTGGTCAAGCCCATCCTTTCCTCTTTTTCAAAAAAGGCCTCATGCCGTCGCGCAAAACTGCTGACGGTAAGCAATGGGCGGCATTATCCGCCAGCCGCCCGGGCGGCGGCAAACCTTGTGACCGGCAGCTCAGCTCGATTGACCGAGGCTGACGCCCTCCCCTCGGGGATCGTGCATGGCGCTGCGGTGATCATCGGCGCCAATCGCGATGATCCCGGCGTGGCCGGTCATGGCGCTAAGTGCCGGAATCACTTCCACCTCGTGGCCCAGTGCGGCGAGTCCTGTGATCGTCGACTCGTGGATATCGCCTTCCAGCTTGAGGTTGTCGGTGCTGTCGAAAAAGCTGCGGCCGAGCAGAAAGCGTGGCGTCTGCAGGGCAAGGTCAATGGGTTGCTGATAGTCAATCAACTGCGTCGCCAGGACCATTTGCGTCTGTGGCTGGCCATCGCCTCCTTGCGTCCCGAAAAACCAGCGACGGCCGTCGTCGGCCAGGTAGCAGGAAGGGTTCAGGGTATGCGCCGGCCGCTTGCCCGGCGCCCAGCCGTTGACATGACTGGTATCGGCATTGAACCCGGCGGCGCGGTTCTGCCAGAGCACGCCGGTATCGCCCATAACGCAGCCGGAGCCGAAATCATGAAACAGGCTCTGGATCAGGCATGCAGTCCGCCCTTGCTCATCGGTTGCGGCCATCCAGACGGTGTCGGCGGGACGACCGGGTTCGTTCCAGAGCGCCGCACGCTGATCATCAATCGCCTCCGCATAGGCTTGAATCTGCGCCGCGTGCAGGCTTGAGGTGAAATCCCGCTCAGACGTCAGCGGATCGCACAATTGCGCATTGCGGCGCAGCAGACTTTGTTTGATCGCTTCAACCAGGTAGTGATAGTAGAGCGCGCTGCCATTGCCGACGTCGGCCAGTGGCTTGTGTTGCAGCGCGGCCATGGCTTGCAAGGTATAGAGCCCCTGACAGGGCGGCGCGACGTTGTACAGCGTGCCCTGACGATAACGCACGAAAATCGGTGCGGCTTCAAGGGCTCGGGTCTGAGCCAGGTCGACGGCCGTCAAGCCGCAACCCAAGCGGTCAAATGCAGCGCCGAAGGCTTGCGCGAGTTCGCCGTGATAAAAGTCTTCAACACCGTGCCGCCCGAGATGGCGAAGGGTATTGGCCAGTTCTGGCTGGCGCAGTATGTCGCCCTCGCGCAACCAGCGACCCTCGGTCTTGCACAGGTGATGGAGACCCGGTAGTTGCTCGATCAGCGGCTGGCGCAGGGTCTGCCAGAACAATTGCGATTGTGAGACGGGCGTGCCCTGCCCGGCCATGAATGCCGCGTCCTCCAGCAGATCGGTCCAACCCAGTTTCGAGCCCCACTCATGCCGACTGATAGTCGCCGCTGTCTGCCAGCTGGCCAGGGCACCCGCCGTCGTGGCGACCGAAGCCGGGCCGCGCAGGCTGATCTTGCCTGTCTCTGGCAAGCGCTGCCCGGCCTGCCCGATCCCTACAATGGTGCGTACCCGACGATCATGGATCATCCACAGCGCATCGCCGCCCAGCCCGGTCATGTGCGGAAAAACCGCTGCAAGCATGGCGCTGGCCGACAACATCGCGTCGATCGCGGTGCCTCCCGCGTCGAGAACCCGCATGCCGGAAGCACTGGCTTCAGCATGAGGTGTACAGATAACCGCGCGGCGCGACGTGGCAATCATAATCAAAGGCCTCTCATATTCTGCTAGCTATAAGTCAATTTATTGCTAGAAAAGCAATAAATGTGCCGGCTTAGCGAGCCTGAAAATGATGCAGCCGCCGCGATGTTCAAGCCTGGAACGGTCTTAACCGTCAGACTCAAACCTGATAGTAATCTCGATACCACTTCACAAATTGCGCCACCCCTGCTTCAACCTCTACCTGCGGAGAAAAACCGATCCATTCTGCCAGCGCCGAAACATCGGCCCAGGTATTGATGACATCGCCCGCTTGCATCGGCATAAAGTTGCGCTGAGCCTTTGTACCCAATGCCGTCTCCAGACAATCGACAAAATCCAGCAGCGCTACCGGGCTGCCGCGCCCTATGTTGAAGATCCGGTTGACGCCTTCGCCCTCCTTGTCGGCTACCGGCGGTTTCGGACACAGCCGCACGATGCTTTCAACAATGTCATCGACGTAGGTAAAGTCCCGCGCCATTTGACCATGGTTGTAAATATCGATCGGACGGCCCTGCAGGATCGCTTCGGTGAACTTGAATAGCGCCATGTCCGGTCGGCCCCATGGCCCGTAAACGGTAAAAAAACGCAGCCCGCTGGCCTTCAGTCCGTAGAGATGGCAGTAACTGTGGGCAAGTAATTCATTGGCGCGTTTGGTGGCGGCGTACAGGGAAACCGGTTGCTCGACCGCGTCGTCGACACTGTAAGGCTGCTTGCTGTTGGCACCGTACACCGAACTGCTCGACGCGTAGATCAGATGCGCGGGCTGATAATGTCGACAGGCTTCCAGCACATTCAAAAATCCCACCAGATTCGATTGCGCGTAGGCATCCGGGTTATCCAGTGAGTAGCGAACACCCGCCTGGGCGGCCAGGTGGACGACCTCGGTGAAACCGTGCTCATCGAACAGCGCCATCAAAGCCGGCTTATCGACAATATCCATCGTGTGGAAACGGAAACCTTGCAGCTCGCTCAACTGCTTGAGGCGCGCCTGTTTGAGCGCCACGCTGTAATAATCGTTGAGGTTGTCGATGCCTATTACTGTGTGGCCGTCCAGAGTCAATCGTTTGACCGTGTGATATCCAATAAAGCCCGCAGCACCTGTCACAAGAACGGTCATAGTCCCTGCTCCAATCAACTCAATAGGTGATTACTTATAGCGTTGATCGGGAAATGCAGTCCAGACTTTATAATAATCCCCAACTATGGGGATTCGCCTGTTGATCTTGCCTATTAGCCTTCACCTTGAAAGACGAAAAAATTCCGAGCCATCCGTCAGAAATAAATACTCAATAAAAACAATATGATGTATTCGGCCGAATTCATTATTGGATCAATGGCGTGTTTTTTGACAAGGAACGTTTGACAGACCGTGAAGACTGGCCGATAACTACCAAGGTCTCGTCGAACAAGGCGCGAGCGCTAATTTACTCGACAGCTGACATTTTAGAGACAACTACTTAGCTACCTATCATAAACACTGCGATATGCAGACCGTGCGGTAGCTTTGTCTCTGGAAAAGTTAGACGGTTAATCGCTCCTAGTGCGCTGCACAATATAGCGTCACGCCCTGGCGTCACGCACCTTAATGAAACCTTATGTGATTCATTATTGAAACACCCTTGCGTTACATCATAATAAAAACACTCTTCTGCCAACGGTCTCTTCTTAGCCCACCATTGAGCTACTGCCTGCATAAACTTTCGATCATTACAGAGTTTACCAGCATGCCAGCAACCAGCTCAGATCGACCTAATTGGTACTTATTGCAATGCAAACCACGTCAGGATGAACGTGCCCACCTCAACCTCCTCCAACAGAATTATGTGGTCTACCACCCCCAGCTAGTCAGTGAACGCGTCATTCGCGGGAAACGACAGCGGGTGTTGGAATCCCTCTTCCCCGGATATTTGTTTATCCAACTCAGCCGCAACGACAATTGGGCGCCCTTGCGTTCCACTCGCGGTGTCAGTCGCATTGTCGAATTCAACCATGGTCCTGCGACGGTGGCAGAGCACGTCATCGAGCATTTGCGTGGGCGCTGTCTTGAATCAGAGTCGGACGCGGACGAAGCGCTCAAACCCGGCGAGCATTTACAGATCATCAGCGGCCCACTGTCGCCACTCGAGGGCGTGTTCGTTGCTGCGCACGGTACCGACCGGGTGATGATCCTTCTGCAGTTTCTCAACCGGGAACAATCTGTCTGCTTGCCACTCAGCGTTCTTGAACGTCAACAACCCAGCTATCAAACCTATAACTAGCTGCCTGCCTTTATATGCCTTTTCCTCAGGAGCTATAACATGGCCTTGATGTCACGTTGCCCTGTTGTACTGATGACGGCCTCTCTTTATTCTGGAATGGCCTGGAGTATTGAACCGCAAGCGATAAATGTTTACGGATTCGACTTTACTCCGTCTTTTTTGTTTTCAGAAAGTTATGACGACAACTTTCGCGAGTTGGAAAACAATACGCAGTCTTCCATGATCACCAAGTTGGCGCCCTCCTTCGAACTCAAAGCCGAAGATCGCAACAGCGCCACTCGGCTGATCTGGCAGCCCACTCGCTACATCTATCACGACGAAACGGATGCCTCGAACACGGCGCAACGTGTGCGTGCGGACAGCGTCATGGAGTTCACCGACCGGCATCGGCTGAAACTCGAAGCCGAATATCGGAAATGGGAGCGCACGGAATCGACGGCGGTCGAAGGCGTCAACGACAAGCTCAACAACAAAAAGGTCGGTGGCCTCTACACCTTCGGCGCGAAGAGCGCTGACAATCAACTCGAGTTCGGGGCCAATTACGCCGAACTGCGTTACGACAATGCCGATGGCATCAACGACGACAAAGAACGTAATACCACCGCACTCACCAGCACCTGGTACCACCGCATCGGCAGTAATACCCGAGGCCTGCTGGAATATGACCACACCAACTTTGATTACCAGCAAGCCAACAGTCCGCGCAGCAGTAAATCAGATGCCGTGCTGGCCGGTGCCGTATGGGATTTCACGGCTCGCACCACGGGCAAAGTCCGCCTCGGTTATGAGCGAAAGAACTTCGACAGCGACGAATCCAATGACCTCAACAACCCCACCTGGCAAGTGGATTTGCAATGGAAGCCGCGAACTTACTCGACGTTTACCTTTGTTGCTCGCCAGGCCCTCGCTGAAGGTGACGATGGCGCTGAAGCCGTGAAGTCGACGTTCACCCAGGTGGGTTGGCGTCATGGCTGGACGGAACGCATCACCACGGTGGCACAAGCCGGGGTCGGGCGTTATGTCTACGAAGGTCAAAACCGAACCGACAATCTTCAGGACTACAACCTGGCGGTGGTGTACGCGATGCGCCGATGGCTGGATATCGAACTCGGTTATCGCTTCCGCGACAACGATTCTGATGCCGACAATGAAAGCTTCAGCCGCAACGTGTTTCAGATCAGCTTCAACGTCAGCCTTTAAGAGGGTCTCGACATGAACACACACACCTTAGTCTTGTTGTTTGCGCTGGTTTTTGTCCCTTCTGCGTATGCAGCAGACCCCGGCACTCAATACAAACTGGCGGCTGGTGATGTCTTGCGCATCATCGTGTTCGGTGAGCCGGAGTTGAGCCTGAAAAAGATCCGTCTCAGCGACGCTGGCACCTTTTCCTACCCTTTTCTGGGCGAGATTTCCGCCAAAGGACTCACCCCCGGCCAAGTCGAAAAAATCATTGTGGACGGGCTTAAACAGGGTTACCTGATCGACCCGAAAGTCAGCCTGAGCCAGATCGAATACCGCTCGTTCTACATCAATGGCGAAGTGAAAAAACCCGGCAGCTATCCATTCGTACCCGGACTGACGCTAGAGAAAGCCATCGCATTGGGCGGTGGCTTGACCGAGCGGGCCTCAATCAAGCGCGTGACCATCTTGCGCGGTGACGGTGGTTCGACCCTCACCGATGACGTTACGCGAAACACCACGATTGCCCCCGGCGACACCATTTCCATTGCACAAGGCTTTTTCTAATCATGGACAACAGCCCTAGCACCTACGTCGAACGTCCTCTTCAAGCGCATCTGCATCAGCAGTACAGCGAAGACAAGGACACCATTGATCTTTTAAAGCTCTGGAGGGTGATCTGGCGTGCCAAATGGAGCATCGGATGGCTGGTTCTGGTGAGCGGTCTGCTGGCGGCCGTGGTGGTCTCGACCATCACCCCGCAATACATCGGCAGCACCACGTTGCTGTTCAACGATAAAACGCCTCCGCTGATGTCCTTCCAGCAAGTCAAGGATTCAGGCGGCAACGCCACGGATTACTTGCAGACCCAGCAAGCGCTCCTGCAATCGCGGGATCTTGCCGAACGCGCGGTGAAAAAACTCGGCCTGACGACTCACCCGGTCACCGACCCGCGCCAGCAACCGAAGCCTTGGTTCACACCGCGCCAATGGCTGACCAATCTTGACCTCGAGCAGTGGGTTCCGGGGCTGGGCATGTTGATGCCGCTCAAAGATGTGCTCACCGAAGAAGACGTCTTCAATCAGGTCACGCAGAACCTCATGCTGCACACCAGCGTCAAGTTCGTCGGCAAGAGCCAATTGCTCGAAATCGAGGTCGAGCTGCCCGACCCTGATCTGGCGGCCGCAGCAGCCAATGCGCTGGCCCAGGGTTTTACCGACAGCCAGCTCGACACCAGCGAGAAGTCGTCGCAAACCACCACGGCGTGGATGAACACAAGGCTGGTCAAGCTGCGTGACAACTTGCGTGCGGCCGAGAAAAAACTTCAGGGCTACCGCGAAGAGCAAGGCCTGGTCGACGTTGGCGGGGTTGCGACTATCAGCGCCAACGAACTGGAAATGACCGGTAATCGCATGGTTGACGCCCGTCGTAATCGCGCTGAAGCCGAGAGCGAGTACCGCCAGGCGAAGTCTCTGAGCAATGGCGATCTGAGTCGGCTCTCCAGCGTGCCTGCCGTCTTGAGCAACCCTTTGGTGCAGAAATTTCAGGCGGACCGCGCCTTGGCCCAGGCCAAGGTTGATGAACTGGCGGGACGCTATGGTCCAAAACACCCGAGCCTGGTGTCTGCGCAGTCCGAATTGCGCACCGCCACCACCAGCCTGCAATTGCAAGTCCAGCAAGTGGTGGCCGGTATTGAACGGCAATACCAGCTCGCGACGGCCAGTGAAGCCTCGCTGCGCCAATCCTTCAACAGCAACAAGGCGCAAATCCAGGACATCGCTCGCAAAGAGTTCCAGTTACGCGAGTTCCAACGTGAGGTCGACAGCTCCCGCGCGCTCTATGAAACGTTCGTCACTCGTTTGAAAGAGACCACGGCCACCGCCGACATGGACTCGACCAAAGTGCGCATTGTTGACCCGGCCATTGTTCCAGTTGAAGCGAGCAAGCCCCGTAAAAGTTTGATTGTCGGGATCGTCGGGTTGATCGCTGCGGTGATCGGCGTTGCTTTGGCGCTGCTCTTCGAGAGCCTGAGCAATACCTTCAAAACCGACGAATCGATCGAAAGCGCACTTAACATTCCGCTGCTCAGCGTCGTGCCGTTGGTAACGAAGAAAACTCGCCGGCAACTGGCGCGCTTGTTCGAAGACAACGACAACCCGCGTTTTTCCGAGACCATTCGCAATCTGCGCACCTGGCTGATGTTGCAAAGCAGCGAAATGCCCTCGCAGGTGGTACTGGTGACGTCGACCGTTGCCGGTGAGGGTAAAAGCACCATTGCCAACAACCTGGCCAGTTCACTGAGTTCGCTGGAGCGGGTGCTGTTGATCGATGCTGACATGCGTCAGCCAACCCTGGCGTTGAACTTCGACTTCCCACCGGACAGTCCGGGACTGGCGAACGTCATTGCAGGCACCGCCAGGCTCGAAGACTGCATCGTTTCGGTGGGCAACCTGGACATGCTGCCGGCCGGGAAGGTTCTGCCGCCTTCGCTGGATATGTTCGCCGCGCCGCGCCTGCCTTCCCCTGCCACTTCGCCGAACGCGTTGCAGCCGCCGCCACAGGATTTGCTCAGCTCGCCGCGCATGGCGCGCATGCTTGAGGTACTCAGATCGCGTTACCGCCACATCATCATCGACTCACCCCCTGCGGAGATGATCAGCGACGCGTTGTTGCTGGCCAAGCACTCGGATGCGGTGATCTATGTAGTCAAGGCCGACAGCACGCCCATCAGCCAAGTGCAAAGGGGCCTTGCCATGTTGCAACAGAGCCATGTGCCGGTATTTGGCACCGTGCTCAATCAGGTGGACCTGCGCAAGGCGCGCAAGTATGGCCACCACCACTCCCGGGCGTTCTATAACTACGACTTCGCGCCCAGGTAACGTCGGGCGAACAAGCCTGCCGTTGCCCCCGTTCTGCCATCACACAACCGCTTCACCTCTGCCGAACTACGGAACAGCCTTCAGGAGACACCTCGTGTCTGCCTGATTAGCGCTGATGGATGACTGTTGCCTGAGGTTAAGCCGATGACACCGCTCTATACCGCTCATATGACGCAACGCCGTGGCCTGACATTCTGGGGCCAGTGGCTGTGTGCGCTGTCGCTGGTGACTTCGCTGCTGATGCTGCTCGTGTATTGGCGCGTCGGCAGTCTGACCAGCGAATACCGCATCCTGATCATTCTGACGGTGCTCGGTTCAGTGCCGATTTACAGCCTGATGAGGGTCTACCACAAACGCCATGGCCTGCTGGTCGGGCTCGGCAGATTGCTCGCCGGCTGGTTGATCCTGCTGGCCGTGCTCGCGGCGATTGCCTTCATCACCCAGACCAGTGCGACGTTTTCGCGCCAGGTGATCATTGTCTGGGCGGTGCTGGGTTTCGTGGTGCAGGCGGCGAGTTTTCTGCCCCTTCATTATTTGGCCCGACTGCACTCGCGCAAGGTCTGTAACGAGCGTCGTTCAGTGATCATCGGCACCTGCCCGACGGCCCATGAGTTGGCGAAAAAACTCTCCAGGCCGAATCGCGCGCTGGTACTGGGTTTCATCGCCGCCGCCGATAACAGCGGCCCGGCCCCGAGCATTCTGCCGCTGCTCGGTCACGTTGACGCGATCCGCGAAATCATCACGCGCCTGGAAGTGCGCCGTGTCTACGTCGTGCTGACCATGGCGCATGCCGCCACCATCGAAGCGCTCTACATCGACCTGCTGGACATGAATGTCGACGTGGTGTGGATCCCGGATTTCGGCAGCATGGTGTTGCTCAACCATTCGATCTCGGAAATCGAGCGGATGCCGGCCATCTACCTCAATGAAAGCCTGATCAGCTCGCATCCGGCCAGCCTGTTTTGCAAGGACCTGTTCGAACGCAGCCTGGCCACCGTGGCGATTATTCTGCTCAGCCCCTTGCTGTTGGTGGCGGCGGCAGCGGTCAAACTGACCTCCGCAGGCCCGGTGCTGTTCAAGCAGAACCGCCACGGTTGCAACGGTGAAGTGATCAAGGTCTGGAAGTTTCGCTCGATGCGCGTCCACGACGACCACGAGGTGCGCCAAGCCACCCGTGACGATGATCGCATCACCCCGATCGGACGCTTGCTGCGCCGCAGTTCCATCGACGAATTGCCCCAGTTGTTCAATGTCCTGTCCGGGCAGATGGCCCTGGTCGGCCCGCGCCCGCATGCCGTCACTCACAACATTTATTACACCGGAAAAGTCCGCGCCTACATGGCCCGCCATCGACTCAAGCCGGGCATCACCGGGTTGGCCCAGATCACCGGGCATCGCGGCGAAACCGAGACGGTGGAAAAGATGCAGCTGCGCGTCGCCCAGGACCTCAACTACATCAACCAATGGTCGCTGTGGCTCGACATAAAAATCCTCATCAAGACGCCCTTCACGCTGTTTTCGAAAAACATCTACTGACCCCTGCCCCAGCTCTAAAGCCTCCCCCTTCCCTGCGTTGACAACCGTCACGACGACCTGAGGTTTGACCATGAATGTGAGCGTATTCGGTATTGGTTACGTGGGCCTTGTTCAAGGCGCCGCACTGGCCGAGGTTGGGCATAACGTGCTCTGCGTCGATGTCGACGCTGCCAGGGTCGAGGCGCTGAAGGAAGGCGCGCTGCCCATCTACGAGCCGGGTCTGAAAAACCTTGTGCGGGACAACTATCAAAGTGGCCGGCTGCGCTTCGGCACTGATCTGGCCGAGGCCGTTCACCATGGCGATGTGCTGTTGATTGCCGTCGGCACACCGCCAGACGAAGACGGTTCGGCAGACCTCAAATACGTGTTGAGCGTGGCGCAAACCATCGCGTTGAACATGGATCGGCACCACATCATCGTCAACAAATCCACGGTGCCGGTCGGCACTGGGGACCTGGTGCGTGAGCGTGTCGAGCAGGTACTGGCCGACAACAATCGCAGCGACCTGACGTTCGACGTGGTCTCCAATCCGGAATTTCTCAAGGAAGGCTGCGCGGTCGAAGACTGCATGCGGCCCGACCGGATCATCATCGGCACCGACAGCCCGCGTGCTGAAGAGGTCATGCGCGAGCTGTATGAACCGTTCAATCGCAGCCGCGAAAAAATCATTGTCATGGACGTTCGCAGCGCTGAACTGACCAAGTACGCCGCCAACTGCATGCTGGCGACGAAGATCAGCTTCATGAACGAAATGGCCTGCCTCGCCGAAAAACTCGGTGCCGACATCGAGAATGTCCGCCATGGCATCGGCTCCGACCCACGCATCGGTTATCAATTTATCTACCCCGGCCTCGGCTACGGCGGCTCGTGCTTTCCCAAAGACGTGAAAGCGCTGATACATGCCGCCACCAGCGTCGACATTGATGCTCGGGTACTCAAGGCCGTCGAGGCGCGCAACCAGGAACAGAAAACCAGCCTGTACAGCAAAGTGTTCAATCACTTTGACGGTCACCTTCGCGGCAAGACCTTTGCCCTTTGGGGGCTGAGTTTCAAACCCAACACCGACGACATGCGCGAAGCCCCCAGCCGGGTATTGATGGAGGCCTTGTGGCAGGCCGGCGCCAACGTTCAGGCGTTTGATCCCAAAGCCATGGAAGAAGCCCAGCGCATTTATGGCTCGCGCGATGACCTGACGTTGGCAGGCACCAAGGAAGCGGCACTGAAAAATGCCGACGCGCTGATCATCGTCACCGAGTGGCAATCGTTTCGGGCACCGGACTTCGACCTGCTCAGTCAGCGGCTCAAACAGCCGTTGATCTTCGACGGACGCAATCTGTTCGATCCACAGCGTTTGAGCAAACGCGGCTTCACCTACGTTTCCGTGGGGCGGCAGACCCCCTCAGTCATCTGAAAGGAGCCGCGCCATGTTCAAGCTGGAATTAGTCGGGCAGTACTCACCGAAATTACTGGAGGCCAACCAGGCCTACTCCTTCATCAACTTCGCCTCCATCGGCAGCGTGTTCGGGCAGACCCCAAGCACCATCAACTATTTTTGCGACGGCATGCTGATGTCGACCTTCATGTCTCGCGTAACCGGCAAGACGATCGGCCGGGTCAGCTTTGACTTCACCTCGATTGCCGATCTTGTACTCGGCAGCGCTGAGCAGCTGGGCAAGCGCGTGTATTTCGTCGGCGCTCGGCAAGTTGAACTGGATCTGTTCATCAGCAAGATCAAGAGCCTCTACCCGCAACTGGCCATCGCCGGTTACCACAACGGCTACTTTGATACCTCGCAGGCCGAGGCCATTCAGGCCGACATTTGCCACAGCGAAGCGGACATCCTGATCGTTGGCCTGGGCGCGGGACTGCAAGAACAGTTCGAACAGGATGCGTTGCGCGCAGGTTTTCGCGGTGTCGCCTTCACCTGCGGCGGGTTCATTCGCCAGGAAGCCCTGGCCACGCGGCAGTACTACCCGGCGATGATCAATCGCCTGCACCTGCGCGCGTTTTATCGAATGTATCGCGAGCCTCATACGATCAAACGCTACCTCATCGATTACCCCAGCAACTTTGTGCACCTGTTGACGATGCTCGCTCGGCACAAAGTCGCCATCAGCGTTGGGGAATGACTATGCACATCCTGTTCATTCTCAAAGATTTCAAGACCGGCGGCGGCGTCGAGCGGGTACAGCAACGGTTATCCGAGCAATTTCACAAGGATGGAAAGCGGGTGAGCTTTTTCGTCATGAACGGTGAAACGCCGGACACTGACGGCGATCAACGCCACAACAGCGGCGGTGGCAACGGCATCGTCGGGCTGCTCAAATCAATCGTCCTGTTGCGTCGGCTCATTCGTCGCGAGGGCGTCACTCACCTGATTTCCGCCAAGGAACAGGCCAACGTCTGCACCTGGTTCGCCACCTTGGGCAGTGCCTGCAAAGTCATCTATAGCCGGCACGTCACGCTCGATTGCACTGAGCAGAAAACCAGCCCTTCAAGCCTGCGCCTGCTCTATGCCTTGTACTTGTGTGGCAGCGGAAAAGTGGTGACGGTCTCCACGGCATTGCGCCAGTCTCTGGCCGACTTGCTGCCATGGGGTCAGCAGCGCGTTTGCTATTGCCCCAACGCGGTCATCACCGAGCAACTGTTTCAAGCCTCACGCGCGCCGCTGCCCGCCGGGCTACCAGACGACTACTGGTTGGGTCTGGGCCGGTTGACGGAACAGAAAGGTTTTCACCTGCTGCTCGATGCCTACGCCATGGCGCTGCACCGCCAGGCGCTACCCGATCTGGTGATCGCTGGCGACGGGCCGTTGCGCGGCGCACTGATCGCTCAGGCGCAGCGCCTGGGCATCGCCCACCGGGTGCACTTTACCGGTTTCCTGAGCAACCCCTATTCACTGCTCAGGCAAGCACGCCTGTTCATTCTGAGTTCCCTTCATGAAGGCATGCCGACCGTACTGATCGAGGCGTTGGCGCTGGGGACTCCCGTGCTGGCATGCGACTGCGAGACGGGGCCCAGAGAACTGCTGGACAACGGCCAGCTCGGCCAACTGGTCAAGGTCAACGACATCCCGGCATTGGCCGATGGAATGCTGCGAAGCCTGACATCAACCGATCACGTGGCTCCCAGCGAAAAAATGGTCACTGACGCCCTCCGCCAGTACACCAGCCAGCACGCGGCGCAGGCGTATTACCAGGTGTGGAACCAATGAAAAAATTGCTGATTATCCTGCATGACCTCAGCGCGGGCGGGGCTGAAAAAATGATGACGCGCCTGGCCGGAGCATTGGTCGACGCCGGCAATGACGTGACGCTGTTGATGCTCACCGGCGGAGGTATCAATGCAGCGCACCTCGACCCACGCGTCAAAAAGGTTGAACTGCGCAGCCCGCGCAGCTCTCGTGCGGTGCCGGCGCTCGCGCGATTTCTGCGTGCCAATCGCTTTGACGCGCAACTGGCGGCGCTCACGCACGTCAACGTCGTGGCGATCGCCGCTGCCATGCTGTCCGGCACGCTGGCGCGGCTGCACGTCAGCGAGCGCAATGCCTTTTCCCATGACAAACACGTTAACCCCGACTTCATGGTGCGGGCCGCCTATCTGGTGGCTCCCCTGCTCTATCGGCTTATTCCCAACCCGGTGATTTGCGTGTCGCGCGGTGTCGCCCAGGATCTGGTCGATACCACCATCGCGCGCCGCCAGGACGTGACCATTGCCGACAACCCGGTGCTCGACAACAACTTCCGCGAGAAGCCACCGGGCCTGCCAAATCACCGCTGGCTGCTGGAAAAGTCTGGCGCGGTGATTGTCGCCGTGGGTCGCCTGGCGTCGCAAAAAGGTTTCGACACCTTGATTAAAGCGTTCGCCGCGTTGCCGGATACCGACGTACGCCTGATCATTTTTGGTGAAGGCGCACTCAGACTTCGACTGCTTGAACTCGCACGCACGTTGGGCGTCGCCGATCGCGTCGACCTGCCGGGTTACACCAGTGATCCCCTGGCAGAAGTGGCGGCGGCCGATTGCTTTGTGCTGTCGTCGCGCTTCGAGGGCAGTCCCAATGCGCTGGTAGAAGCCTTGTCCACGGGCACGCCGGTGGTAGCGACCCGCTGCCCCCATGGCCCCCAGGATATTTTGATCGGCGGCCTGGTTGCACCGCTCGTCGCTGTCGACGACCCGCTCGAGCTGGCGCAGGCGATTGCCCTGCAACTCGCCACACCGCGGGATCTACAGCGCCATTCGCGCCTTGAAGCAGCCGCCCGTTTCATGAATGCCAGCGCAGTGCAGACTTACCTCGACGCGTTGCTCGGGAGCCCAACATCATGAGCACACTGGCGATCAGATACTCGACGTTACGCGACGGTTTCACCCTGTTCGGCGTGCTGTTTTACATCCAGGTGATCACGTTTGTCCTTGGGCTGGGCGGCGCATTCAGTTTCGGTGACGTCGATAAAGACCTCGAAGGCAGCGTCGCCAACCAGGTCTGCGGCCTCATCACGCTGCTGGTGCCGTTGTTCTTCTTCATCCGCAACAAGGTCTTCCTCAGCAAAACCTTTTACCGCAGTAACTTCTTTCTGCTGGTGTTCATGGCTTGTGTGATCGCCTCGATTGGCTGGTCCTACGACCCGATGCTGACGTTCAAGCGGGTTATCGCGATGCTCAGCGTGGTCTTTTTTGCCGGTTTCATTGCCTATAACTACCCCCTCGAAAAAATCACCTACATGCTCGGTTGTGCCATCGGCGTGGCGGCGTTGGTCGGTTTGATACTCGCCGTGGTCAGGCCTGACCTCGCATTCTTGTCCGGGGGTATTCGCGACGGCGCCTTCAAGGGGATTTTTGCCGAAAAGAACGCCGGTGCACGGCTCAATGCGATCGCCATCCTGCTGTTGCTGCCGATGATCCGCCAGGGCAACCGCTGGGCCCTCTTCTGCTCGTTTTCTTCGCTGATCGCGATCCTGCTCGCCCAATCGGCGACCGGCGTGGCACTGATAGTGTCTGGCACGGTGAGCTACTGGTACTTCCTCACTCTGATTCGCTTGCGTATCAATCGCTCGC
The DNA here is from genome assembly GCF_044743385.1 of Pseudomonas sp. NPDC087639. Classification (NCBI taxonomy): domain Bacteria; kingdom Pseudomonadati; phylum Pseudomonadota; class Gammaproteobacteria; order Pseudomonadales; family Pseudomonadaceae; genus Pseudomonas; species Pseudomonas sp. NPDC087639. The sequence continues at coordinate 276,431 of NZ_JBIUWI010000001.1, read as the reverse complement.
AGTGGCTGTTCTTCGGTTGCACGCTGGTGTTTCTGCTGGTTTGTCTGTTGCTGTACAACCACCTTGCGTGGCTGCTGGAAATCGCCGGTCGCGATCCTTCTCTCACTGATCGCACGTTGATCTGGGAGCTGCTGGCGCCATTTATCGACCAGCAGTGGCTCAAGGGTTACGGCTTCGGCGCCTTCTGGGCCAGCCCCGACGCGGATGCGTTCATCACTCGCTGGGGCTACATCGGCAACGCCCACAGCGGCTACATGGAGACGCTGCTCAACGGTGGTTTTATCCAGTTGACTGCGCTGGTGCTGCTGCTGGGCGAAGCGTTGTTCAAACAATACCGCGCTGTGACGGCGAACCAGTCCGCACAGTTTCGTGCCAGCGCTTTGGTGATCATCGGCTTGTTCGCCGTCACCAATTATGTGGCCTACGTGATCCCCAACTACCGCTCCGCCGAGTTTTTGGTGTTCTGCACCCTGGCGCTGTCCTTCCGACATCACTGCGCGATATTCCCCGAGTTATCACCGGCCACCCTGCGTCAGCGTCCGTCTGGCAGGGCATTACCGCGTGATTCAGCCAAGGCGTAACAGAAGGAGAAACACCCGTGATAAACCAAGCCTCCCCTTCACCGCATACCGTGTGCGTCGTGATCCCGATGTACAACGGCGCCGACAGCATTGAGCAAACGCTGGTATCCCTGGCCGAGCAAACCCGACTGCCCGATCACGTCATCGTTATTGACGATGGTTCCACCGATGATGGACCACAACGGGTCAAAGACTTCGCGGCGCCGTTTCGCCTGACGCTGTTGCAGCAAGCCAACGAAGGTCAGGCCAGCGCCCGCAACCATGGGATTCGGCACTCTCAAGAGACGTTTGTGGCGATGCTCGATGCCGATGACCAATGGCGCCCGCAAAAGCTGGAGCTACAACTGGCGCTGTATGACGAACTCCTTCTTCAGGGACGGCCGGTGGGGCTGATCGACTGCTACTGCCAGGTCAACTACAGCGACGGCAGGCGGCAACTGGACAACATCCGCAAGAGCGGCATGCATTTCTACGATTTCATCCACGCCAACGTCCTCAATGGCGTATCTGCCGCGCTGGTCAAGCGCGACGTGATGATGCAACTCGGCTGCTTCGATGCCGGCCTGCGTTATTGCGAGGATCGCTTCATGTGGACCCGAATCGCTGAACACTGGGAGATCCACACGGTGCCGCAGGTGTTGCTGGAGCGCACGATCAACAGCGGCAACATGACCGCACAACCGAAAAAGCACTACCAGAACAAGATCAAGTTCATCGAAGTCTATCTCGCCCGCTATGGCGCGCAGCTCAGCCAGCAGCAACAGATCGATTTCGTGCTGGGCAACCACACCGACTTTCTCAATACCTTTTCCCGAGGCGGCTGGCATGGCGAGGTGATCGATGTGTACCAGCGAATGCTCAAGCATTCCTGGCAAACGCTGTTCTTCGACCACGGCAAACCAACCCTGCGTTACCTCTATGCCCGCGCCAGATCCTTGCGCAAGCCAACGGTATCAACCACCGCTCATTGAACCGGTATCCGCCATGGCCAATCGACGCCTCATTTCCCTGGGCTGGATCTTCACCGAAAAATTCGGCCTGATTTTCCTGTCGATGATTACCTTTGTCGTGTATGCCAGGCTGCTGTCGCCCGCCGAACTGGGGGTGGGCACGATCATCATTGCCATCGTCGAGTTGGTCGGTCTCATCTACTCCTCAGTGCTGGAAGATCCCCTGGTACGGCTTGAACGACTGGAAGATAAACACATCTCTACCGCGTTCTGGGCCTCGGTACTGGTCAGCCTGGTGTCCATCGTCGTCATCTCGGGCGCGGTGATGCTGTATACGCCCGACCCGATGCTGCAAGCGATGACGGCGGTGGCCTCGGTGAAAATCCTTTTCACCATGATGGCGCGTGTCTATGTGGCGCAAATGCGCCGCAGCGGCAACTTCAAGACGCTGGCGTCGCGCACGTTACTGGGCAAAGTGTTTGGTGGGGTCGGCGGCATCGCTGTCGCGCTTTGGGGATGGGGGGCCTGGGCGGTCATTGCCCAGGTGCTGATCATGGAGTTCGTGTCGATCATCGTATTGATGCGCTCAGACCCGCGGCGCATAGCCTTTTACATTGACGGTCCGTTCTTGCGGGAGCTGTTGAAGGCCGGCACACCGGTTGCCATCAACGCGCTGAGTACACAAACACTTCAGCGCGGGGTCAACGTGGTGCTGGGGATGACGGCCGGCGCGAACGCGGTCGGCATGTTCAACATGGCAATGCGCATCATCGATCTGCCTCGCACTGCGATTTATAACGGCCTGCTGAGCTATGCGCTGCCGGTGTTCGCCCGGCGCAGCGCAGAGCCATCGCGACTGCTCGGGATCATTGGCGACTCCACCGCCGTCAGCGGCTTTCTGTTGACGCCCCTGTTCATCGGGATCGCGCTCACGGCCAACGACCTCATCCTGTTGATATTCGGCGCCAAGTGGGCCGATGCCATTCCCTTGCTGCAAGTGCTGGCCTGCACGGCGGCAATTGGCAACACCGCCATGTACGCCACCACCGCACTGGTTGCGGTCAATCGTAGCCACCTGACGATCAAGGCTGAAGTGGTCACCACCGTGCTGGCGCTGGCGCTGGTCTACGGGTTCGGCAGCCTGTACGGCGGCATGGCCGCGGCCCTCGCGTTGCTGGCCAGGATGCTGTTGATCACACCGCTGCAAATCCGTGGACTCAACGAGGCCATTGGTTACGGCTGGGGTCGGTTCTTCGACTCCAATTACCGCAGCGTGATCGCCTCACTCGTCATGGCCACGACCGTCGTGTACGTGTCACCGCTGCAAGGTTTTCAAGGTTACCTGCACCTGATCTGCAACATCGTGGTTGGCGCGCTGAGCTATGCCGTGGCGTATAGCGTCATGCACCCGCGCTGGCCGCAAGAATTCAAATCGGTTTTCACCTCCCGCTGAATTCAGTCCCTTAGACAGGAAGAGCTCACCATGCGCAAAACTACGTTGATTACTGGCGGGGCCGGTTACATCGGCTCGCATACCGCTTTGGCGCTCATCAATGCCGGACACCATGTGTTGGTGCTCGACAATCTGAGTAACAGCTGTCGAGAGTGCATCGCGCGCTTGGAGCAATTGACCCTGAGCCGGGTCGATTTCATCCATGGCGACATCCGTGATGCGGCCGTGCTGGACGACATTTTCAGCCGCTATGACATCGATGCCGTGGTGCATTTTGCCAGCCTCAAATCCGTTGCAGAAAGCGTGCGCAAACCGCTGGATTACTACGCCAACAATGTCGCCGGCACGCTTGACCTGTGCCGGGCAATGGCTCGCCATAACGTCTTTCGACTGGTGTTCAGCTCATCGGCCACAGTCTACGGCGAGCCCACGCGCACACCGATCGCCGAAGATTTCGGCACCGGCAAACCGGTCAATCCCTATGGCCGCACCAAGCTGATGATCGAAGAGTTGCTCACCGATCTGTGCCATTCCGATCCACGCTGGAGCATCGCGTTGTTGCGCTACTTCAACCCGATTGGCGCTCACGAGAGCGGGATGATCGGCGAAGACCCCCGAGGCCGCCCCAACAATCTGTTGCCGTGCCTGACGCAGGTCGCGATTGGCCGGATTCCCGAACTCACGGTGTACGGCAACGACTATCCCACCGTGGACGGCACCTGCGTGCGCGACTACATCCACGTGGTCGACCTTGCCATCGGCCACCTCAAAGCGCTTCAAGTGTTGCAGTACAACAACGGCATCAATGTCTGGAACCTCGGCACAGGCATCGGCTACAGCGTGCTGCAAATCATCCAGAGTTTCGAAGACATCACCGGCATTACCATTCCCTACCGGTTTGTACCGCGACGCGAAGGTGACATCGCCAAATGCTGGGCCGACCCCGGCAAGGCCGGACGGGAGCTGGGCTGGACCGCGCAACGCGACCTGCAACAGATGATTGTCGATACCTGGCGCTGGCAGTCGTGTAATCCGCAGGGATATCAGTCGTCATTCGAAATTCCAGCGCTGGTTGCCGTTAAATGACGTTCAAAGGATTGCTGCCGGTACTGCTGCTGTCGGTTTCGATGGTGTGCAACGCCGCACCAGCGCCTCCCGGTGCCCCCACCACCGGGCTGGTGCTGTGGCTGGACGCGGACGATGCGTCAACAATGACCCTGGATACGCAGAACCGGATCAAGCGCTGGAATGACAAATCCGGCAAGTCCAATCACGCGACAGTCGACAATGCCGCCTCGCCGCCACAGCGGATGGCAAACGCCCTGAATGGCCATTCCGTCGTGCGTTTCAGTGGCGCGTCGGCGTTTCTGGGCAAAGCCCTGCGCAGCGCCAAAGGCCCGGTGACGGTATTGATCGTGTCTCGTCGATTGCCCGACCAAGCCGAGGTTGATCCCTGGCAACGCTTGTTCAGCTCAGGCCCGCAAATCGCCCAAAACGATAACGTCTTGCCGAATTTCGCCATCAGCCTGCAACAGACAACGGCGTATGCGCCGACCGTTTCCGTCCTGGAGCTTTACGATGTGCCGATCGGTCCGTATGCAATAGGGCGCAGTGCCGTGGGTGAGTCCGATAACTTTCGCGGCGACATCGCCGAAGTGATGGTGTACGACCGTGCGTTTGCCTCACTCGCAGAACGCCAGCGTGCCTTTAAGTACCTGGCGGAAAAATGGTCCGTCGCCATTCCCAAACAAGCCGATACCTGGACCCGAGTCGGGCCACTCGGCGCACTACCGACCCGGACCCGCGCCAATCTGCCGTTGTCCGACCAGGCCAATGCCGGTCAGTGGACGCTCAACAGGAAGCTGTCCGACGACTTCAACGGCAGCACTCTCGACCGCACACGCTGGCACGTCAACAACGCCATCGGGAACGAGTCGCTCGGACGCAAACCGGCGCTTTACACGCCGAACAATGCCTCCGTCAGCAATGGCAATCTGAACATTGTTTTCCGCAAGGAAACCTTGCCGCAGAAGTACGTCAAACTCGGCTTCAAGGACTACACCTCAGCGATGGTGCGGACAACTGAACGCGGTTTTTACGGATACTACGAAGCCCGTGCCAAACCCATGAACTCCGCAGGTTCCAGCGCATTCTGGCTCGCCTGGACAGGCATGCTCGACAACGCCACCGAGATCGACATCTTTGAAATCGCCGGCAAGACCAAAGACGCGGCCCTGGACCGCTCGTATCACATGAATGCCCACCTCTGGGCGACGCCACAAAGCACTGAACATATCGACAATGGCAGCATCTGGGTCAGTCCGTGGCGCCTGGCGGATGCGTTCCATATCTACGGCTTCGACTGGCAGCCCGACACCCTGCGTTGGTACGTCGATGGCGTGCTGGTCAGGGAGTCGAAGAACAACTACTTCTTCTTCCCGATGGAGGTGAACTTTGACAGTGAGGCCATGTGGAAATGGTTCGGGGTGGTCGACGATGCTGACCTGCCCTCCACCTTCGAAGTCGACTACTTCTACATGTGGCAACGCAGTCCATAACCGTCTCACGGAGCCTGGATAGTCCATAAGCAGCCCTTGCTGTAACAGCTTTCGCCTTGGGTCGAATTTCACTCGCCAGAGTCGTCAGTTTTCAATCAGCGCTAACAAGTCTGGAGCGCCTATACATGAACGACCGACGATTGAAGGAATTGGATTTGCTGCGATTCCTTGCTGCGATCGCCGTAGTGTTTTTTCACTATGCTTTTCGCGGCTATGCAAAGGGCGACATGTCTGTAATGCCTTACCCGTTATTGGCTGAGCCCGCCAAGTACGGTTATTTGGGCGTCGAACTTTTTTTCATGATCAGCGGATTCGTCATTCTGATGACCGCGTCGAGCAATAACCTCAAAGTTTTTTTCATCTCCCGCGTCGTTCGGCTCTGCCCGGCGTTCTGGGTGTGCTGCACCCTGACTTTTCTTTTTATCCTGGCCATCGGCCAGCCGCGATTTACGGCCACTCTTTATCAATACCTTATCAACATGACATTGCTTGGCGACTTGATGGGTGTCGAGCAAATAGACGGCGTTTACTGGTCGTTGTTTGTGGAAATCAAGTTCTACCTGATGATCTCCATACTGTTGGGATTCAAGAAAATAGAGAAAATCGAACCCTGCCTCGTGCTTTGGCTACTGGTCTCTGCTACAGCAGAAATACTCGTATTTGAAAAACTGCGTTCGATCTTGATCACCGACTACGCGGCGTATTTCATCGCAGGTGCCACGTTCTACCTCATATGGGCGAAAGGATTCACAATTGCCCGGATTCTCCTCTTGCTGGGGACATTGGCATTGGCCTGTTTCACCGCCATAGCATGGGCCGAATCGATCGAAAGCAAGTATTCGACCGAATACGACCCTCTGATTATCTGCGGCGTGATTTTCCTGTTTTTCATGACGTTTCTTTTGATTGTGAGCAACAAAACAGCGGCCATAGGCAGGTTGAACTGGACCGCATTAGGGGCACTGACTTACCCGCTTTACCTATTACATCAAATGATCGGGTTCATGATTTTCAACATTGCTTATCCGGCTGTGAATCCGCATCTGCTGCTGTGGGGAACCCTCATCCTGATGATTGGTGCGTCGTGGCTCATCCACAAAAAAGTAGAAACGCCGATTGCCAGATTCATGAAAAGATTCCTTTCCTTCTCCCTCAATCGTGTCAGAGCTGATAAGCCAGCCAGTGAAGAACCTGCGCGACTGACCGAACCTTTACCCCGAAAACACCGTCCGAGCTAAGGCATCAATGCTTATCGCTCGCCACGAGGTTTCCGTTTGAAAGCTGCCATCGTCAAAAAATACCGTCTGATCATCAAGACCATGGGCTATGTCGGTTGGGCCTTGTTCTGGCTGTTGCTCTGGGACATCGCCGTCACCGTGGACTTCATGCTGTTTCTGAACGCCAAGATGAACCTGCCGCTGATGCCCCTGACGTTGCTGGGTTCGGCGCTGGTGGTGCTGATCAGTTTTCGTAACAGCAGCGCCTACAACCGTTGGTGGGAAGCGCGGACGCTGTGGGGCACGATGATCAATAACTCGCGCAGTTTTGCCCGCCAGGTCCTGACGTTGCTGGATGACCCCAACAGCGAAGTCAATCCGGTCAAGTCGACCCTGTTGCGCCGCCATGTGGCGTATGTGAACTGCCTCGCGGCGCATCTGCAGGGTCAGCCTTGTCCGGAGGAAGTCCGGGCGTTCATTCCCGCCGATGAATTCGCCCGCAGCGGCACCACCAACAACTTTGCCAACGACATCCTCACCGGTTCCGCCGCCCTGCTCGCCCGGGAATACAAGGCCGGACGCCTGGACAGCATTCGCCTGGCACGGCTGGAGTCGACGCTGGTGGAACTCTCCAACAGCCAGGGCGGCATGGAACGCATCGCCAATACCCCGCTGCCCTACCCCTATGTGTATTTCCCGCGGCTGTTTATTTCGCTGTTCTGCCTGATCGTGCCCGTAGGTCTGGTGGAATCCCTGGGCTGGTTCACTCCGCTGGCTTCCACCGTGGTGGGCTTTATGCTACTGGCCATCGAGCGCATCGGCACTGACCTGCAAAGCCCGTTTTGCCACAGCGAACACCAGATCCAGATGGAAGCCCTGTGCGAAACCATCGAGAAAAACCTGCAATCGATGCAGCGTGACTCTTTGGGTGATGTGCGCAGGTTTGAAGAGCACGCTTGAAGTGGGGAGTGATCAGCAGACTTATTTGTATCGTCCAGACTTGGAATTGCCGGACACGCCCGCATAACAATGGCTACACCCAAAATTCCCGAGAGGAAGCACAGACCATGACTAGCCAAACCGAAACTGCCATCCTCGCTGGCGGCTGCTTCTGGGGCATGCAGGACCTGCTGCGGCGCTATCCCGGCGTGCTGCAAACGCGCGTCGGCTACACTGGCGGCGAGGTGCCGAACGCCACTTATCGCAACCATGGCAACCACGCCGAAGCCATCGAGATCGTCTTCGACCCGGCGGTGATCAGCTATCGGCAGATCCTTGAGTTCTTCTTCCAGATCCATGACCCGAGCACGCCCAACCGTCAGGGCAACGACCTCGGCCCCAGCTACCGCTCGGCGATCTATTACCTGAGCGAACAGCAACGCGACATCGCCGAAGACACCGCCGCCGACGTCGACGCTTCAAAGCTGTGGCCAGGCCGAGTCGTCACCGAAATCGAACCGGCGGGCCCGTTCTGGGAAGCAGAACCTGAGCACCAGGATTATCTGGAACGTATTCCGAATGGCTACACCTGCCACTTCATTCGCCCGAACTGGAAGTTGCCAAAGCGCGGCTGAGAACAGGGTTGCCCACCTCGACGAGTGAGACGTTGAGGTGGGGCAGATTTTTCAAGGAAGATCATGACAGACATGTCGGGTTGGCGATGATTAAGAGGCCGAAAAGCGCGCCTAAAAACCTACACACTGATTCCTTCCTCGCTCTTTCGCTAGATAAAGTGCTTTATCAGCTTGCGCAAGCAGTAAGTTGGACGTGTTTGTCGGGGTGAATTGATGAACAGAAAATCCGATGCTGATAGTTAAATAGCCCGTGCGCGAAGAGGAGTGCGCAATTCTCAAGTCGCGCACACGCTGACACAGAGAGTTCACGTAAACAGATGACTGATCCATCGTCATGCCGCTGGATAAAATCACAAACTCTTCGCCCCCGTACCTGGCAACAAAATCAGAGCCCCTCTGGAATGATTTACTCAAACCATTCGCCACACCTATCAATGCTTCATCACCTGCTTGATGCCCATATATGTCATTGAATGACTTGAAGTCATCAACATCAATCATGATGAGCGTGAGCGCCTCACTGTTCCGACAAGCGATCTTGTATTGAATCTCAAACTGACTATCAAAGAAGCGCCGATTATAAACCCCGGTAAGCCCGTCTTTTATCGATAGCTGCTCGAGATGCGATTTTGTTTTTTCGAGGGAGTGAATTTCGTCACTGAGTTGCTGCTGCAGAATAACTCGCGATGTGACATCTTTTTGTATCCCTATAAAATTGCTGACCGCTCCCGCCTCGTCATGAATTGGCGATATGCTCAATTCATTCCAGAACATTGTTCCGTCCTTCCGGTAGTTTCGCAACACAACCAGACAATACTCCCCGTTTGCAATGGCGTGGTGAACGACCTCTAATTCAGGTTGTTCACGATCATCTCCCTGCAAGTATCTACAGTTAATATTTATGGATTCTTCGAGAGAATAGCCGGTCATGCGTTCAAAGGCGGGATTGACAAAAATCAACGGATTGTCATCTCTGCAGTTGTCGGAGATGGTGATTCCATCGCGCGAATCCATGACAGCCTGTTTAAGGATTTCAATGTCCATATAGGCCTCACCGCCAGCATGAATAAACAACCCGCAGCCAAGATTATTAAAATAGTTTTTGCTTCTTCAGTGTAGTTGAAAACCATCTTGGCGCTTTATTGCTTTGGAAATAGCGCATTTTGACTCAAGTAAATACCCTGCTGAACTGACATCCCATCGTGATGTGTCACCTGGCGATCCATCGGCTCATCTTGAAGCCACAGTAGCGGGCTCAGCAGCCTTCAAAGCGTTTCAGGGAGAAAGACGAGAGGTCCAGGTCGGTCGAACCGCGCATGCACCACTGCGCAAACGCCTCGCCCAGTGCGGCGGAATGTTTGAAGCCGTGGCCGGAGCAGGCGGACACGAACAGGGTGTGTTGCAGTGACGGATGCTGGTCGATGATGAAGTGGCGATCCGGCGTCACCGTGTAGGCGCAGACCGCAGACTTGATCACTTTGGACGTCACGCCGGCGATGCGGCCGTGTACCTGGTGTGCATACATGTCCTGCTCTTCGGCCGTCGAGACGGTGCGGTCGATCGTTTGCGGCAACGAGGCGGTGTGGTACTGGGCGGTGGCGATCTTCATGCAGCCTTCGCCGGACAATGCGGGGAAGCCGTAGTTGATTTTGTCGTCGCCATGGCCGTGGGTGAGGATGAATGTCGGCGAGTGACCGACCAGCCCGGCGTGCTCCTCCAGTTCGAACCAAAACAGCTTTTGCCGGTAGACACTCAGCAGATTTTCAAACGGTTTGCCGAGCAATTCGCCACTCCAGTTGCCTGCATTGATCACCAGTTTTTTGGCCAGCAGCGTGCGCTGGTCGGTGTTGACAGTGACGCCCTGCTCGTCCGATGTGATCCCGGTGACCGTCTCGCCTTTGTACAGGGTCGCGCCGTGTCGTTCGGCCAGTTTGAGCTGCACGTCGATGCAGCGCTCGGGTCGCACAAACCCTCCACCGGGCTCGAAATAGCCGATGGCCGAGTCATGCACGTGGGCGAACTGCGGGAAGCGCTGGCGAATCTGTGCGGCGGACAAGACTTCGTGCTCGATACCGTAGGCCTGCGCCAAACCGATGGTGCGCAGGGTGAAGTCGGTTTTGTCGTTGGGGTCGAACTCGGGGCTTGAGGTCAGTACCAGCAGACCTGATTGCTCGAACAGAGACTCTCCCGTCAGCACTTCAAGTTCGCGCCAAATCCGGTGGGAATTGCGCACGATCGGTACGTATTGCGCACCTTCTCCGACCGAAAGCCGAGTGATGCGCGTATCGCCATGGCTGGAGCCAAGGTTGTGCGGCGGGTGATGGCGGTCAATGCCGACGACATTCACACCGGCCTTCGCCAACTGATACACGGTGGCGGCGCCCATGGCGCCCAGGCCCAATACCACTACGTCACACCGCTCCGACATCATTAGCCACCTATCAAAAAAGCGCCAGTTGAGCGGTAAACCGATCGCGAATCAAAGATTAAAAGAGCATATGCATATGCCTGATCGTGTCACCGAGCCTCTCCGTCAGCTGCCGTACGTCGGCTAATCGAAGGTTTCTGATCGCAATTTTAACACTGTCAAAACTGACGATCCTTCTGACATAAACAACGCTTTCACCGACCTATGGATAATTGCATCGACCCTATGCGGAACGCCCGGCTGCCCTTCTTGGCGCGTGCTCGAGCAGAGAACTACGCTTCACTCAGAAATAGTGATTTAACTAGGTAGTTACCTATCTATATACTGCGCGCCTCATTTCAACGGGACATTCAACGTGAAGCAGAGTCAACGCCTCTCGGGCATATCAAAATTCATTCTGGTCGGGCTGGGCGTGATCATCGCCCTGCTCGGCTTGGCGCTTGCTGCTGGCGGCGTGAAATTGGTCAGCCTGGGAGGCTCCTGGTACTTCCTGGTGGGTGGTCTGGTGATGACAGTCTCCGGCCTGCTGATTGCTCGCTTCAAACCGGCCGGTGCGTGGTTGTTCGCGGTGTTCCTGGTGGGGACAGCGATCTGGGCAGTGAGCGACGCAGGGCTGGTGTTCTGGCCGGTGTTCTCGCGCCTGTTCATGTTCAGCGCAGTGGGTCTGGCCGTCACGCTGGTTTACCCGTTGTTGAAACGTGCCAGCGGTGGCGTTCCGGGGCGCGGTGCTTATGCCCTTGCTGCGGTACTGGCGGTCGGTCTGGCCGTAGCCGCTGGCAACATGTTCGTCGCTCACCCGACTGTTGCTGCTACGGGCACTGGCCCGGGCCTTACGCCGGTCGAGCCGGAAAAAGCCCAGAAAGACTGGGCTCACTACGGCAATACTGAAGGCGGCAGCCGTTTCGCCGCGCTGGACCAGATCAACCGCCACAACGTCGACAAGTTGAAAGTGGCGTGGACCTATCACACCGGTGATGTCGCCGTGAGCGACGGCAACGGTGCCGAAGACCAACTCACCCCGCTGCAGGTCGGCAACAAAGTGTTCATCTGTACCCCGCACAACAACCTGATCGCGCTGGATGCCGACACTGGTAAGGAACTGTGGAAAAACGCCATCAACGCGCAGTCGAAAGTCTGGCAGCGTTGCCGTGGCATGGCCTATTTCGACGCCACTGCCGCAGTCGCCAAGCCGAGCAGCTCGCCAGTCGCAGAGGCTCAAGCCGCGCCGGCCGCCAACTGCCAGCGCCGCTTGCTGACCAACACGATTGATGCGCGCCTGATCGCCGTCGATGCCGACACCGGTGAGTTCTGCCAGGGCTTTGGCAACAATGGCCAGGTGGATCTGAAGGCCGGTCTGGGTGATGTCCCGGACAGCTACTATCAATTGTCGTCCGCACCGTTGATGGCAGGCACCACTGTCGTGGTTGGCGGCCGGGTTGCCGACAACGTGCAAGCCGATATGCCGGGCGGCGTTATTCGTGGTTTTGATGTGATGACCGGCGCCATGCGTTGGGCGTTCGACCCGGGTAATCCGCAGGATAAAAAAGCGCCGGCAGACGGCAGCACCTATGTACGCAGCACGCCGAACAGCTGGGCGCCCATGTCTTACGACGCGGCGACCAACACCGTGTTCCTGCCGATGGGCAGCTCTTCCACCGACATTTATGGTGTAGAACGCAGCAAACTGGATCACACCTACGGCGCTTCTATCCTGGCGCTGGACGCCAACAGCGGCGAAGAAAAGTGGGTATTCCAGACCGTTCACAACGATCTCTGGGACTTCGACCTGCCGATGCAGCCGAGCCTGATCGACTTCACCAAGGACGGTAAATCGGTACCGGCGCTGGTGATCGGTACCAAGGCCGGGCAGATCTACGTACTGGATCGCGCCACCGGCAAACCGTTGACTGACTTGAAAGAAGTGCCGGTCAAAGCGGCGAACATTCCTAACGAGCCTTACTCGCCAACCCAGCCAAAATCGGTGGGCATGCCGCAGATCGGTGCCCAGCACCTGACCGAATCGGACATGTGGGGCGCGACTCCATATGACCAATTGCTGTGCCGTATCGACTTCAAGTCGATGCGTTATGACGGCTTGTACACCGCGCCGGGCACCGACAAATCCCTGAGCTTCCCGGGCTCGCTGGGCGGCATGAACTGGGGCAGCATCTCGACTGATCCGGTGCATGGCTTCATCTTCGTCAACGACATGCGTCTGGGTCTTTGGATTCAGATGATCCCGTCGCAGAACAAGGGCCAGGCCACTTCCGGCGGCGAAGCATTGAACACCGGTATGGGCGCCGTCCCCCTCAAAGGCACACCTTACGCGGTGAACAAAAACCGCTTCCTGTCGGTCGCCGGCATTCCTTGCCAGGCGCCGCCGTTCGGCACGCTGACCGCCATCGACATGAAGACACAAAAAGTCGCCTGGCAGGTTCCGGTCGGCACCGTTGAAGACACCGGTCCGCTGGGTATCCGCATGCACCTGCCGATCAAGATTGGTCTGCCAACTCTGGGCGGCACCCTGTCGACTCAAGGTGGCTTGATCTTTATCGCCGGCACCCAGGACTTCTACCTGCGCGCGTTCAACAGCGGCAACGGTGAGGAAGTCTGGAAGTCCCGTCTGCCGGTCGGCAGCCAGGGCGGCCCGATGACTTATGTTTCGCCAAAAACCGGCAAGCAATACATCGTCATCACCGCCGGTGGCGCTCGTCAGTCGACCGATCGTGGCGACTACGTGATGGCTTACGCCTTGCCGTAAGCCGCCATGCCCATGGTGAACATGGGCATTTCATTTATAGCGCGGCACCTTAGGGTGCCGCGCTGCTTTGCGCTATCGCTAAAATTTCAGCTGGAAGATTCACATGTTTTTGCCTGTTCGCTTTTCTCATGCCGGCTTGCTGTTGGGCCTGACCTGCAGTGCTGCCCTGCCCGCTTTCGCCGATGCCGATTCGAACCTGATGACCCGCAACACCCTGACCGGTGATTGGGGTGGGCTGCGCCACCAGATGGACGAAGACGGCATCAAGTTCACCGGCGACTACACCGGCGAAACGGCCTACAACGCTGACGGTGGCCTGCACCGTTCGGCCCGTTACTCGCAAAACATCAAGCTCGGTGTGCAATTCGATCTGAGCAAACTGTATGGCGTCGACAACGCCGGCAAGGTGCAACTGAGCATCAACGACCGGCGCGGCAACAGCGCTTCCGAGGATCTGGTCGGCAACCGTCTGCCGATTCAGGAAAACTACGGCGGTCTCTACACCCGCCTGACCGAACTCAGCTACGAGCGCACGCTGTTCACTCCGGCGCTGAACGTCAAGCTCGGTTACATGGCCATGGGCAACGACCTCGGCGGCCTCGACAGCGGCATCCTCTGTAACTTCATGAACGCCGGCTTCTGCGGGCACCCGCTGAACATGTCCGGCGGCAGCGGCTGGACCAACTATCCCAACGCCCATCTCGGCGTGCGTGTGAAATACGACCTGTCGCCGTCCTGGCAATTGCGCGTGGCGGCGTTCAACGTCGACCCGGACAGTAACGGCAACTCCAGCCGCGCCTGGCACCTGGGCCCGAAACACACCACTGGCACCGTGGTGCCGATCGAGTTGGTGTACAAGCACGCGGGTGAGCTGCCCGGCGAATACAAGGTCGGCTACTACTACGACAGCTCCGACGTAAAACGCATTGGCAGCGACAAGGAAGTGTCCGGGCGTGGTGGTCACTACTTGTTGGTCGACCAAGCTGTGTGGAGCTCGAAATCGTCCGAAGGACGCAGCCTGCATGCCTTCGGTCAATACTCGGCTGCCAGCGAAGCGGCTTCGCCATTCAGCAAGTGGTACGGCACTGGCGTGGTTCTGTACAAACCTTTCGAAGGTCGCCCGCGTGACACCGTTGCCCTGGGCTACGGCCGCGCCGTGCCCAACCCGCGCAGTCGCGACGTGCTGCAAGACGCTGCGCTGAACAATGGCACGGCGTTCCCGAACCTGGACAGCGCCGAACAGTTGATCGAGCTCGGTTACGGTTATCAGGCCACGCCTTGGCTGACGCTGCGCCCGAATCTGCAATACATCATCGAGCCGGGGGCGTTTTCCGGGCAGGACATCGACAATGCGCTGGTGTTTGGATTGCAGGTGAAGGCTGCGCTCTGAGCATTCCCCCTATCAGTCCCCTCTCTCTCTGGGCGAGGGTCAGGCTGAGGGCCAATAGAAAACCCGGCCTGAACGCCGGGTTTCTTTTGCCTTCGTTTTAACTTGGCTAAGGGTGCTCACTCGACACCGAGTTGTTCGCATCTACATCGCTCATGTCTTCATCGACCGCCGCTTCATCGTCCGCCGGCAACGGGTTCGAAGACTCATCTCGGCGCGGATCATGGCCGGTTTCATTGTCCGTAGTGCGCGTCACTTCCTGCTGAGACGTGTTGCCTGGGGCTTTTTCATCGATTTCCATGCTGGCTCTCCTACCAAGGCGCGGGAAGTCCGTGCTTAAGGTTGAGAGGCGATCAGGCGTGGCGAGTGCCGGCTATTGGACGAATGGTGAACTGCTTTCTGGCGTCCCTCCGTGCACTCACCCCTGGCGTGCGGCAAATATGGCCACCTCAAAAAAATATGAACCGCTTTTAGACGCGCTCGCCTAAACGCTGAATGCACGTGCGAAATTAACGGGCGCCAGGATTGAACTCTCCGTGCGCCCTTCCCGCTCACACCTGATCCATCGCCTCGACCACGCCCTTGTCCTCTCCCAGAAACCCGCCGCTCTGATGCTGCCAAAGCCGCGCATAGACGCCGTTTCTCTCAAGCAATTCGCTGTGAGTGCCCTGTTCAATAATGCGGCCTTCGTCCATGACGATCAGCCGGTCCATGGCCGCAATGGTCGACAGCCGATGGGCGATCGCGATCACGGTCTTGCCTTGCATCATGTCATCGAGGCTTTCCTGAATTGCCACTTCGACTTCCGAGTCCAGCGCGCTGGTGGCCTCGTCCAGCAGCAGGATCGGCGCATTCTTGAGCATCACCCGGGCAATCGCAACCCGTTGGCGCTGGCCGCCCGACAGCTTGATGCCCCGCTCACCTACCAGCGTGTCGTAGCCGCTATGGCCTTGCCGGTCGCTGAGTTGGCTGATGAATTCATCGGCCTGGGCGCTGGCGGCGGCGCTGCGGATTTGCGCGTCGGTTGCATCGGGACGGCCGTAGGCGATGTTGTCGCGAATGGATCGGTGCAGCAGCGACGTATCCTGCGTGACCATACCGATGGCGCTGCGCAGACTGTCTTGCGTTACGTGCGCGATGTTTTGCCCGTCGATGCGGATCTCGCCGCTGTCGACGTCATAGAAGCGCAGCAGCAAGTTGATCAGCGTGGATTTACCGGCACCGGAACGGCCGACCAGACCGATTTTTTCGCCCGGGCGGATGTTCAGGTTCAGGCCATCGAGCACCTGACGTTCGCCGTTGTAGTTGAAATGCACTTTGTCGAAGGTGACCGCGCCGCCATTGGTCACCAGCTCACCGGCATCCGGCGCATCCTGCACCTTGGCGCCTTGGGTCAGGGTCGCCATGCCATCCTGAACGGTGCCGATACTTTCGAAGAGCGAGGTCATTTGCCACATGATCCAGTTCGACATGCCATTGATCCGCAACGCCATGGCGGTGATTGCCGCCACGGCACCGGCGCCGACATCACCCTGGTGCCACAGCCACAACGCGTAACCGCCGGCTGACATGATCAGCCCCACCACCAGTGCCTGATTGACGATCTCAAACATGCTGACCAAGCGCATCTGGCGAAAACCGGTCAGTTTGAAATCCTCCATCGCCGCTCGCGCGAAGTGCGCTTCACGGTTGGAATGGGAGAACAGCTTCACCGTGGTGATGTTGGTGTAAGCGTCCGATATACGCCCGGTCATCATCGACCGCGCATTGGCCTGCTCCTGCCCGACTTTGCCCAAGCGTGGCACGAAGTACCACATGGCCAGCGCGAACAACACCGCCCAGCCAATGAACGGCAGCATCAGTTTCAAAGCGAAGCCGCCGGCCAGCGCGATGATCGCGATGAAATACACACCGATCCCGGGGATGATCTCGATCATGGTGAACAGCACGTCGCGCACTGCCAGTGCTGTCTGCATCACCTTGGTCGTGACCCGGCCGGAAAACTCATCGGAGAAAAACGAAAGGCTTTGCCGCAGCATCAGCCGATGGAAGTCCCAGCGCAGCCGCAACGGCAGGTTAATCGCCAATATCTGGTGCTGCACCATCGTGCGCAGCGCCACCAGCCCGACACTGGTCACCATGACGATGCCCATGCCCCACAGCACGCGGCTCTCCTGCGCCGCGGCTTCACCGCCGGCCTGCCAGGTCGAGAGCAGGTCCACGACCTGCCCGAGGAACGAAAACAACCAGGCCTCGTAGATCGACACGGCGGCACTCAGCAGCGCCAGCACCAGGATGTAACCGCGAGCACCTCGTGTGCAAGCCCAAAGAAAACGCGCCAGACCGTTGGGTGGCGGTGGTACCTCGTCAGGAGGAAAAGGGTCGAGTCTTCGTTCAAACGCACGAAGCATGGTGATCTCCAAAACTTTCAAGTTGAGGGGATTCTGCCATTGAATGGTTAGGGAGAGGGCTTTGTGAAAAAGTGTGCGTTTAAATGGGGACAAGCCACGCTTCTGAATGTGGTCTGTACTTTGAATTGCAAATGAAGATGACGTCCGCTGTTGCGAACGCCACCTTCATCAATTGCGGGTTAATCAGGCTTTCTTGGCCGCCTCCTCCAGAGCTTTTTCAGCGTTGAACCCGTCAAAGTTCTCGAACACACCCAAGAAGCCTGGCACGGTCACTTCTCGCGCCCAGTCGCGCTGGAGTTCGCAGTACATTTGCACCCGGCTGATCAGCTTCGCACCCGCCTGTTCCATCCTGCGCAGCGCCGCCTCGTGTGCGGCGAGCGACGTGCCGCCAACCGCATCGACCGGCACGTAGACTTCATAGCCTTCCTGGATCGCGTCGAGCACCGGGAATGCCAGGCAGGCTTCGGTCCAAAGCGCGGTCATGATGAGCTTCCTGCGCCCGAGTGCCTTGACCGCCTGCTTGAACTCGGTGTCCTCCCAACTGTTGATCGAGGTGCGGTCATAGGTCGGCAGGTGGCCGAGCACGTCTTGCAGTTCTTGAATCGGCGGTTTGTTGCGGCCGGTCGCGACATTGACGGTGGAGTGGATGATCGGCAGGTCGTAGTTGACCGCCGCCTTGGCAACGCTGGTGATGTTGAAGACCAGTTCATCACGGGGCATCGAACGGATCGAGGACACCTGAACGGGCTGATAATCGATGATGATCAACGCCGAATTTTCCGGGGTCAGGAGTGAGTCGGTGTGGGGGTTGCGGAGAGTCTCGCTTGCCATGGGCAAATCCTTTTTTATGGTGAACGCACGTTTGTGAGAGGCCGGAGCCCGTGCGGCTAATGGTTTCCAGGACATGCGCAAATGAAGCCGCGCCTGAAAAACCATTGTGCTGTTCCCATGTTCGAGGCAGTAGTAGCATCGCGAGGCGAGCTGTGTCGCGCAAAGGGGAACGCGGGAATGGATATCGAAGAGCTGCAAACATTCGTGGAAGTGGCAGATGCCGGGGGCATTTCGCAAGCTGCGCTGCGGCTGGGCGTATCGAAGTCGATTGTCAGCCGCCGGCTGGCTCGGCTTGAAGCGCAATTGGGCGTGCAACTGATGGCGCGCTCCACTCGCGGGGCGTCACTTACCGAGGCCGGCTCGACGTTCCGGGATTACGCCGCCAGAGTCTGCACCGAGATCGACATTGCCAGAGAGACGATCCTGCCCGCCGGCGCCCTTCGCGGACGTTTGCGCGTGGCGGTTCCGCTGTCGTTCGGCCCGACGCACTTCGCACCGGTGCTGGCAGAAATGGCGCGCCGCCATCCTCAGTTGCACATGCAAACCTGCTACAGCGATCGCTTCGTTGATCTCATTACCGAGGGCTACGATTGCGCCATCCGCGTGGGTTATCTGCAGGACTCCAACCTCATCGCAAGGCGTATTGGCCCGGTCTACACCAAGCTTGTCGCGAGCCCGGATTACATCAAGGCGCACGGTGCCCCCGAGACGCCGGACGAACTGCACACCCATCAGGCGCTCATGCAGGGCACCGAAGCCTGGCAATTCATGGACGGCGACAAGATCATCACGGTTCGCCCGCAAGGACGCTTCAAGGCCGACAACGGCACCGCCCTCGCCGCCGCCGCAACCGCAGGCCTTGGCCTCGCCTACCTGCCCGATTGCCTCACCCATGAACACATAGCTTGCGGCGCACTCGTACCGATCATGACAAACCATCCGCCGCCCCCGGCCGGCGCCTACCTTCTCCGCCCGCCAGGCCCGCATCCCGCGCGCAAAATACGCGTACTCACCGAACTGTTGATCGAGTACTTCGGCGACTCTCCGCACCTGGCGGTGCTGCCGGTGTCGCATCAAGACGAAGCAGTGGTGTATTGAACGTAATGAACGCGGCGCGTCGGGAGACGGCCTGGTGCGCGGCACACTCGGCGCGGCGTTGATGATGTTGTTTCTGGGACGGCCTTATGGGGCGTTTCTGAACGTGGTGCGCAAGCTGTTTGGCTTGCCGCCGGGTGGCGATAAGCCGATGTCGTTGAATAGTTAAGGGAGCGGCATCGGGTTATCGCCCCCTGGCGGCATACTTCACGTATTGAGGCGTCGCCACTCACTCGGTGAAACCTTCTCCCACTGCCGGAAAGCCCGGTAGTAAGAGTTGACGTCCTCGTAACCGAGCAGATACGCCACTTCTTTCAGTTCAAGGGTCGTATCAGCAAGCAGGTGAAATCCGACTTGGCGCCGGGCCTCGTTGAGCAGCGCGCTGAATGTCGTACCCTCTGAGGCTAATCGTCGTTGCAGCGTCCGCTCGCTCTGCAATAGCTCTTGGGCAAGATACTGCAAACTTGGCCGCCCCGCCGCCAGCGCTCGTTTCAGCACTTCAATGACCTGCTCACAGAATCCAAGGGGCGCTTCGATCTCTCGGATTGCGGCACTAAGGCCGGGCGTCATCATGTGCAGCACTTCCGGATTGTGCTCAAGAAACGGTAGATCGATGTCGGTGGCGCTTACAGTCAACTCGTCACGGGTTGCGCCGTAGTGAATGGGGCAACCGAAGTAACTTGAATGGGTTTCCAGTTTTTGCCTCGGCCGTCTCAGGCTCAATGCAATGGGCTCAATGTGTTTGCCAGTGCCTCGTCGACCCAATTCCAGCACCAAAGCAAAACACGCCTCCACCGAGAGATAAGGCGCCGGCCCCGTGCCAGAAGGCCACACAATCGTGAATGACACATTGCCCTTGTGCTCGTCGATGCAAATTTTGTCGGGACTGCATAAGCGCTGGAAGCGAGACAACCTCGCAAGTCCGTCGCGAAAATCAGCCGCATATAACGCCGCGAGGAACGCCAGTTTGTGTTTCGCACTGGGGGTATCACGGACCATTTTTATCGCAAAGGCAGGGTCTGCAGAAATCGCCTCGATGGCGTTCCAGACGGCAAAGAGCTGATGCGTGCTGACAAAGGCAGATTCGTTCAGGTGAAGGTCATGGGGCAACTGAGCGTGCTGGTGAATCAACGCGGGATCGAGTCCCAATTGCTCTATCGATTGCCAGAATACTCTGGGCAATTTACACCGCTCGGTGCTGGTATGAAGGTGGGACATTTATATGCTCCGAGCCGCAAGTGAGCGGCAGCGCGTAACGCAACGCTCCATTAATGGCGCGTTAAGCAAGTATTCTGGCGCAAACCGCCCAAGGGGTTATGCAGCGTCGCTCTTACCATTGTCGTCAACGAACCGAGCCAAGAGGAGCTCACGATGACAATGACGTTCTATACCAATCCCAACTCTCGCGGCCGCATGGTGCGCTGGATGCTCGAAGAAATCGGCTGCACTTATGAATCGGTCATCTTGGATTACCAGTCGACCAGCGAGTCTGACCGTTGGGGAGGTGCTGCGCTGGCAGCGCCGACGGTGGCCGACCCTGATGATCCACGCGTAGTTTTTTTTCGCGATGTAAACCCGATGGGGAAGATCCCCACACTCGTGCATAACGGGCAAACCATAACAGAAACAGCCGCCATCTGTGCGTATCTGGCTGATGCGTTCCCCGAAGCGAACCTGGCTCCTGCAGCAGCGGAGCGGGCGGCCTACTACCGCTGGATGTTTTTTGCTGCGGGCCCCCTGGAGCAGGCCGTGACCAACCACCGCGCGGGCTTCAACCCAACGCAGGATCAGGAGTTCTTCTTTGGCTATGGAAGCTACGAGCGCACCGTGGACCAACTCGAACGCGCCGTGTTGGCTAATCCGTTCATCGCCGGAGAGCGCTTCTGCGCTGCCGACGTTTATGTTGGTTCCCACATCGGCTGGGGGCTTGGCTTGGGCACCTTGCCACACAGAGCAGCGTTTCTCGCTTACGCCGAGAAGTTAATGAGCCGCGATGCCTACAAACGTGCGGTGGCGAAGGATGAAGCGCTGCTGGGCGCCATGGGCTGATACACAACATGGAGCCTTCCCAAAGGCGTCAATGGTCGGTAGCAGTCAATCGCAGCGGGCAGCTATCGACCCGAGCGGCATGATGGCCGAAGAGTATGCAATAGACTTCCCGGAAAACTCAGCGAGGCTTAGTAATGTCGACCAACCTACCCGACTTCACCACGCGTTTGCTGGTCGACGCGGGAATTGAAAAAGGCATGCGAATTCTGGACGTGGGCTGTGGTTCGGGTGATGTTTCTTTTCTGTTGTGCGATCTGGTGGGAAGAGACGCAGAGGTCATCGGTGTTGATCATGACGCCCACGCCATCGCCACTGCACGCCAGCGCGGCGCAGCACAAAACCACCCTTCACTGACATTTCTCCAGTGCGAGCTTCTAGAGCTGCAGGACTCTATCGGTACGTTTGACGCCATCGTCGGACGGCGCGTGCTGATGTATCAGAAGGATGCGGTGGCAACGATCCGTGCGCTGTCGAAGTATTTGCACCCCAATGGCATCGTGGTCTTTCAAGAACACGATACGACGATGGTGCCTGCAAGCCTGGCCCCTTTCCCTCTGCATAAAAGAGCGCAATCCTGGATACAAGAAATGATTGCTCGTGAAGGGGCCGACCTACACATTGGTTTCAACCTGCATGGCATTTTTACTAAGGCAGGCTTGACCGTCGAAAGCGTTCGGGCCGAATGTCTTATACAAACACCGGATACTCCCTACGGCCTTGGTCACATTGTTCGAGCCTGCTTGCCGCGAATCACTGCATTAGGGGTGGCCAGTGCAGAAGAGGTCGACATTGAAACGCTGCAAGAGCGTCTGGATCAGGAGCGTTCAGCCTCTTCTGGCGTCTACATCGGTGATGTGATGTTCGGAAGCTGGGCGCGAAAAGCATAACTTACCCCCCGCCAATGCCACCCCATCACAAATACCACCGATACTCCCGCGCACTGATCTCCTGCATAAATGCCAGATGATCCTGGCGTTTGTTCTCGCAATACACGTCGACAAACTCTGCGGCCAACCCCTCGCGCAACTGCGGTTGATGCTGCATCGCCCTCACCGCTTCAAACATCTCTGTCGGGAAACCTATCCCGCTGTTGCGATCCTCATTCAGTGGCGCGATCGGTTCTTTTGCCGAAGCCAACCCATGCTCCAAACCCACCAGAATCGCGGCCAACACCAGATACGGATTGGCATCCGCGCCGGCCAGTCGGTACTCAATGCGCAGGTTCTTCTCGTCCGACTCGGGAATGCGCAAACACGCATCACGATCCTCAAAGCCCCAGCTTGCTTTGGTGGCGGTGTTCACCGTACCGCCCAATCGCCGCATCGCATTCTGATTCGGGGCGAAGATCGGCATGCTGTGCGGCAACAGCTCCAGGCACCCCGCAACTGCATGGCGCAGTGGTTGCTGTTGATTCGCCGCCAACAGATTATTGCCGGCCGCGTCATAAAGGCTGACATGCACATGCATGCCGCTGCCCGGATGCTGCAAGTACGGCTTGGCCATGAAACTGGCGCGATAGCCGTGTTTAAGCGCGACGCCACGGGTGCTGCGGCAAAACAAAGCAGCCCAGTCCGCTGCACGTAAGCCATCGTCGAGGTGACCGAAATTGATTTCGAACTGGCCGGGGCCGAGTTCAGCGGTGATGACGGTGGCGTCGATGCCTTGGGCACGAGTGGCTTCAACCATGTCATCAAGCACCGGCGCGAAGCGTGACAGGCGCTCGATGTGCATGTTCGGTTGGTCATCGGCGTCTTCGGTCAGGTCGTCGCGGGGGAATTGCGGCAGGCCGTCGCGCAGTTTTTTGTCGAACAGGTAGAACTCCAGTTCAAACGCTACGACCGGGTGAATGCCTTTGCGTGCCAGTCGGTTCAGCACTTGAGCGAGGACTTCGCGGGGTTCGAATTCGATTGGTTTTTCCGTGCCGTCAGAGGTGATCAGCATCTGCCCAAGCGGCTGCGCTTCCCAGGTCACTGGTTTCAGCGTGCCCGGCACCAGTCGGCGCACGGCGTCCGGGTCGCCGTCGTTGAAGCAGTAATCGCCAATCTTGAACAAGCCGCCCTGCACGCCGAGTAATACGCAGTTTTGCGGCAGTTTGAGCGCGCTGCCGGCGGCGACTTTTTCGAGCATGTCCACAGGATAGCGCTTGCCGTAGAAGTGCCCGGGAATGTCCAGGGAGATCAGGTCGACATAACGCACCTCGGGGTAGCGTTGGCGAAACGCACGCACTTCAGCCAGCAAGTCTGCGCAGACAGCGTCCATCGTGTTCATCCTTTTATTGTTATCAGGTGTAGACCCACAGCACGCGGGTGAGCTGATCGGTGAGGTTGCCGTAGCGGCAACGGGTGTGGCTGTCGAACTGGAAGCTGTCGCCGGCCTTGAGCGTCGCCGGTTCTTGGTCATCGCCCAGCCACAGGGTCAATTCGCCTTCGAGCACGTAACCGCCCTGCTCCGAGCTGTCGCTCAGGTGCCGGTCGCCGCTGCTGGCGCCGGGTTCAAGGTGACTTTCGAGCATGGAGAATGAGGCGCGGATCTGCGGCGACACCAGAATGTCGGTGATGCCGTTGGCGTAATACAGCGTGCGGCGTTCGTCCGGTCGCGTTACCCACGGCAACTCTTTGGCCTTGGGCAGGCTGTAGAAATAAGTGGTCGGCACGCCGAAGGTTTCGCTGATTGCAGTCAGGTCGGCAACGGTCGGCCGCGACAAGCCGCGCTCGACTTGCGACAGAAAACCCACCGAGCGGCCGATCTTGTCTGCCAGTTCCTTCAGGGTCCACTTCTTGTGCTTGCGCAGGTCGTGGATCAGGATCGCCAGCGCGGCGATTTCTTCTTGCTTGTTCATGACAGGGATTCCAAATCAGATGCTGTCGCGCAATCGATACCAGGCCTTGCCAATGGCTTCCAGCGGCGCCGCGAGGTATTTGCCGCCGGGGAAACTGCCATTACTCAAGCCCTGATACAACGCCAATTCATCTGCGTTGCCGAGGATTGCGTCTGACACCGCGCGGGCGGCGGCCAGTGTCGGCAGCACGCCATGCCCCGAATAACCCTGCAGCCAATAACGATTGCCCTCGCCGCCAACATCCGGCGTGCGGTTCAGGGTCAGATCGATGTGCCCGCCCCAGGCGAACTCCACCTCGACACCTTTGAGCTGCGGGAACACTCGCTCGAGAAACGGCCTCGTGGCCGCCGCGATGTCCTTGGGCATGCCGCCCAAGTAAGTGCAGCCGCCGCCGAACAGCAAGCGGTTGTCCGGCGTGCGACGGAAGTAATCGAGGACGAACTGGTTGTCGGTGACGCAGACGTTGCTTGGCAGCAGCGCGGTGGCTTGCTCAGCAGTGAGCGGCGCGGTGGCGACTTGATAGGTGCCCACCGGCAATATGCAACTGGCGAGTTTAGGGTCGAGTTCATCGAGGTAGGCATTGCAGGCGAGCACCAACACATCGGCTCTGATCGACCCGCGCTCGGTGTGTACCCGAAAACCTGCGCCCTCCTCCTGATAACTCAGCGCTTTGCTTTGTTCATGGATACGCCCGCCGGCCCGCTCGATGGCAGCCGCGAGACCCAAGGCGAGTTTCAACGGGTTAAGGTGCGCG
Source organism: Pseudomonas sp. NPDC087639 (assembly GCF_044743385.1). Lineage (NCBI taxonomy): Bacteria > Pseudomonadati > Pseudomonadota > Gammaproteobacteria > Pseudomonadales > Pseudomonadaceae > Pseudomonas > Pseudomonas sp. NPDC087639. The sequence goes on along the minus strand of NZ_JBIUWI010000001.1, from coordinate 251,543 downwards.
CCTTCCGGGTCATAGAGACCGGCCTGATAATGCTCGCTGGCCACCCATTGCGGCAGTTCTTCGCGTGGGATGAATTGCAATGCATCGTGGCCCCACTTATGGCTGGCCTCTTGTTGCCACTCGGTCAACAGGCTCACGCGACGCGGCATCACTGAAGTCCATAGATGCCCCGGCCGATAATCACAGTCGAAACCATGGCGCCCCGGTAATTCGCGCAATTCCCGAGCCGCCCAACGCATGCCGTCCCACAATCGCCTTGCCCGCTCATGCCCCAGCGCGGCTTCCAGCGGCGGCATGTCACACGACCAACCCAGAATCGCCTGGCCGCCATTACGTCCCGATGCCGCCCACGCCACGCGACTGGCTTCCAGCAGCATCACGCGCTTGCCGGCCAACGCCAGGCGCAACGCGGTGTGCAGCCCGCTGAAGCCGGCGCCGATGATCACTACGTCGGTGTCGTGTTGCCCTTCCAGCGCGGGTCGATGGCTCAGAATATCGGCGCAGCTGTGGGCGTAGTAACTGTCGACATGGCGCTGGGATTGCTGAAACATTCACGGCCTCATGAAATTATCTTTTTATAATTTCATGAAAATCTACAGCGTTAATTTCATGCCGACAACCCCCGCCTAACGGATAAAGGGTAGTTCAACCCTTGCCACCAGCCCTGTCCCCTCGCGATTACTCAGCGTCAACTCGCCACCCTGCTCACGCACGATGGCCCGCGCCGCCGACAGTCCGAGGCCGACCCCGCCGGTGTCGCGGTTGCGTGAGGCTTCGAGGCGGAAAAACGGGTCGAACACTTGCTCCAGCGCCTCTTCAGGAATACCCGGCCCCTCATCGTGGACTTCGATGTGTATCGAGTAATCAGTGCAGCTCAAGGCGACGCGCGGGTTGTGTGCATACTTCACCGCGTTTTCCAGCAAGTTGACGATCACCCGCTTGATACCCAGCGGGCGGCCTTTGTACACCAGATGCGCGGGGCCGTTGAAGTCGACGCCGATGTGTTGGTCGCGGTAGTCGTCAACGATGGTTTGCAGCAGCTCGGACAGGTCGAACGCGGTAGCTTGCTCGCGGTGAGTGTCTTCGCGAAAAAACGCCAACGCAGCGTTGATCATCGATTGCATCTCTTCGATGTCGCGAATCAGTTTGCCCTGATGATCGAGGTCTTCCATGAACTCACTGCGTAGGCGCATCCGTGTCAGCGGCGCGCGCAAATCGTGGGAAATGGACGCGAGCATGTGCGTGCGTTCGCCGATGTAGTGCTGGATCTGCGCCTGCATGGTGTTGAAGGCGATGATCGCCTGACGAATCTCGTCCGGGCCTTCAATCTTGATCGGCGGTGCGCGCAGGTCGCCGCCAAAGCGTCGGGCGGCGCTGGCGAAACGCTGCAGAGGTTTGGCCAGTTGGCGTGTGGCAAGCCAGGCCACCAGCACCGTGGCGATCAGGCCCAGGGCGATGATGATCGCGATGCGTGTGCCGATGTCCAGTCCCCAGGAGCGCTCTCGCGAAGAGAATAACAACCAGCTGGCATCCGGCAGTTGAATCAGCGCCGCATATCGGCCCTGCTGACTGCCGCTCGGCCAGTCAGCGGGGTTGAACACCCGAATCTGTCGATCATCGCCCAACAACTGATGCAACACCGATGTCTTGTCTGCCATGAGCGGCTTACCTCCCGGGGGCAAGCCGAGTTCGTCGCGTTGCGAACTCCACATCACCTCCTGTGTCAGGCCGTTTGCCGCTTGCGCCAATTGCGTGCGCAACGGTGCCGGTGCGGCCTCGATCACCTTGACGGTAGCGGCAATCTGCTCCAGCAACCCGGTGCGTTCAATGGGCGGTCGAGCCCAGGTTCCCGCAACCTCCACGAACAGGAAATTGAGCGCCAGCGCCGCAAGCATGGCCGCGACAATGGTCAGCGCGATTCGCCGACTCAGCGGGTCGCGCCGCAGGAATTGACGGATCATGAACGCGTGACCTTGGCGCTGAACATATAGCCGCCGTTGCGCACGGTTCTGATCAAGTCCGGTCGCTTGCAGTCTGGCTCGATCTTGCGCCGCAACCGGCTGACCTGCACGTCGATGCTGCGGTCGAAAGCGTCGTGACCCTGGCCGTGGGTCAAGTCGATCAGTTGCTCACGGGTGAGGATGCGCTGCGGATGATCCAGAAACACCACCAGCAAATCGAACTCGCCGCCGGACAACGGGATCATCACGTTTTCCGGGGAGCGCAATTCGCGGCAGGTGATATCCAGATGCCAACCGGCGAAGGCGATCACCGGCCTTGACGGTTCGAGCGGCGTCTTCTGTTCACCGGCACGCCGCTGCAAGGCGCGCACGCGGGCCAGTAATTCCTGAGGCGCGAACGGTTTGGTCAGGTAGTCGTCCGCGCCGAGTTCCAGACCGACAATGCGATCACTCAGCTCGGCCATCGCCGTCAGCATGATGATCGGAATGCCCATCTGCGCACGCACTTTCTGGCACAGGCTCAGCCCACCTTCACCGGGCATCATCACGTCAAGAATGATCGTGTCCGGGCGCTGCCGCGCGATTGCCGCCCACATCGCCTCGCCATCGGCGGCGACGTCGACTTCGTAGGCGTGCTGGACGAAGAACTTCTTCAGCAGGGCGAGAATTTCCACGTCGTCGTCAACGAACAGCAGTCTGCTCACGGTCACAGGCTCCTCAGACCAGAAAAGAGCGCATCTAAAACCATTCCGACGCTCAGGTCATTTATTTCAATCGAGCAACATTCCTTCACCACGGACATCAACCGGACATCGTCCGGCAAAATCCCTGGGGCACCCTGCACGCCTTCCAACTCAGGGGGCTTTTCATGAAGGTTTTACATAGCCGCTACACCGCCGACGGCCATAACGCCAAGTATCCGTTGATCCTCAGCCAACGCACCACGGCGCCCACGGAGGATACGCCGATCCTCTTTCAAGAGTTCTGCCTCGGGCTGGCCAGCGATCAGAGCCGCATCGTCCTGCGCCGCTATTTCGAACAGTACAGCCCGGCCAACGCGCAATGGGTCGAGTACGCCCATTCGATTCCGACCGCCGAGCTCATCCACTGGATCATGAGCCACGGCCAGTTGCACATCGAGTGTTCGCAAGACACCCCGCCAAAGCACAAGGAATCCCATTGATGAGAAGCCATTGCCTGATGACGGTGTTGTGTACGGCGTCCCTGAGTCTGTCGGCTTGCAGCAGCCAAAAGGTCGAACATACCGGGTTTCTGCACGACTACAGCGTATTGAAGGAGCACAAGTCGCCGTCGGGACAGGATGTAATGGTCTGGGTCAGCCCGGCATTGGCCAGGGCGCGTTACACCCAGGCCTATCTTGCACCAAGCCAGTTTTACCCCAGCGTAGAGCCGACCGCCCGGATTCCAATGAGCACGCTCTCCGGTGTGACTGACTATTACGATGCGGCCCTCAGGCACGAATTGGGCAAGGTGCTGCAACTGGTGTCATTACCCGGCCCGAATACGCTGATCGTCAGGCCGGCTATCACCCGGGTCAGTGCCAGCACCCAAGGCTTGCGGTTTTATGAATGGCTGCCGGTCACGCTGGTCGCGGCCGGGGTAAGCACCGCCGTCGGCATCCGCGATCAGGACAGTGAAATTTTCACGGAAGTGTCGTTCGAGGACGGCTCGACGGGGGAAGTCGTCGCAGAGGTCGTGCGCAAGGGCACCGGCATGCCGCTGGAGAACGACAAACAGGTGCTGACGGCCGATGACGTGAAGGTGGTGCTGGAGGGTTGGGCCAGCGATTTGGGGCAATCGTATTTGGCAATTGGGCGTTAGTGCGCCCGTTTTCTCGTCTACCGTGATGTGCAGCTATCTGCATAACACGGGCCACGACTGATGATGAGCAACTTCCCTATCGTTGCAACGGTGCTCTCGATGATTCTGGGGCTGTCCGTCACTCGGCTGCTGCTTGGCGCGTTGACGGTGTTTCGCATCCGCCGGGCGGCCGCGCCGGATTGGGTGGCGTTGGTCTGGGCCATTACGTTGTTCGCCACCCAACTGGACTTCTGGTGGGCGGTCAATTCGCTGCCGCAGATCAAGTCGACATTTTCGTTCGCGGAGTTTTCGTTGCTGGTGGTATTGGCGCTGTCGCTGTTTGTCTCGTCGGCGCTGTTGCTGCCGAGCCGCAGTGAGGATGAGCAGAACGGCCTGCGGGTCTATTTCGAGCAGGATGGTCGCTACGCCCTGCTCTCGTTGTCGACTTATCTGTTGCTCGGGCTGATCGTCAATGTCTTTCTGTTTCAAGCCTCGCCGATTGCGCTGTGGGGGGTATTGGATGTGTTGATGATCATTCTTCCGCTCTGCGCATTCGCGGCGAAATCACGCAAGACTTATACGACCATTACCCTGATTTACCTGCCGATCTGTGCGCTGGACATCGTCGTTTCGCTGACGAATTAGGCGTTGTTTCAGAAGAAAGATCAAAAGATCGCGACCTTAAACAGCCGCGTTTAAAAGACACCTTCAGACACGCGTCCGAGGCTACACAACCTTGCGTAATTGCCTACAGCTCCGCCAGAATCCGCCGGCTTGTGCGCCTTGGGGGTGGGGCCTATTGTTGAGCCGTCGCTGATTTCTCAGTGATCGGGTTTAGCAGCCCGGCAATTCTCAAGGCACGCAGGTTCCGCTATTACGTTATGGCGGCTTTGCGTGGGGCACTTCGGTGCGCCGGGATCCTTGAGCCTGGTCTGCTAACCCGCGTACAGCCGCCACCTCTTCGTTTAGCAGCGATAGCTGACGGCTCCATTTTTCTCAAGGAGCTTCACCATGATCAAACCAACACCTAACCCGCCCGAAACCGATCCCACCTCCCCCTACGAATCCCTCGATTCGAAAAAGCTCAACGAAGCCGCAGACCGCGCGCTCGATCACTACCTCTGCCCACCCGGTTCCACGCCGCCGCCACGTAAAACCCGCAGGATGTACGCCGTGACCGCGGACTTCAAAAACGAGGAATTGCTGGCCGATGCCTGCGGAACTCTGGCTTCGGCAAGAACCATCGCCAATGACTTCGCTCATCTCGTACCCGCGTCGCAGCGCAGGACGTTGCAGGGCATTGCGCAACTGATCATGTTGGGAGAACTGGCGGTGAATCGGGTGCTGGATAATCTGGAGTTGCCGGGCTGACCTCGATGTGGTGAACAGGGGCTGAGCCTTTCGGTGTCAACTCCGGCCCCTTCGCGAGCAGGCTCGCTCCCACCGTTGACCGCGCTCCAATGTGGGAGCGAGCCTGCTCGCGAAGGCGACCGCACAGTCCCGCCTGTCTTCAGACATGAAAAAAACCCGCCGCCCCGTTCAATCGGGACGGCGGGTTTTGTCGTTTTCAGCAGTTCCGGCAGGGAAAAAAGCAGTTAGCGGTGAATTATTTCGTGTCCGCATGTATCTGAGCCAAAGAGCACGCGCCATCAAAGAGATGGCATCGAAGCGGCAAATGGATCAGCAACAGAGAAAACCCGGATGAAATCACGTAAAAACAGCGTCAAACCGATCGGCCTGAAAGACATCACCATCGTCGACGACGCGAAGATGCGCAAAGCCATCACGGCGGCGGCGCTCGGCAATGCCATGGAATGGTTCGACTTTGGGGTCTACGGCTTTGTTGCCTATGTCCTCGGCAAGGTGTTTTTCCCCGGTGCAGATCCCGGCACGCAAATGATCGCCGCATTGGCGACGTTCTCCGTGCCCTTCCTGATCCGGCCTTTGGGCGGACTGTTCTTCGGTGCATTGGGTGACAAATACGGGCGGCAGAAAGTCCTCGCCGCGACCATCGTCATCATGTCGCTGAGCACCTTCGCCATCGGTTTGATTCCGTCCTATGCCTCGATTGGCATCTGGGCGCCGATCCTGTTGTTGCTGGCGAAAATGGCCCAAGGCTTCTCGGTCGGCGGCGAATACACCGGCGCCTCGATCTTCGTCGCCGAATATGCACCCGACCGCAAACGCGGATTCCTCGGTAGCTGGCTGGACTTCGGCTCGATTGCCGGTTTCGTGCTGGGTGCCGGTGTCGTGGTGCTGATTTCCACGACGCTGGGCGAAGCCAAGTTCGAGGAATGGGGCTGGCGTCTGCCGTTCTTCCTCGCCCTGCCGCTGGGCATGATCGGCCTGTATCTGCGTCACGCCCTCGAAGAAACCCCGGCTTTCCAGCAGCACGTGGAACAACTCGAACAAGGCGACCGCGAAGGTCTGGCCGGCGGCCCGAAAGTGTCGTTCAAGGAAGTCGCCACCAAACACTGGCGCAGCCTGATGACCTGCATTGGCGTGGTGGCCGTGACCAACGTCACCTACTACATGCTGCTCACCTACATGCCGAGTTATCTGTCGCACAACCTGCACTACAGCGAAAACCGTGGCGTGCTGATCATCATCGCGATCATGGTTGGCATGTTGTTCGTGCAGCCGTTGATTGGTTTTGTCAGCGACAAAATCGGCCGCAAGCCTTTCATTGTTGTCGGCAGTATCGGCCTGTTTATCCTCGCCATTCCGGCGTTCATGCTGATCAACAGCGGCAAGATCGGCCTGATCTTCGCAGGCCTGCTGATGCTGGCGGTGCTGCTGAACTTCTTCATCGGCGTGATGGCTTCGACCCTGCCGGCGATGTTCCCCACGCACATTCGCTACAGCGCATTGGCGGCGGCATTCAACGTTTCGGTACTGATCGCGGGTCTGACTCCGACCGTCGTGGCCTGGCTGGTGGAAAGCACCAACGACCTGTACATGCCGGCGTATTACCTGATGGTGATTGCCGTGGTCGGCCTGGTCACTGGCGTGACCATGAAAGAAACCGCGAACAAGCCGTTGCGTGGCGCTGCTCCGGCAGCTTCCGACCTTGAGGAAGCGAAGGAGTTGTTGCAGGAGCATCACGACAACATCGAACAGAAGATCGAAGACATCGACGCCGAGATCGCCGAGTTGGAGGCCAAGCGCAAGAATCTGGTGCAGCAGCATCCGCGGATTAACGAGTAAGACAGTGAACCTGCGGCGGGTGCTACCTCGCCGCAGGCCTCACTGTTCCTTCCCTTCCTCGACCCTGGCCAACGGCCGTGACAGATCAATTCCAGGAAGACACGCTTGTATCGTCCATGCGCCTCTCGAATCGGAGAAGCCTCCGTCGCCAGTCGAATAAACGCTATGTTCGCGATTACTCCGCGCCCGGCTTGGTGTTAAATAGGCGCCAGTCTTAACCTTGTCGCTTAAAGCCGTGCCACGAGAACCGCTATGAACACCTATTCCAAAAAGAACGCCGACCCACTGCAAACGGCGGTGGCCGCATGATCGAAGTCACCGAAGTTTCCATCGCCGACCTGCGCGCTGCGCTTGAATCCGGCCAGACCACCTCGGTTGAATTGGTGCTGGCCTATCTGGCCCGTATTGATGCCTACGATGGCGCCGACACCCCGACTGCGCTGAACGCTGTTGTGGTGCGCAATCCCGAAGCGCTGAACGAAGCGCAAGCCTCCGACGCCCGCCGCGCCAAAGGCGAAACGCTCAGCCCTCTCGATGGCATTCCTTATACCGCCAAGGACAGTTATCTGGTCAAGGGCCTGACCGCAGCGTCTGGCAGCCCGGCCTTCGTCGATCTGGTCGCCTATCGCGACGCCTTCACCATCGAGCGCCTGCGTGGTGCCGGGGCGATTTGCCTGGGCAAGACCAACATGCCGCCGATGGCCAATGGCGGGATGCAGCGCGGGGTTTATGGCCGCGCCGAGAGCCCGTATAACGCCGATTACCTCACGGCTCCATTCGCTTCCGGTTCGTCCAATGGCGCCGGCACTGCCACAGCCGCCAGTTTTGCTGCGTTTGGTCTGGCGGAAGAAACCTGGTCCAGCGGTCGCGGCCCTGCGTCGAACAACGGTTTGTGCGCCTACACGCCTTCGCGCGGGGTGATCTCGGTGCGCGGTAACTGGCCGTTGACCCCGACCATGGACGTCGTGGTGCCATATGCCCGCACCATGGCCGATCTGCTGGAAGTGCTCGACATTGTTGTCGCCGAAGACCCGGACACCCGTGGCGATCTATGGCGTCTGCAACCCTGGGTGCCGATCCCGAGCGTCAGCTCCGTGCGCCCCGCCGCTTACGCCGAACTGGCTGCCGACGCCAAAGCGCTGGCCGGCAAGCGCTTCGCCGTGCCGCGCATGTTCATCAACGCCGACCCTGAGGCTGGCACCAGCGAAGCACCGGGTATCGGCGGCCCGACCGGCCAGCGCATCAACACCCGCGCTTCGGTAATCGACCTTTGGAAACAGGCGCGTCAGGCCCTCGAAGCCGCCGGCGCCGAAGTCATCGAAACCGACTTCCCGCTGGTCTCCAACTGTGAAGGCGACCGTCCCGGTGCGCCGACCGTGTTCACCCGTGGACTGGTCTCGAAAGAGTTCCTCCACCACGAACTTTGGGATCTGACCGCATGGGCGTTCGACGACTTCCTGCAAGCCAACGGTGATCCGAAACTCAATCGTCTGGTGGACGTCGACGGGCCGAAAATCTTCCCGCACGAACCGGGCACGCTGCCCAACCGTGAGGGCGATCTCGTTGCCGGCATGGACGAATACGTGCGCATGGCCGAGCGCGGCATCACGCCTTGGAATGAAATCTCCACCGTGCCCGATGGCCTGCGCGGTCTGGAGCAAACCCGTCGCATCGACCTCGAAGACTGGATGGACAAACTCGGCCTAGACGCCGTGCTGTTCCCGACCGTCGCCGACGTCGGCCCGGCAGATGCGGACGTCAACCCGGCATCGGCCGACATCGCCTGGAGCAACGGCATCTGGGTCGCCAACGGCAACCTCGCGATCCGCCACCTCGGCGTACCGACCGTCACCGTGCCGATGGGCGTGATGGCCGATATCGGCATGCCGGTCGGCCTGACCTTCGCCGGCCGTGCCTACGACGATTCGAGCCTGTTGCGGCTGGCGGCGGCATTTGAATCGACGGGCAGCAAGCGAATGATCCCGCCACGCACGCCACCGTTGTCATAACCCGGTCAAATCTGTGGGGCGGGCTTGCTCGCTCCCACAACACAGCACACAGGCCCAATCCCCTCGCCTACAATCCCTTGATCATCAGTGCCACATTCTTTATTGCTGGCCACAGACCATGATCGATTTCTCGCCATCGCGAATCACCGTCTTATTGCTGCTGTGCGGGCTGACCGAATCGGCTATTGCGAGCGGCTTTTTCGACGATGCCAAGTCTGAAGTACTCCTTCGCAACTTCTATCTGAGCAACGACTACCGCTTACCCTCACCCGCCGGCAAGAACTACAAACAGGAATGGGCACAAGGGTTTATCGGTACTTTCTCATCTGGATTCACACCCGGGACGGTCGGGTTTGGCATCGACGCACATGCTTTTACCGGCCTGAAACTGGACGGCGGCAGAGGCCACTCCGGCACGGGATTACTGCCGGTCGACAGTGATGGTCGCAGCGAAAACAACTATTCCAGCGCCGGTGGCGCCCTCAAATTGAAGGCATCACGCACCACCCTGGCGTTCGGCGAAATGACCGTGGAAACGCCGGTCTTCGACACCTCCGACAAACGCCTGCAACCGGAGTACGCCACGGGTTTTCTGCTCAACAGCCGGGAAATAGACAACGTCAATCTGCAGGCCGGGCATTTCACCGCGTTCAAGAATCAGGACAGTTCTTCCGGCAAAGGCGATTTTTACGGCTACGGTGCCAACACCGAACACGGCTCCATCAGCTTTCTCGGCGCCGACCTGTTCGGCGACAACCCGTTGGGCGGTGCGCTGTACGCGTCTGAATTGACAGACACTTGGCATCAGTACTACGGCAATCTGCACTTCAAGCAGTCGGGCGTGTTCCTCGACGCCAACCTCTATCACACCCGCGATACAGGCCAGGCGCTGGCCGGTGAAATCGATAACACGGCATTCAGCCTGTCCGGCAAATACACCTTCGGCCCACACGCCGTGATGCTCGGCTGGCAGCGGATCAATGGCGACACACCGTTCGATTTCGTCGGTGGCGACTCCATCTATCTGGCCAACTCGATCAAATACGCCGACTTCAACGGCGCCGGTGAGCGCTCCTGGCAAGCACGCTACGACCTTGACCTGGGCGCGTTCGGCATCCCCGGCCTCAACTTCATGACCCGCTACGTTTCTGGCAGCCACATCGACGGCACCCACGCCCCCAAGGGCGGCGCGTACAACCCGTTCGATGCTGAAAGCGATGAATATCAGCCGCAGCAAGGTGATGGTGGCAAGCATTGGGAGCGCGACATTGATTTGAAGTACATCGTCCAGTCGGGTGCCGCGAAGGACTTGTCGGTGCAAGTTTCACATGTTTCGCACCGGGCCAATGAAGCGCAGGCGGGGGATGATATTGACCGGATTTATGTAGTGATTCAGTACCCGCTGGGGTTTTGAAACGGTCGACCGCCAATGTGGGTGAAGAGGCTCACAAAAACGCGACTTTAAGAATCGTCTTATGCCCCGCGGATGGCACAGTCCTTACAGTGGGGTGATGAGACTCAAAAGTTACCTGCATCAGATCAACCCGTTCTTATCCAGTCCCGAAGCAGCCCGCCGGCTGCTTCGTTTGTTTGCGCTGGTGCTGATGGCCGGTATCCTCAGCGCCTCGTACAACTTCTTGCGTTCCACCCTGGCCAACGATATTTCCCAGCGCCGCAGCTACATGAGCAGCGCGGTCGCAGAGGCGCAGACATTTTTTACCAGCCGCGAGTCCCTGCTTGAGAGTCTGGGGCTTTCAGCCGTATGTAAGCCAATGATGGCCACGCCACTCTCCTACTCGCCATCGATTGAGGACCATTCCGTTCAATTGGGCATTCCCGGCGGCGCGCAGTGGACCCTCTGGCTGACACGCAGGATGCTCGATTACATGCAACGTAATCAGCTGAATCTGATTTACGTTTCCGCCGAAGCGAATCCTCAGGTGAATCGGCTGTATACCGCCAGTGCGAATCTTCCGCGGCTTCCCCGGTCGATCCTGGATCAACTTTCCGCATTGAATGACCAATTACCGGAACGGGACCAAGAGTTGTGGTTGACCGATCAAGCGGCTACCGCTTCGCAGTTGTACATCTTCATCCGTCTGGATGATGGCGTGAAAAACTCAGGCTGGCTGGGTCTGGAAATGGACGGTGCAGAAATCTCCGCAGCCCTGAACGATCAAAGTGCCGGCACGTTCATGATGCTCAACTCTCAAGGTTCCCTGCTGTTTGCCAACACGCCAGCGCACCGACTCGGCGAGGCGTTGAGCCGATCCCATGAGAACAACTACTTCGGTTTTGTCGGCAGCGGCTGGCTTCCCGATCATCTGGTGATCCGCAAGCAGTTGAAGTCCACGGACTGGCAATTGGTGTATTCGTTCGACTTATTGGATCTGCTGAAGGCACTGATGCCGCAACTGCTTGCGGCATTCGCGTTCTGCCTAGCAAGCATGATTTTGATCTGGCTATTGATCCGTCGGGTCGAGCACAGGTTTATTGCACCGGCACTCAACCGCTTGCAGGCACTGATCGAGAGCGAAGCATTCAGCCGTGACGTGATTCAAACCGCGCCCGTCGCCCTTTGCGTGCTGCGGCGCACTGACGGCCAGGTGATGCTCGAAAACACCTTGTCCGAGCGATGGCTGGGCAATGGTATTGAGCGCGAAGTGCTCTGCAAAAGCTGGATCGAGCAAGCATTCGATGCGACGCAACCCAATCGCAGTGACTATTTTTCCACCGCCGACGGGCGCCACCTTTATTTGAGCAGCGCACCGACTCGCTACAAAAGTGAAGACGTGTTGTTCTGCGCGTTCAGCGATATCAGTGCGCGCAAGCAGGTCGAGGCGGCGCTTGAAGAGGCGCGGCGATTGGCTGATGCGGCGAATGAAGCCAAAACCCTGTTTCTGGCAACCATGAGCCACGAAATCCGCACCCCACTGTATGGCGTGCTGGGAACACTGGAACTCTTGGGCCGGACTCGGCTGGACACACAACAGAAAGGGTATCTGCGTGCCATCGAAGGTTCCTCCGCGACCTTGCTGCAATTGATCTGCGATGTCCTGGACGTATCGAAGATCGAGGCAGGTCAACTGGCCCTCGAACTGCACGAGTTTGCCCCGACGGAATTGGTATACGAGGCCATTCAGGGGTACGCGGCGGCGGCGCAGAGCAAAGGAGTCCAGTTGTATGCGTGCATGGACCCACAATTGCCCGAGCGATTGATTGGCGACGTTACACGTATCCGGCAGATTTTGAACAATCTGCTGAGCAACGCAGTCAAGTTCACTGATTCAGGGCGGGTGGTTTTGCGGGTCAGGCTACTCGACTGCGCAGACGAACAGGCACAGGTGGCGTGGCAAGTGACAGATACCGGCCGTGGTATTTCCCGGGATGACCAGGCCCATATTTTCGAGCCGTTCTACCAGACTGAAGGCAATACCAACGTCGTTGCCGGAACCGGTTTGGGCCTGCCGATCTGCAAACGCCTGACGCAGTTGATGAATGGCACACTGCGCATGGTGAGCGAAAAGGGACTGGGCAGCAGTTTTACGCTGACGTTGCCACTCGACATCGTCACCCGATCGTTGCCGGCAACCCATTGCCTGCTACCGAACACAATCTACGTGGCGTCTGCGGTGCGAGAGCTGAACGAGTCCATCGCGGGCTGGTTGCGTCGGTGGGGGGCGCGGGCTCAGGTAGCGCCCCTTGGCAACAACACAGCGGCGCGTGGCAGTCTGTTGATCGAGTTGCATGTCGGTGATGTTGAACATCGCCTGGTGCCGAATTGGTGCGGCCCCCTTATAATCGCCACCGCCAACCTGCGCAATACGCCTGCATCGCAGCCCGAATGCCGGTACGTCAACGTCAGCCACCTGTATGCCATTCACCAGGCTGTCAGCCAGGCACAGGGCTTGTGGGTCGACCAGACCACACAAAGCTTGACGACCAGCGCTTTGAAAAAACTCCATCTGCATCTCTTGGTTGCAGAAGACAATGACATCAACCAACTGATTCTTCGTGATCAACTCGAAGAGCTCGGTTGCTCGGTGGAGTTGGCCTGCAACGGTGAAGAAGCCCTGGCACTCTGGAAAACCGGCACCTTCGATGTTGTGCTCAGCGATGTAAACATGCCGAAACTCAACGGTTACGAGTTGGCAAAAGAATTACGACGTCTAGGCTATGTACAGCCCATTATCGGCGCGACGGCCAATGCCATGCGCGGCGAAGAAGCATTGTGCCTTGAGGCAGGAATGGACCACTGCCTGGTCAAGCCGTTTGCATTACGAGCGCTGTTCAATTGCTTGCTGCCCTATGGTCGGGCAGCCCCGCAAAACGCTACGGTGCAGCCGACATCAAGCCAATGAAAAAAGGAGCTTAGAGACAAGATGCCCGTCAACGAGGCACCTGTATGCCCTTTGGAAATGACCGAACATGAAACACAACCCCTCCTTGCTTGAAAACCTTTCTCGAAGTTCCATGCGCCTGAACAAGGGGTTGCTGGTGTTGTTGGGCATTGCCATCCTGTTGGTGGGATTCAGCTCTTGGGCTTTCCAGCGTTTGCTCAGGGAACAAAACGACACCGTGCGATTTCACTTCGCACGATTGATGGAGAACGTGCAGCGCCATGAAGCATTTCTGCGTGAGGTGGCGCAACAAAGTGTACAAGGGGAAATGTTCTACAAGGGCTTGAATGCGCGCTACAGCGCCAGACAGCTGGCAACCGAAGGCCCGAATATTTACGAAGGCTATGAGTTTCCCTATTCCGTTCCTTTCGGCTTGAGTTTCAACCATCAGAAACTCAAGGAAAGTGAACTGCCTAAAGTGTTCACCCTCGGCGTCCACCTTTCGAGTCTGTACAGCGCCTTTTGGTCAACGTCGCACTATCAGTCGCCACAGATCTTTTTGTACAACGACAATGACAATTTCGACATCACCGTTCCATCCAATGGCGTACTGCACGCAGGCACTAAAGAAAGTGAGGAACCGCTCAACACGATAGTCGCCCGCGTGGCTCGACATCTCAAAGTTAAGAACAACGGCGTCGCTGATAATCGCGTGCACTGGGAAGCCTACAACGTGCCCAATGATCACGCGCGCTCAACCGAAATGCTCGCTTACATCAATGTTCATCTTGATCCACGGGATCTGAAAATCAATGGGACCAGTGAGTCTAGCGTGGTGGCGTCGCTATTGAACATGAACCAGGTCAATGATGTTGAACGCATCATGGAATGGTCGATTTACGACAGTTTCACGTTGATAACCCCCGACGGGCGCGCGGTCATTGGCTCAATCAATGCCGATCAAACCCTGCATGAAGGTCTGAACATCAATCGTAATGGCATGGTGTTCAAGGTCGTGGCCAAAGCCGAGCAACCCTGGACAGCCATTTACACCATCAGCTTCAAAAGTTACTTCGGGCAACTGATGTGGCCATTGGTCGGCCTGCTGATGTTGTTACTGGGCGGTGCGGGTGTCAGTTGGATGATCAGTCGCTGGTACAGGATTCGCGTCGTCCAGCCAGCCGAAAAAGCGCATCAAAGCATCACCGAAAGCGAAGCGTTCAGCCGTGCGGTGATCGATACCGCTCCCACTGGGTTGTGTGTGGTGCGGCGCACCGATTTCAAAGTCCTGCTGGAAAACCAGCGCGCCCAACAGTGGCAAGGCACCGCAAAACTGGTGGCGGTACTGGACCGCCATCACGATCTGGCGGATATCGGCGAAACGCGCCTGGACATCGAAGGCCGGCACTTGCATGTGGGCTTCATTTCGACCCGCTATCAAGGGCAGGACGTACTGCTTTGCGCGTTCAATGACATCACGCGCCACGTCGAGGACGCCCTGGCCCTGGAAAAGGCTCGGCGTACCGCCGACTTGGCGAACCAGGCCAAGACCCGGTTCCTGGCGACCATGAGCCACGAAATCCGCACCCCACTCTACGGCGTTCTGGGCACGCTTGAGTTACTTGGCATGACCAGCCTCAGCGCACGTCAAGAGGACTATCTACAGACTATTCAACGCTCATCGACGACGTTGTTTCAGTTGATCAGCGATGTGCTGGACGTTTCCAAGATCGAGTCCGGACAAATGCTGATCGAGTCCATCGGTTTTTGCCCCCTGCAACTGATCGAGGACACGCTGCACACCTATGCCGCATTCGCCCAGCGCAAGGGGCTGTTGCTCTGTGCATGCACCGACCCGGCCCTGCCCAATCGGTTGCAGGGTGACCCGGTGCGCATCCGCCAGATCCTCAACAATCTGGTGAGCAACGCGATCAAATTCACCGATTCAGGCCGGGTTGTCCTGCGCACTCGGGTGCTGGCCAACGACTTGGACCAAGTCTCGGTGCAATGGCAAGTCAGCGACTCCGGAATAGGTATCGCCCAGGCACAACAAACACAGTTGTTCACGCCGTTCTTTCAGGTGCGTGACGCCTCCAGCGAGGCCGGGGCCGGTTTGGGGCTGGCAATCTGTCAAAGACTCTGCGCAATGATGAATGGCGAGTTGACCGTCATCAGCGAGCCGGGGCTTGGCAGCAGTTTTTCGCTGCAGCTGAGGCTCAAGGTACTGCCCGGCGAATTGACCGATTGCATGGATATCACGCCAAGCCCGGCGACTGTCCTTGTTCGCGCCCCAGTACCGGAACTGGCAGAAAACGTCTGCGATTGGCTCAAGCGTTTCGAACTGATGGCCCGCCCATTCAGCGATAACCTGACTGTTGAGCCTGGCGCGGTGCTGGTCGACATTCTTCCATCCGATAACGTCGCGGCCTGGCAGGGCTCGCGGATTGTCTGCCGGATAAATGGACTCACTCAGCCTGAAACGATCACAGACACGCCAGATGTCGATTTGTATGACATCAGAGCGATTGCCCGGGCGGTCAGTCTTGTACAAAAAGGCAAGGCGGTAAACGCAACCGAACTGACACGCCCTGCCCAGACACCGCTTGAGTTGCGGATTCTGGTCGCCGAAGACAATCCGATCAACCAGGCGATCATCAAAGAACAACTGGAAGCACTGGGCTGTAGTGTCTGCGTTGCAGCCAACGGCGAGCAAGCGTTGGAGCAGTGGCGCGAGCAGGCTTTCGATCTGGTGTTGACTGACGTCAACATGCCCGTGATGAACGGTTATGAACTGGCCAAGGCACTGCGGGAACTGGACTTGCGCACCCCCATTATTGGAGTCACGGCTAATGCAATGCGTGAAGAAGGCACGCGCTGCCTTGAGGTCGGGATGAATGCCTGGATAGTAAAACCATTGAGCCTCAAAACATTGCGCGAGCAATTGCTCGGATTTTGCTCGTTACCGGTTGAAGCGGCGTCAGTCACTGAGGTCTCGACTTCTGTTCAACCCGAATTTTTTGATGACAACGTGGTGCTTTCGCCGCGAATGCGCGACATCTTTTCCGTGACCATGCGCGAGGACATGGCTCGGCTCAATTCAGCCCTGGACAGCCTTGACATGCTGGGTGTGGCGCAAAGGCTTCACAGCATTGCAGGTGCCATGGGCGCCGTACAGGCGGGCGAGCTGGCTCATGCTTGCACCGAGTTGGAGTGCCGATTGTCATCAGGCGCAGTCACCGCGACATTGCTGGCAGATGTCCGGCAAATGGTGCTGCGCATTCAGAACCTGCTCGACAAGGTTTCCCCTTGAACGACTCACATGCAGTTCCCTCATTGATACACGTGTCCACGGGTTGGTTTTCATGAAAAAGTTGAACGTAGTCATTGCTGACGATCACCCGATCGTCCTGCTCGGAGTACGCGAACTGGTCGAGCGCGATGGTCGCTTTTGCGTGGTAGGCGAAGCGGTCTGCTCACAAGGATTGATCGACCTGCTCAACCTCCATTCGGTAGACATCATCATCACTGACTACAACATGCCCGCCGACTCGCCCTATGGCGATGGCCTGAAACTGGTCGAATATCTACAGCGACACTTCCCTGCGGTACAAGTGCTGGTACTGACCATGCTGTCCAATCAACTGATACTCACGCGTTTGCATGAGTTGGGTGTGGCCGGCGTGATTCAAAAGAGTCAATTGCACAATGAGATTCAATTGGCCCTCGAAACCATTGCCCGCAACGGCCAATACCTCAGCCAGCAACCCGCACCGCAGTCTGTCATCAAGTCCAACGCCGATATCCAACAGCGATTTTCAATGCTGTCGCCAAAGGAGTTCGAGATTCTGCGGCTGTTTGTGTCAGGAAAAAGCGTCAGTGATATCGCTCGCAGTCAGAATCGCAGTACCAAAACAGTCAGCGCGCAGAAGATATCGGCCATGCGCAAACTGGAAGTTTCAAGCGACCAGGATTTGTTGGCTTACTGTCACGCACTTAATGTTTTTAACTAGAAGGCATTGCAACAGCTGCGATGATTAAGATTCGTCTGATGTCCTCGAAAGTGCTCGCTGACTATCTTGCTCATGCAATTTCATTCAGCACATTTCACTTTCATATAAATGGACATCATGATGAAAAAGTTCTCCCTTACTCTTCTTGCTTGTGCAGTATTGGGTGCTTCGTGCAACGCGCTCGCAGAAGATCCAGTAAAACCAACACAGGGTGGCAGCGGCCAAATCAGCTTTACTGGCGTAATCAACAACGATGCCTGCTCCGTCGACGGCAGCGATGCCAATCGAGTGATCGCCGTCAATATGGGCGATGTCTCGATCAAAGACATGGGCACTGCTGAGAACCCGGCAGCCGGGCGTGTCGCCGGCAACCACTTCAACCTCAACGTCAACTGCAACAAAGGCACCAAAGTCGCGATGGTCTTCGATCCGAGCAGCGGCGGCTCCGGTTTTGTCCCTAACGACAACAAATTGCTGGCACTGACCCCTGGCAACGGCACGGCAACCAACGTCGGTATTGCGTTGCTGGACAGTAACGGCGTGCAAATCAACCTGAGCAACAAAGACGACGCTCGTATCGAAGCCGGCATGCATGGCGCTGGCGAGTTCGGTGGCGACAGCACACTGAGCTTTTCTGCCGCCTACGTCACCACAGGCAAGGGAGAAGCTACTGCCGGTCGTGGCGATGCCACCCTGCCCTTCATTCTCGAATACGAATAAGTCCCTGGCGCCTGCCTGAGTTCGTGCGAGGCCTCGGCCTCGCCTTTTATATTGAAACAGCGGTAACCACTATGTTGCGTCAATTCATTTTCGCCTTCCTGGCACTGCTGGTGAGTGCACAGGCATTGGGTAGTATTTCCTTGAGTGCCACGCGAGTGGTGTTTGATGGGGCTCATAAAGAAGCCAATATCACCGTGCGCAACGGCAACCAGGATGCGCTGATTCAATCCTGGATCGACCGGGAAGACACCAGTGATAAAGCGACCCCGTTCGCCGTAACACCGCCATTGGCCCGTGTATTTGCCAAAGAACAACAACTTCTTCGCATTCTTTACGAAGGCCAAGGCATGCCAACCGATAAAGAATCGGTGGTCTGGCTTAATGTCCAGGAGATCCCGCAAGCGTCCAAAACTGCCAATACCTTGCAATTGGCCGTGCGCCAACGGATCAAGGTTTTTTTCCGTCCCCCTGGCCTGCCCGGCGACCCAATCCTGGCGCCGACCCAATTGCAGTGGCAAGTCACACAAGAAAACGGCAATGCCGTTCTTATTGTAAAAAACCCCGGTGCGTACCACGTATCAATGGCGGATCTGGCACTTCGGGATTCGAAAGGAAGTGAATTTGCACTGGAAACGAAGATGGTCGGACCGGGAACGGAAGCCAGGTTTTCGCTGAGCCGCTTCCCATCCGCCACTCCCCCGGTGCGCCTGACTTTTTCCAGCATCAATGACTACGGGGCGATGAGTCATTACCAGGCGTCGCTGATCAACGGCCAAGCCGTCAACGCCGAACCGACTGAATCCAAGTAACACGTCCTTGCGCAAGCACCTTTAAACCAGGTGCTCGCTTGCGCTCGGCCAGCGATTGAGTTGTGAGCGCCGATACAGGTTTTATTGCATGCCATTTTCCACTCTAAACAAAACCGGAAGTTGTTCAGGGAAGCCCGCGTGCAATTCATATGCGCTCAAGGCATTTGATTCGACAGCATTCAATGCGCTGGCATTGGCCATTTTCATTGGCCTGCCCACTCTCGTGCTGGGCGCGGATGAAGATTTGCAACTGGACGATTACAACACCACGTTCCTGCAAGGTGCGCAGTCCAATGTCGACCTCAAGCTGCTATTGGCAGCCGACAGCGTGGTGCCTGGCAATTATCGGGTCGATCTTTACAGCAATGAAGTGCTGGTCGGTCGGCGCGATATCGATTTCATGCGCAACGCTATCAATGGTCGGGTTGAACCGTGCCTGACGTTCGATCTGCTCAAACAACTGGGCATCGATCTGAATAAACTTCAGGCGCAGGGCACGTTCAACCCGGACGAGCCGCAAGCCTGCTATGACTTACCCGGCATGATTGATCAGGCCAGCGTGCGTTACGACGCGAGTCATCTGCGCCTGGCCGTCAGCGTGCCGCAGATGTCGATGGAGAAAGGCCTTCGCGGTTATGTCGCTCCCGAGTTGTGGGACGAAGGCGTGTCAGCGGCGTTCATCAACTACCAACTCAACACCAATCGCAATGCTGGCGATTACGGCGTCAAGATTTCCAACAACCTGGGGCTGCGCAACGGCATCAACCTCGCTGGCTGGCGCCTGCGCAATGAATCCAACTTCAGCACCGGCACCGGACGCCCGAATACCTTCACCAGCAATCGCACCTACCTGCAGCATGACGTCACGGCGATCAAGGGCCAGTTCAGTGCGGGCGATATCTTTTCTGATCCTGATCTGTTCGACAGCGTGCGCTATCGTGGCCTGAAACTGGCGTCAGACGAAGGCATGCGTGCTGACAGCGAACGCGGCTACGCCCCGGTCATTCGGGGTGTAGCGCAGACGAGTGCGAAGGTGGAAATCCGCCAGAACGACTACATCCTTTACACCAGTAACGTACCGCCGGGGCCGTTCGAGATCAGCGACATTTACCCCAGTGGCTCCAACGGCGATCTGGAAATCACCGTCATCGAAGCCGACGGTAGCCGTCACGTCACCCGCCAGGCGTTCTCCGCACTACCGATCATGGTGCGTGAAGGTCAATTGAAGTACAGCGTCTCGGCCGGTGAATACACCAGCCACACCGAGGGTGAGAAAAACCCGCAACTGGTCAGCGGCACACTGGCGTACGGCCTCACCAGCAATTTGACCGGCATCGCCGGTGTTCAGGTCAGTGATGGCTACAAAGCGCTGGGCTTGGGTATGGGCAAAAACACCTCATTGGGCGCGGTTTCACTGGATATGACCCACTCCACCAGCGAGGTTGGCGGCGTAACCACCCAAGGTGACAGCGTGCGTGCCCTCTATGCGAAAACGTTCACGGGCACCAACACCAGCTTCACCCTGGCGGCCTACCGCTATTCAACCGAGGGTTTTCGTACCCTGACCGAACACGTACAGGCCATCAGTGATGACGGCGCGCGCAGCAGCGGCAGCTCGAAAACCCGCACCGACTTGACCATCAACCAGAGCCTTGACCGGGATCAACAGCTAGGCAACCTCTATCTGACGGCGAGCGATCAACGCTATTGGAATCGTGGCGGTTCGAGGAGCATTTCTGCGGGCTACAGCAATAACTGGGGCGACCTGAATTACAACTTCGGCGTCACGCATACCCAAGATCAGGGCTATTACGGTTCGACCAGCAATGACACCCAAATGAGCCTGTCAATCTCGTTTCCGCTGGGTAGAAAAATTCGCGCGCCTCGCGCTTTCATGACCACTACCCGTCAGAAAAACAACAGCAGCACGCAGGCCGGTATCAACGGTTATGTCTCGGAAACCGGTGATACCTTCTACTCCGTACAGGCCGGGAATAGCTCCAGTGGCGGCAATTCAGGATCGTTCAATCTCAACACCCGCACATCAGTGGGCGACTTGAGCCTGGGCTATAGCGAGGGCCGTGGTTATAAATCACAAAGCCTTAATGCATCAGGATCGGTTGTGGCCCATGCCGGCGGCATAAACCTTGGCCAGACGGTGGGCGAAACCTTCGCCCTGGTTGAAGTGCCGGGGGTCAAGGACGCCAAAATCAGCAGCTACAGCGGTGTGACCACCGGCCGAAATGGCTATGCGGTGATCCCCAGTGCGCAACCCTATCGGGTCAACTGGATCACCCTGGACACCCGCGACCTCGGTGCCGATCTCGAAATCGACAACGCCAGCCAACAACGCGTGCCGCGCCGTGGTGCGGTGGTCAAGGCACGTTATGCCGGCAAGACCGGCCGGCGCGTGCAATTTGAACTGTTCGACGCGCAGAAACAGCCGTTACCGTTTGGCGCAGTACTTGAGGACAGCGAAGGTAAACAACTGTCGCTCAGTGATCCGAGTGGGAAAGCGTTGGCATTGATGGAGAAAGAGCAAGGCGTGATCAATATAAAATGGGGCGAAAAACAATGCCAGGCGCCTTATGTATTACCAGCGCAGGATAAAAACCGAAACTACGAAACTTACCGGCTAGTCTGTCTGCCTGGGAAGTAGCGCGCACCGTCAGCCAACAGCACTAAAAAACAACAATCACCCCCCCCCAAAGTATCACGACCCCCGGTGAAAGGTTCTTTCAGTAAAAAATCAATTGACCTATTCGAAAGGATTTAGCATGACCCACAAAAAAATACTTACTTTATTCATTCCGATGGCTGCATTAATCTGTTGGAATACTTCTAATGCCAGCTGTCGATTCAAGGAAGGTACAGGCTCTGCAGTTGTAATGTTCGCAGGAACTGGGCGTTGGCAAGCTATCGAACCCGGTCTTCCAATAAATACCGTATTATTTTCGACATCTGCTTCAGTGAGCCGTTACCCAGTAGTAATATGCAGCGGCAATAGTCCCTCAGGAGTTATTCCCCGGTACAGCAATCCGGCTGCAGGCGAAAGGCTATTTCGATTGGGCACCACCGGACTTTCTTTTAGCATCGAAGGCACTGATGGTAATCTATTGACATCCTACGGCACCACGTCCCTGGGCGAAGGCATGTGGGGTTACACCCACACCCGTTTTACCCTGCGAGTCATTAAAACCGGAAAAATTGACTCAGTCCACCAGTTGCCCTCTGGACA
Organism: Pseudomonas sp. NPDC087639; assembly: GCF_044743385.1. Taxonomy (NCBI): domain Bacteria; kingdom Pseudomonadati; phylum Pseudomonadota; class Gammaproteobacteria; order Pseudomonadales; family Pseudomonadaceae; genus Pseudomonas; species Pseudomonas sp. NPDC087639. The sequence goes on along the minus strand of NZ_JBIUWI010000001.1, from coordinate 229,428 downwards.
GATCGCTACGCAAAGTGACGGTGGCGTAGATTCATATATATTCAAAACCACTACCAATAGCGGATTTTATGAACGCGCTTGTGAGGTGCAACCCGTAGTGGTCGACATGGGTAGCCATTATATTCATGAAGTTTATGATTCGAGTGGCGACAGCCTATCGAAAAGCTTCTCTGTATCTATTACGGAATGCCCAAAAAGCACCAAAGGAATGACCTTTAGCCTGAAACCTCTCACTCAGGTGATAGATGGGTCCAGCGGAGTTATTTCATTGAATAAAGCTTCTAATGCAAAAAATATCGGCATACAAATCACCGACGATTCGGGTAAGGCCATCACTTTCGACAAGGACTACCCTCTATCCTCAAGAGATAGCCAGGGTACCTTTATCCAAACGCTTTCCGCTAAATATATAAACCTGGGAACCGGGCCCATCAAGGCAGGAACCGCGAACTCTGAAATCATGTTCCTGATAAACTACCTGTAACTTTGGCTGCGATGATTAATGATACCTTGGCATGAAACCAAACGAGACAAAAACGGGCTGCTGCAATGCAACCCTTCCCCTACTCTCGAAAAAGAATCAACCCAGGCTCCTGCAATTGAGAAGCAAGAGTCTAGTGATTTTTCGGTGTCTTGCGTAAGGTTCAAATACTCATTGATAACTCATGATGAACGTCAGAGAAGTGTCAGCGATTCCTGCCTCTATTGATGCATCGGTTTGAATGTACGATGCACTGAAAGGGATATTGAAATCGCCGCCCGCGCGATCATATCCAGCAAAGTTGTATTCTGTTCCAATCACCACTGGCTGATCATCCCCCCTTGATACCTGCAGTCCTATACCCTTCGCGGTAGAAGAAGCATCCAGTGAAACAACACCCTTATTTGCGTCAATAATTTTCGTGTTTGCCTTAATTGAATACTTGACTGTCTTCAGAAAGTTGGGGCATTCGACCAATTGAATATTGAATGCAACAGGATTGGTCTTGCTCCCGACTTTCTTGAATGAACTGGTTTTGTTGTCCCGTGTCATGTCGACACTGACATTAGGTGTCTTGCAGGCTCCTGCAACAATATAGACAGGGTTCGACAAATTGAACGTTGCAAACGTTTGGTCGTCACTGGATACCAATGAGGCGAGCAGTCCCGCCGGGATCACAGCCCCTTCCTTGATCGGCCCGGTTTGTACCACACGCAATTGAGGAGCCGGCGTGGGGATCTTCGTGCGTAACCACATAGACGTATCGCTAAATTGGAGGGGGATCAGTGCGGCAGCGTTGCTATCAAGGAAGAACTGAAGTGCAATCCCGGTGTCTTTCAATCGGAAAAGCGAAGTGCTGAAGTTGGGCTGCGCACCAATGGCAGGATTTAGTCTCAGGCCCAAGGTCTCTTTGAATGGGCATGTAATTATCATTTTGCTGCCCACGACTGGCAACGATTCAGTGTAAATCACCGGCAAACCGGTAGCATCTCTAGGTGTATTAATAAACTGCGAGCCTGGTCCGTGAGCACCATAATCTCGAATCTTTTCCAAGTCGTCGCTTAAAGCAAAGACACAATAACCCCATGCATTCGGAACGATAAACCACGCCAAAAGCGCAATCCATAACTTCATAAAATCCTCGATCGTAGCCGCTCGTGACTCTTGAACAGATCACTTGACCGAGCATTTAAACCACTAATCTCAAAGGCGTGAATAAGAGCAATCTTAAATGCCACCCGCGAGCACGTGATGGCCGCCCTGCACATGAATGAGCAGCAGAAATCTCAAGGGGAACGATTCTCGAAATGGCGGAAGGCAGCCGGAGTCGAACCTGCCCGGGAACGGATGCCGTCCCCAACCGGGTTTGAAGCCCGGCCGCGCCACCGGGCGCGATTGCCTTCCTTGAACTCAAGTCGCGCCGGGGTTGGCCAGTGCGTTGTCTTGGCGGATCTGCCGGGCCTCGTCGATGCGTCGGGTCAGGCCGAGGCGGTCGAAGTATTCGAGGTACTGGATAGAGCGCTTGCGTCCCAAGCCTAGCGCATCGCGGAAGGTTGTCACCTGGATCTGCGGATTTTCCCTGGCCAGCGTTAACAACACCTCCACCATTTGGCGCAATTGCTCGTCACACAAAAACAGATCACGCACCACTTGGTGCATCAAGCCCAACCGCGCCAGTTTGCGCAGCAGCAGGCGCACTCCGGCATCGTCCTGCCCGACAGCTTTGGCCACATCACGCACCCACGGCGGATCAAATCCGGCCTGTTCGAACAGCGGTTGCAGTTGCTGCCAAAGGGTTTCGTCTTCGGCATTCAAGCGCACCTGATGATCCGGCAGATGCAGCCACGGCCCACTGGCATTGATCGAGCCAGCGTCGCGCAATTCATCGAGCAAACTGGCGAACGTCGAACGCTCCAGCGCCAGCCCGCTGAAGCGCCGCAAGCGGTCGCGATCCGGCCCCATCTGGTCGGGTTCCAGTTCATGAAACTTCGCCAGTTGCTCAAGTAGCGTGAACTTCAACTGCCCCCAGCGCTGGACGTTGAACAGCACCGGGCCTTGGCGGGTGTCGATAAGACGGACGTTTTCCGGCAACGCCCAATCCGTGCGGAGTCTATTGAACTGGCGCTCCAGTCGCTGCGGATCGAGGCCGCCAGCGCTGTGATCAAGCAACACCGACAGTGCCTGTTCAAGTCTTTCATTGCGAGCCAAAGCTTCAAGTTGTGCCAGTCGTTCGGGGCTCCGCCGCTGGCGAGCCGGGGCGAATGGATCAAGCACCTGACCGCCGCCGAGCGTGCGTTGCGCGCTCTGATCACGCAGGATCAGCCGATCACCCTTCACCGCATGCACCGGCGTATTGATCAGCAGTTGCGCGAACATCCGCGCGCCGGGATTCAGGCGTGAACCTTCGAGCAAAGCGACTCGAGCAATCACGTCTTGTGTGCCGAGGTGCAGATGCACCGGGTGGAAGTGTTCGAAGGCGCGCTCGCCCGGCAACAGGCGAAATTCGATGTCGACTCGTTGCGTCGGCGCGTGCAGCCACTCGCTCAGCAGCCATTGGCCGCGATGGATCTGTTCCAGCGCCAAACGCTCGCCACTGATGTTCAAGGCTACCCGTTGCCCGGCGAACGCCTGCTCGGCCGGCTGATTCTGCGCGTGCAGGCCGCGAACCCGAACGGTTTTACCCAGAGGGCCCAACACCAATCTATCTTCCACCGAGACCACGCCCGACAACGCCGTGCCCGTGACAACAATCCCCGCCCCCGCAACGCTGAAGGCGCGGTCGATGGCCAGTCGAAATCCGCCTTCACGACTGCGCGCCTGCACTGCGCTTTGTGATTCCAATAAAACCTGACGCAACTCATCGACACCCTGCCCGCTCACGCTTGACACGGGTACTATCGGCGCCTCGGCAAACCGCCCGGCCTCCAGCAGATCCAGAACCTGCCGCTGCACCTCTTCCACCCTGCCCGCCTCGACCCGGTCGCACTTGGTGATTGCCACTAACGCCCGGGGAATCCCCAGCAACTCGACAATCGCCAGATGCTCGCGGGTTTGCGGCATCACACCGTCATCCGCCGCGACCACCAACAAGACCAGATCAATGCCCTGTGCGCCGGCCAACATGTTGTGGGTGAATTTTTCATGGCCCGGCACGTCGATAAAACCGGTCAGCCCGGCGCCGGGTTGCAGTTCGGCGTAGAGATAACCGAGGTCGATGGTCATGCCGCGTTCGCGTTCCTGCGGGCGGCGGTCGCCGGTCTGCCCGGTCAGCGCTTGCAGCAGCGACGTCTTGCCATGGTCGATGTGCCCGGCTGTGCCGACGATCACTGGTCGACCTGCAGTTGCGGCAGCTGCGCCAGCCACGCTGGCTCATCGTCGAGTTGGCGCAGATCCAGCCACAGCGCATCGTCGTCGATGCGCCCGAGCACCGGGATTGGCAACGCACGCAACGCGGCTTCCAGATTGAGCAGGAAGCGCCCGCGCAAACGCTTGGAGACGTGCGGGCGCAAACAGAGCGCCGCACTCGGCAACCGCGCCACCGGTTGGCTGCCACTGCCGATCATGCCCAAGGCCTGAACGGCGCTGACTTGCCACGGTTCACCCAAGACTTCAGCCATCGCCGGTTGCAAACGAGAGGCCTGGGCGAAGATGTCTGCTTGCGGGCGAGTCAGCAGGCGCAAACTCGGTAAGCGCTCGGCGAGACGATCCGGGTCGCGATACAAACCGAGCACCGCTTCCAGCGCCGCCAAGGTCAGTTTGTCGACCCTTAACGCGCGCTTCAGCGGGTTTTTCTTGATCTTCGCGATCAGCTCTTTACGCCCAACGATCAATCCAGCCTGCGGCCCGCCGAGCAATTTGTCGCCGCTGAACGTGACGATATCCGCGCCATCCAGCAACGCCTGCCGCACCGTCGGCTCCGCTGGCAAACCCCACCTCGTCAGATCCAGCAAACTGCCGCTGCCCAGATCCTCCAGCAACGGCAAGCCATGCCGATGGGCCAACTCAGCCAGTTCTGCTGTGGGCACGCTGGCGGTAAACCCTTCGATGCTGTAGTTGCTCGCATGCACACGCATGATCAAACCGCTACGCGGACTGATCGCCGCTTCGTAGTCGCGGGCATGGGTGCGATTGGTGGTGCCGACTTCGTGCAGGCGCACGCTGGCGCGGGCCATGATGTCGGGGATGCGGAAGGCGCCGCCGATCTCGATCAGCTCGCCACGGGAGATGATGCCTTCCTTGCGCGCCCCAAGGCTGTTAAGTGTCAGCAGGACGGCGGCGGCATTGTTGTTGACCACGGTGACGGCTTCGGCGCCGGTCAATTCGCGGATCAAGCCTTCGATCAAATCGTCACGATCGCCGCGCTTGCCGCTGGCCAGATCGAATTCCAGATTGAGCGGATAACGCGCAGCCATCTGCACGGCTTCGATGGCTTCATCCGGCAACAAGGCGCGACCGAGATTGGTGTGCAGCACCGTGCCGGTCAGGTTGAACACTCGGCGCACGTTGCTGCATTGCTGCCGCGCCAAGCGCTCGCCGACGCGGCCCGCAAGTACTTCAGGACTGATTTCAACGGCCGACAATTGCCCGTTCAACACGTCTGAACGCAGTTCATCCAGCAACTGCCGCAAACACGCCAGCAGCGCCTCACGCCCATGACGCTCGGTCAGCGGCAGACACGCCGGGTGACGCAACAAACCATCAATGGAAGGCAACCGCAGAGCAACACTCGAAGACATCAGCCACTCCCGAAAACAGATCACTGCGCCAGAGTGTAGACGCTGTGGTCATTCGTCTCCCGGGGCCAGCAACAGATTCGGGGCCAGACGTTGATAGCCGTCCTGGGCCAGACGCATGTCGAGCAACAGGCTGGTGAGATCCGCCGACAGCGCTTCGCCGTCGGCATCGTTCTCCAGATAAAGCAATTTCAGATACGTGTTGCAGCTCGGGCAGACTTCGGCGCGCAGCGGCGCCTGATTGGCGGCGTGGCGATCGTCCTCAAGGCTCAGGTAGTCGAGGCCTTTGCTCGATTCGCAATACACGCATTTGACCCGCACCACATGCCATTCACAGGCGCACAACGAACACACCAGATAGCGCAAACCGTTGTGTTTGCCGCGATGACGGATAACCCCGGCCATGGCGGGCGATCCACAGGCCGGGCATTGGCTGAGGCTGTTGCCTGGCGTCAGTTGCAGGTTGGGGACGCTGAGCAGCCAATGGCTCCATGCCGCTTGTAACGCCGCACCGAGAAACGGCACCAGCGCCGCCGGCACCAACGAATACTGGCCGCTGACCAGCGCCACGGCCCAGGCGCGCAGTTGCCCGGGACTGGCGCTGCGCAACGTGGTGAGCGCATCGATCACGGCGGGTTGCTCGGGCGGCGTATAGCGTTGCAGCAAAGCGTCAAGCCAGACTTGCCAGTCATCTTCGCGGATCAAGGTATCAGCCGCGAACGGCGGCAAGCCGTGCTGCTGGCACAGCTCAAGCCGTTGCTGATCGACCGGTTCTGTCGCAGGTGGATCATCCAGCACTTGCTGCTGCGCCCGGCACAAACCGGCGATCAGCCGCAGGTACTCGGCCAGCGGATGCCCTTCGGCCAATTGCTCCAGACGCTCTGCGCGCAAGGTAAACAGGTTGTGCGGTGGCAGATACAGAAACGGCGGCGAACTGGCCGCTGCTTCGATTTGTCCGGGTTCGAGAATGGTTGGCAAAGGTCAGCCCTTTTTGGTGATCGGTCGCTCCGGCACGTCCGGATCGCGTTCATCGCGGGTGATGTCGCGATACCAGAGTGCGTGGTGTTTTTTCGCCCAGGCGCGGCTGACCCAACCGTGCATCATCGCGTCGACCGAACCCTTGATCCACAGCCCGGCGTAGATGTGAACGATGATGCTCAGAATCAGCACAAACCCGGCCAGCGCATGCAGGAGCATGGCCCAGCGGATCGCGGTGATGCCGAAAAACGCACTGAAATACGCGCGCCAGATCACCAGCCCGGTGAACAACAAAGCGAGCATGCACAGCAGTAAAGTCCAGAACAGCAGCTTTTGCCCGGCGTTGTACTTGCCCACCGCCGGCACGCTTTCTTCGTCGCTGACCAGCACCCGGTCGATGCGCCGCAGCCACTGCCGGTCGTTGGCGATGAAGAAGTTGGCACGCCAGAAATTGAACACCAGACCAAGAAACAACACGAACATCGCCACACCCATGAACGGGTGCAGAATCCGCGTCCACGGCCCGCCGCCAAACAGGTGAGTCAGCCAGAACATCGACGGATGAAACAACGCCAGCCCCGATAGCCCGGCCATGAAGAACAGAATCGCCACCAGCCAGTGATTGGTGCGCTGGTTGGCGGTATATCGCAGGATCGTCTTGTTGCTCATGGCCGGTCCTCCCCGCGTGGATCGAAGGTGTGCACCGCTGGATCGACGACATGCACCGAGGTGTCGGGGGGCGTCGGCAGGTCATCCTCTTCGACCCGGTTCGGCCCGATACGCACGTAGTGGAAGAATCCGGCCAGCACCGCGGCGCCCATGGCCAGCAGACCCAGCGGTTTGCTGATGCCTTTCCACAGGCCCACCAATGGACTGATCGCCGGATCCTGCGGCAGATTGGCGTAGATTTTCGGTGTGTCGGCGTGGTGCAGCACGTACATCACGTGGGTGCCGCCGACGCCTTCCGGGTCGTACAGCCCGGCGTTGTCGAAGCCGCGGCTTTTCAGGTCGACGATGCGTTCGGCGGCGTGTTCCTTCATGTCTTCCTTGCTGCCGAAGACGATGGCCCCGGTCGGGCATGTTTTCACACAGGCCGGCTCCAGCCCTACCGCAACGCGGTCGGAACACAAGGTGCACTTGTAGGCCTTGTGATCCTTCTGCGAAATCCGCGGAATGTTGAACGGGCAACCGGTGATGCAGTAGCCGCAGCCTATGCAGTGGTCCTGATCGAAATCGACGATGCCGTTGGCGTGCTTGATGATCGCCCCGGGACTTGGGCATGCCGCGAGGCAACCCGGCTCCGCACAATGCATGCAGCCGTCCTTGCGGATCAGCCACTCGAGGTTGCCGGCGTCGGTTTCGTGCTCGGTGAAGCGCATCAGCGTCCAGGTTTCTGCGCTCAAATCCTGCGGATTGTCGTAGGTGCCGTGGTTGTGGCCAACCTCGTCGCGCAGCTCGTTCCATTCCGAGCACGCGACCTGGCAGGCCTTGCAGCCGATGCATTTGGTGGTGTCGATGAGTTTCGCCACCGCCTCCTGATTCCTCACCGACGGCGGCACTGTGGTGGTGGCCGAGCGGGCAATAATGTCTTGGCTGGCCATTTAAAGATTCTCCATCAGAGCTTCTCCACGTTGACCAGGAATGACTTGGATTCCGGGGTCTGTGTATTGCCATCGCCGAGGAACGGCACCAGGGTGTTGGTCAGGTAACCGTGGCGCGTCAGGCCGGTGAACCCCCAGTGCAGCGGGATGCCGATCTGATGCACGACCTGGCCGTTGACCTGCAACGGCCGGATCCTTTTCGTCACCACCGCCACCGCCTCAATGAACCCGCGTTTGCAGCTGACCCGCACCTTGTCGCCGGCGGCAATGCCCTTCTCTTTCGCCAGCACTTCGCCGATCTCGACAAACTGCTCAGGCTGAGCAATCGCGTTCAACTTGCAGTGCTTGCTCCAGAAGTGGAAATGCTCGGTCAGCCGGTAACTGGTACCGGCGTACGGGAAGTCCTTGGCTTCGCCGAGGCTTTCCCAGACCGAATCGAAGATCCGCGCCGCCGGGTTGCTGGTGGCTTTCTTGTTCTGCGGGTGCAGCGGGTTGATGCCGATCGGCGTTTCGAACGGCTCGTAGTGCTCGGGGAATGGCCCCTCGTTCATTTTGTCGACGGCGAAGAACCGCGCCACGCCTTCGGGGTTCATGATGAACGGGTTCATCCCGGCTTCAGGCGGCACGTCGGCCTTGTAGTCCGGCACGTCCGTGCCGCCCCAGGCCTTGCCGTTCCACCACACGAGACGCTTTTTCGGATCCCACGGTTTGCCTGAGACGTCCGCCGAAGCGCGGTTGTAGAGAATCCGCCGGTTGGCCGGCCACGCCCACGCCCAGCCCAGATGCTGGTGCATGCCATACGGATCGGAGTTGTCGCGCCGCGCCATCTGGTTACCGGCCTCGGTCCAACTGCCGGCGAAGATCCAGCAACCGGACGCGGTGCTGCCGTCATCCTTGAGCTGACCAAACCCGGCCAGTTGCGTGCCGCCCTTGATTGTCGCGCCGGTGGCATCGGTGATGTCAGTGGTGGCGCTGCCGTTGAGTTCCTTGGCCAGTTCTTCCGGCGAAGGTTCGTCCGGGATCTTGTACGGCCACGACAGTTTCAACAGCGGATCGGGGAACTTGCCGCCCTCGGCCTGATAACGCTTGCGCAGGCGCAGGAACAGTTCACTCATGATGCGAATGTCAGTCTGCGCTTCGCCCGGGCCATCGGCGCCTTTCCAGTGCCATTGCAACCAGCGACTGCTGTTGACCAGCGAGCCGTCCTCCTCGGCAAAACAGGTGGTCGGCAGGCGGATGACTTCGGTCTGGATCTCCTCGCTTTTAACGTCGTTGTACGGCCCGACGTTTTGCCAGAACTCCGAAGTTTCGGTGGCCAGCGGGTCCATCACCACCAGCCACTTGAGTTTGGCCAGCGCGCCCATCACCCGGTTCTTGTCCGGCAACGCGGCAATCGGGTTAAACCCCTGACACACGTAACCGTTGACCTTGCCCTGGCTCATCAGGTCGAACATTTTCAGGATGTCGTAGTTGGGGATGTCCAGTTTCGGCAGGTAGTCGTAATTCCAATTGTTCTCGACGGTGGCGTTGGCGCCGTACCAGGATTTCATCAGGCTGACGTGGAACTTGCTGTAGTTCTGCCAGTAAGACAATTGCCCCGGACGCAGCGGTACTTGCGTGCGTTTATTGATGAAGGCGTTGTAGTCCTGCTCGGTGTCGGTGCCCAACGTCAGATAACCCGGCAGCGCATTGGACAGCAGGCCAAGGTCGGTCAGCCCCTGGATATTGGAGTGACCGCGCAAGGCATTGACGCCCCCGCCCGGCATGCCGACGTTGCCCAACAGCAGTTGCACCATCGCCGCACTGCGGATGATCTGCGCGCCGATGGAATGCTGCGTCCAACCGAGGGCGTAGAGAATCGTCATGGTCTTGCCCGGTGTCGAGCAGGTGGCGATTTCGTCCCAGATTTTCTGCATGGCGTCGACCGGCATGCCGCAGATCTGGCTCGCCAGTTCGATGTTGTAGCGGCTGTAATGCTGCTTCATCAGTTGATAGACACAGCGCGGGTCCTGCAAAGTCGGATCGACTCTGACAAAGCCGTCCTCGCCCAACTCGTAGCCCCAGCCGGACTTGTCGGTGTAGCTGCGTTTGGCTGCGTCGTAGCCACTGAAAATCCCGTCTTCGAAGCCGTAGCCGGCTTTGACGATGAACGAGACGTCGGTGTAATTGCGCACGTATTCGTGCTGGATCTTGTCCTCGGTCAGCAGGTAATTGATCAAGCCGCCCATAAAGGCGATGTCGGTGCCGGTACGGATCGGCGCGTAATAGTCGGCCACCGAAGCAGTCCGGGTAAAACGCGGATCGACCACGATCAGCCGCGCGGCGTTGTGCGCTTTGGCCTCGGTCACCCATTTGAAGCCGCACGGATGCGCTTCTGCTGCGTTGCCACCCATTACCAGGATCAGATTCGCGTTGGCGATATCGGTCCAGGTGTTGGTCATGGCACCACGGCCGTACGTCGGGGCAAGACTTGCCACCGTCGGGCCGTGTCAGACACGCGCCTGGTTATCGAACCCCAGCATGCCGAGGCTGCGAATCACCTTCTGAGTGATGTAGCCCGCTTCGTTGGACGCCGCCGAGGCCGCGAGGAACCCGCTGGAGACCCAGCGGTTCACCGTTTGCCCGTTGGCATTTTTCTCGATGAAGTTGGCGTCGCGGTCAGCCTTCATCAGGTCGGCGACGCGATCCAGCGCTTCATCCCAACTGATCCGCGTCCATTCGCTGCTGCCGGGTTTGCGCGTTTGCGGATACAGCAAGCGGCCCGGGCTGTGAATGAAGTCCAGCAGGCCCGCGCCTTTTGGACACAGGGTGCCGCGATTGACCGGATGGTCGGCGTCGCCCTCGATGTGGATGATATTTTGCGCGACGTTCTTCGAGGTATCGCCCTGGCTGTACATGATCAAGCCGCAACCGACCGAGCAATACGGGCAGGTGTTGCGGGTTTCATGGGTGTGGGCAAGCTTGAAGTGACGCACCTGCTCGGCGAAGGCCTGCGTCGGGGCCATGCCCAACGCGCCCAGGCTAGAGCCTGCAAGGCCGATACCGGCGACCTTGAAGAATTGACGACGGCTGAGATCCATCGTGCACTCCTGATCAGGTGGAACCCGGTACTTGAGCCGGGCTTTTTCTGGACAATCACGGGTGCGGCAGAAAGCCTGCCGACTTTTTCACTGTAGACAAAGACCATACGATCTGTGTGAAAACCGACCGTCGGCGACAATCGGTCAAGCGCTGAGAAACCGTGGGAGCGAGCCTGCTCGCGAAGAGGCCCTGTCAGTTAAAACAAATATTGACTGACACACCTCCTTCGCGAGCAGGCTCGCTCCCACAGGTTTTGTGTGCTCCCACCTGGCCATGGGCTTAGAATGGCCGGCAGGACCAATCCCGCCTTCACGAGACCGCGCATGACTTTCGATTTTGATCAGGTATTCGACCGCCACGACACCGGCAGCACCAAGTGGAGCCGCTATCCGGCCGACGTGCTGCCCATGTGGGTCGCTGACATGGATTTCGCCGCGCCACCGGTGGTGATCGAAGCTTTGCAACAACGCTTGCTGCATCCACTGGTGGGTTACAGCGTCGCCCAGGACAACCTGCGCGAGGCCATCGTCGCCGACCTTTGGAACAAATTCGCCTGGAAGGTCAAACCGCAAGAGCTGATCTTCCTGCCGGGCGTCGAGTCGGGCTTCAACATGGCTTTGAAAGCACTGGTGCAGCCACAGCAGAACGTCGTGGTGCAGGTACCGAATTACCCGCCGCTGCGCCACGCGCCGGGCCATTGGGGCATGAACAAGGTTGAGCTGGAATTCGTCGCCCAGGCCGACGGCACTTACGCCACGCCGCTGGACGTGCTGCGTGAATCGCTGACCGGCGGCGGCGCGTTGCTGCTGAGCAACCCGCACAACCCGATCGGCAAAGTGTTCGGCCGCGAAGAGCTGCAAGCCGTGGCCGACATCTGTGTGGCGCAGGACGCCTGGATCATCTCCGACGAAATCCACGCCGAGCTGTGCTTCGACGGTCGCGTACATATTCCGACCGCGTCCCTGAGCCCGGAAATCGCCCAGCGCACCATCACCCTGATGTCGGCGAGTAAGGCTTACAACATCGCCGGTCTGAAAACCTCGTTCATGATCATTCAGGACGCCGCCCTGCGCGAACGCGTCAATCACGCCCGTTGCGGCATGGTCGACAGCGTCAACCCGCTGGGCATGGAAGCCACCCGCGTCGCTTATAGCGAAGCCGGGCCTTGGCTGGCCGAGCTGAAAACCTATCTGCAGGCCAACCGCGATTATCTGGTTGACGCGGTGCGCAGCCGTTTGCCGGGCGTGACCATCAATGTACCGCAGGGCACCTATCTGGCCTGGCTCGATTGCTCGGCCCTGGATCTGCCCAACCCGCAGCAGTTTTTCCTTGAACAGGGCAAGGTAGGCCTCAGTGCCGGTCTGGATTTTGGCGATCAAAACCAGCAGTTCGTGCGCCTGAATTTCGGCTGCCCGCGTGCGCTGCTCGAAGAAGGCATTGCGCGGATGGAGCGGGCTCTGGCCAACCGCTAACCCGCCCCCCCATGTAGGAGCTGCCGAAGGCTGCGATCTTTTGATCTTGTCTGTTAAAAACAAAATCAAAAGATCGCAGCCTTCGGCAGCTCCTACATTGAGTCAGCGTTCACAAAAAACCATCGCAAATCCGATCGAACTCACGGCAAACACCCCGGGTCAACCGCCCATACCTGCCATGTGACTCGGAGACTGACGATGACCGATTACCCAAAACCACCCTTCCCCGCGCAGGCGCAAACCGTTCCCGGTTCGCAACGCAAGATGGAGCCCTATCCAGACTGTGGCGAGCAGAGCTACGTCGGTTCCGGGCGGCTGGCCGGCAAGATCGCCTTGATCACCGGCGGTGACAGCGGCATCGGCCGTGCCGTGGCGATCGCTTTTGCCCGTGAAGGCGCTGACGTTGCGGTCGCTTATCTCAACGAACACGAAGACGCCAAAGAAACCGCACGCTGGGTCGAACAGGCCGGGCGCCAATGCCTGTTGCTGCCAGGCGATATCGCGCAGAAGGCCCAGTGCCAGGCGCTGGTCGATCAAACCGTTGAACGCTTTGGTCGCATCGATGTGCTGGTCAACAACGCCGCGTTCCAGATGACCCACGAAAACTTCGAAGACATTCCCGATGACGAATGGGTGATGACCTTCGATGTCAACATCACCGCCATTTTCCGGCTGTGTCAGGCAGCGATCAAACACATGCGCCCCGGCGCGTCGATCATCAACACCAGTTCGGTCAACTCGGACATGCCCAAACCGAGCCTGCTCGCCTACGCGACCACCAAGTGCGCGATTGCCAACTTCACCGGCGGCCTGGCGCAAATGCTCGGGCCGAAGGAGATCCGCGTGAACTGTGTCGCGCCAGGGCCGATCTGGACGCCGCTGATCGTCTCGACCATGCCCGATGAAGAGGTACAGAACTTCGGCGGCAACACCCCGCTCGGTCGGCCCGGCCAACCGGTGGAAGTGGCACCGATCTATGTGCTGCTGGCCTCGGACGAAGCCAGTTACATCACCGGCCAGCGCTATGGCGTGACCGGCGGTAAACCGATGCTGTGACGGCACGCGAGAAAAACTGAACCCGCCGGCATGACGCCTCTCAATACTTTAAGAGTCACGATCAGGAGGCTATCATGTCCGCGCCTATCACCAAACGTCTCAACCTCCTCGCCCTCGCTTCGACAGGTATCCGTCGCGACAATGCATCGTGACATTCATTGTATGGGTCGCCGTGCTCGGCGCAGTGCTGCTGACTCTGGCCCTCACCTCGTCGTACCTGCGCTGGATGCCGGTCACTACCTCGGCCGTGTGCCTTCTGCTGGGGATCGGCATTGGCCCCAGTGGCCTTGATCTGCTGAAACTGTCGGTCGATAACGCCTCGCAGTGGATGGAGCACCTGACAGAAGTCGCGGTGCTCTTTTCGCTGTTTGTCTGCGGGCTGAAACTACGTTTGCCCCTGCGCGACAAGCGCTGGCGAATCGCATTCGGCCTGGCCGGGCCGGTGATGGTGCTGACCATCGCCGGCGTATGCGCGTTGTTGCACTGGGGGTTGCAATTGCCGTGGGGGCCGTCGTTGTTGATTGGCGCAATTCTGGCGCCGACCGATCCGGTACTCGCGGCTCTGGTGCAGGTCAACGATGCGCGGGATGTCGACAGTGTGCGCTTCGGCCTGTCCGGCGAGGCAGGACTCAATGACGGCATTGCCTTCCCCTTTGTATTGCTTGGCATGTTGCTGCTGGACGGCTCCGGGCATCCCGACGAGTGGCCGAACTGGATTTTGCACAGCCTCTTGTGGGCGGTGCCGGCCGGGCTGCTGACCGGGTACTGGATGGGTCGCGGCATCGGACGCCTGACGCTGTCCATGCGCTTGCACAACGACGACAGCACCCTGAGCCCCAATGATTATCTGGCCTTGGCGTTGATCGCTCTGGCCTACGTGGTGGCTGAATCCATCGGTGGCTACGGGTTCCTGTCGGTATTCGCCGCAGGGCTTGGCTTGCGTCAGGAGGAAGTGAAGTCGACGGGCGCCAGCCAGCCGCCCGCAGAACATCTGGTGCAGCCGGTGGTCGGCCACCAGAACGTTGAGCCGCAACACGCGGTACATGGCGACACTGAGCAACTACAGAACAGCCAGGTCGCTGCCGGCATCATGATGGGCGACATGTTGTCGTTCGGCAGTCTGGTCGAACGGGCTATGGAGGTGTTTCTGGTAACGCTGCTCGGCGTGGTGCTGGTGACACATTGGGACTGGCGGGCCTTGCTGGTCGGCGGCGTGTTGTTCTGCGTGATTCGCCCGGTGTGCGTAGCGCTGATGCCATGGGGCTCGTTGCTGGAGGGGCGACAGCGGTTGTTGATCGGCTGGTTCGGTATCCGCGGAATCGGCAGTCTTTTCTATTTGTTTTATGCCTTGAATCATGGCCTGAGTGACTCGGTTGCGGCGCTGTGTACCGACATCACGCTGTCTGTCGTGGCGCTCAGCATTCTGCTCCACGGGATCAGCACCCAACCGATCCTTGCTCGATATGAACAACGCAAGCATCAAAAGCCCTAGAAAATCTTCTGCAAAAAAATGGATCTCTGCGTAAGGGTCGATGGTCACAACCATAACCCCCCGCCGGCCCCGTCCGACGGGGTCCGGCAGGTTCGGTTCCCCTGCGGCGACAAGCCTATGAAAAGGAATCCTTGAAAACATAAGGTCACGGTCATGAAAGAATGCTCGACTCCTGCGCAAATCAAGGCTTGCAGAGCGTTGGCTCTGGAGCGCAATCGTCAATTGTTCGAAGAAGCGCAGGCGCTGAATAGGGCGGCTCATGAGTTACTCGAAACCGGGCATTTGGATGTCGAACAGTTTGAGCAGTACCGGGCGTTACGCCGAAAAGCCGATGTGAAGTTTGCCGATGCAATTGAGCATCTGTGCGTGTTGAACGAGGATTTCCCACCGATTCCGATGTCGGTGCAGAACTCGCAGGGGTTGCGGCGGCAGCTTGAGACTACCGAGTGACTGAAGTGAAGAAAAAGCCCGGCTGTTGAAAACCGGGCTTTTTCTATCCGGCACTCATCCCCCCGGATTGGTCACCTGAATAAACACCGCATAACTCCCCAACACCACCCAGAACGTCGCAAAGATCCACGGCGTACGCACCGAGAACAGCAGCGACTTGCGATACCCCTTGTGGCTCGATTCCGTCTCGCTGAACAGCGGCGACTCGTCATAGGCCAGCCCCATTAACGGCTCGCTGAGCAGCAAATGACTCTGTTTGAAGTGCCAGTGATCGATGATGTCATACGCTGCGCGAATCCCCGGCCAGGCGTTGAGCGAGCTGAGCAGACCGAGCAGCGCCAGGAACGGTGGCACCACCAGCGTAAACAACTTGCCCCACTCCGGGTTGAGGTTGGACATGCACGATGCAAAGGCAATCACCAGAAACGACTGCGCCGCCAGATAGGCATCGGTGCGATTGGCGAGGATGCTGGTTTCGTACTGAATCTCACGGCGATAGAAATCCAGTCGTTCCTTGGGTGAGCCGAACATCTTGGCGTCATGTTCGGTCAGTGTTTCTTCAGCGGTGGGCTGAGTCAATATGCGAGGCACGGGACGCACGCTCCGAAGCAGGAAAACGTTTAGAAGCGCTCTGCCACGGACAAGTTCAGCCGGATTCATTTCATCGACTGGGCAATGATCTCCACCAGATTCAATTGCGTGAACGGCTTGGACAGACGCGGTAATTGCGCCGAAAAACCCTCCAGACGTTCGGCGTAACCCGTGGCGAGGATGATCGGCAGATCCGGTTTGAGCAGACGCACCGCATGCGCCAGTTGCGCCCCGCTCATGTGCGGCATGGCCATGTCTGTGATCATCAGGTCAATGACCTCGCCTTGATCGAACAACGCCAGGGCCTGGGTGCCGGACGTGGCGCTGACCACGCGATGGCCGAGGTCTTCGAGCAGCAGACTGGTGCTGGTCAACACCAGTGAATCGTCGTCCACCACCAATACGCTCAGGCGTGGCACCGCGATAAGTTCGGTCGACGGATACACCGGCTTGGCCGTTTCGCCCTCAACGGCCACGGGTATCCACAGTTCAGCCGTGGTGCCCTGCGTTTTCTCGCTCTTGAGGATAAAGCGGCCACCGAGTTGCTCGATAAAACCATAGACCATCGACAACCCCAATCCGGTGCCCTTGCCCACGCCCTTGGTGGTGAAAAACGGATCCTTGGCCATGGCCAGCGTGTGCTCATCCATCCCTTCACCAGTGTCGGTCAGGCTCAGGCAGACATATCGACCCGCCGCCAAGTCAGAATGACCGAGTTCAAACACGACTTCCGGCTGCGCCTTGATGATGACACTGCCACCCTCAGGCATGGCATCGCGGGCGTTGGTCGCCAGGTTGAGCAAGGCGAGCTCCAATTGATTGGTGTCCGCCAGTACCGGTTCAAGGTTTGCGGGAAACTGCGTCTCGATGCGAATACCCGGCCCCAGGGAGCTGCGCAACAGCCCGGTGATGCCTTGCACCAACAGTGGAATGTCGACCGATTCGGTCTTGAGTTCCTGACGGCGGGCGAACGCCAGCATGCGCTGGGTCAGCGACACACCGCGCAAAGCGCCTTGCGTGGCGTTTTCCAGCAAGCGTCTGATCTTCGCGTCGTCGCCGACGCGCTTCTGAACGATCTCAAGGTTGCCGAGAATGACCGTCAGCAGATTATTGAAGTCGTGGGCAATACCGCCGCTGAGCTGGCCGATGGCTTGCATCTTCTGCGCCTGGGCCAGCGCCTCGCGAGTCTTTTCCAGGGCGACTTGCGCCTCATGGGCCTCGGTGACGTCACGGGTAATCTTGGCAAACCCGAGCAACGTACCGGTTTCTCCGCGAATCGCATCGACCACCACATGCGCCAGAAACCGCGTGCCGTCCTTGCGCACGCGCCAGCTCTTGTTCTCGAAGCGCCCCTCTCGTGTAGCGATCTCCAGCGCCCGCAGCGGCTCGCCGCGCTCACGATCTTCGGGGGTATAGAAAATCGAAAAATGCTGACCGATGATTTCCTCCGGCAGGTAACCCTTGATCCGCTGCGCGCCCTGATTCCAGTTACTGACTCGCCCTTCAGGGCTGAGCATGTAGATCGCATAGTCGGTGACGCCCTGCACCAGCAGGCGGAACTGTTGCTCGCTCTGCTTGAGGGTTTCTTCCGCCATCTTGCGGTCGGTCAGGTCGCGAGTGATCTTGGCGAAACCCAGGAGTTTGCCGCTCGGGTCAATGATCGGATCAATGACCACGTGTGACCAGAAGTTCGTGCCGTCCTTGCGCACCCGCCAGCCCTCGCCTTCGAAGCGTCCTTCGCGGATCGCCGTGTCGAGCGCCCGTTGCGGCAGGCCGGCCGCGCGATCATCAGCGGTATAGAACCGCGAAAAATGCTCGCCGAGGATTTCCGCCTCCTCGTAACCCTTGAAGCGCTTGGCGCCGGAGTTCCAACTGGTGATGATGCCGTCCGGGTCGATCATGTAGATCGCGTAGTCGACCACCGCGTCGATCAACAGCCGAAAGCGCATCTCTTCGATCGCCACGGACTTGTTCTTTTCGCTCATTACATTCACCGCACAAAGTCATGGGCAGGAGTATGCGGCAATCCGGACATTTGGGAAGCGACCGGTTCATGCTGGATGGCCCACCAACGCGGCAACAGTTGTTTGATCCGGCTCGCGGCGAAGCGATCGTCGATCAGCATCACCACGCCGCGATCCTCGCGGGTGCGGATAACGCGCCCTGCGGCCTGCACCACTTTCTGCACGCCGGGGAACAGGTAGGTGTAGTCGTAACCGGCACCGAAGATCGCCGCCATCCGCCGTTTCAACTGTTCATTGACCGGGTTGAGCTGCGCCAGCCCCAGCGTGGCGATGAAGGCGCCGATCAACCGCGCGCCGGGTAAATCGATGCCCTCACCGAAGGCGCCGCCCAATACGGCAAAGCCGACGCCCTGGCTATCGGCGGTGAATTGATCGAGAAAGGCCTGCCGCGCGCCCTCGACCATGCCGCGCGATTGCTGCCACAGGGTGATGTGCGGATGCCGCTCGGCCAACAAGGTCGCCACCTGTTGCAGGTAATCGAAACTGCTGAAGAACGCCAGATAATTGCCCGGCCGTTCACTGAACTGACGGGCGATCAGTTCAACGATGGGAGCCAGAGACGCCTTCCGATGATTGAATCGCGTGGAGATGCGGCTGACGATCTGCACCTGTAATTGCTCGGCGCTGAACGGCGACTCGACGTCGATCCACACGGTGTCGGCCGGCGTGCCGAGCAAGTCGGCGTAATAATTGCGCGGGCTGAGCGTGGCGGAAAACAGTACGCTGCTACGCGCAGATTTCAGGCGCGGGCCAATAAATGCCGCGGGCACCACGTTGCGCAGGCACAGCTGAGACAGCGGACGTTTGCGGTCGAGGTCGCGTTTACTGATGTCGAACAGGTAATGCTCGTCGTACAGCTCCGCCACCCGGCCAAATTGCAGCAGGTCGAAGTAGAAGTTCTGCAAGCCACTGTCCAGCCCTTGCGGATGATCATTGAGGTAATCGCCGATGGCTGAGCAACACAGGGAAATCGCCTGAAGCAGTTTTTCCGGCGCCTTGTCGTAGGCCTGATACGCCGCCAGTTGCGGCGCATGCAGCGCATTCCATTCGCGGTTGACCCGTTGCAGGGACTTTTTCAGCGCTTCGGGGGCGGTTTTGCGCACACCGCCCAGCGTCGCCTGATCAAGACTGGCGCTGTACATCTGCCGGCCGCGCTCGACCAGGTTGTGCGCCTCGTCCGCCAACACCGCGACCTTCCACTGATTGAGCTGCGCCAGACCGTACAGCAGCGCGCTGAAATCAAAGTAATAGTTGTAATCGGCGATCACCACATCAGCCCAACGAGCCATTTCCTGGCTCAGGTAATACGGACACACCGTATGCTGCGCGGCGACTTCGCGCATCGCGGCCTGATCGAGCAGCTTGATGCGACTGGCCGCTTCCCGGGCGGCGGGCAGACGATCATAGAAGCCTTGGGCCAAGGGGCAGGATTCACCGTGGCAGGCCTTGTCCGGGTGTTCACAGGCCTTGTCCCGGGCGACCATTTCCAATACTCGCAGCGGCAAGGTCTCGGATTGATCGAACAACACCTGACTGGCATCCAGCGCCAGTTTGCGCCCGGGCGTCTTGGCGGTCAGAAAGAACACCTTGTCCAGTTGCTGCGGCGCCAGCGCCTTGAGCATCGGGAACAGCGTGCCGAGGGTTTTGCCGATGCCGGTTGGCGCCTGCGCCATCAGACAACGGCCGGTACTCACCGCTTTGAACACCGATTCAGCCAGATGCCGTTGGCCGGGACGAAAGTCCGGGTGAGGAAAGGCCAGATGCTGCGCGGCCAGATTGCGGGCGTCGCGGTGGGCCATTTCCTGCTCGGCCCAATAAAGGAACAAGCTGCATTGCTGCTCGAAAAAGACCTGCAAGGCCTCGGCGCTGAAGGCTTCGACCAGGCAGGTTTCCTTCTCGCTGACGATGTCGAAATACACCAGCGCCACGTTGATCTGCGCAAGATCGAGTTTGCGACACATCAGCCAGCCGTAGACCTTCGCTTGCGCCCAGTGCAACTGGCGGTGATTGGGCGGTTGCTTGCTCAGGTCGCCGCGATAGGTTTTGACTTCTTCCAGGCAGTTCTGCGCCGGATCGTAGCCGTCCGCCCTGCCCTTGACCTTCAACTGGCGAAACTCACCTTCGAGCGCCACTTCGCTCTGGTACTGGTCATTACGCCGTGAGGCCACGGTGCGATGGCCGGCAATGCCCTCCAGCGCCGTGGGTGATGGGGTGAAACGCAGGTCGAGGTCGCCGGTCTTGGCAGTGAACTCGCACAGCGCCCGCACCGCAATGCTGTAGCTCAAGCGCTCTGCTCCGCCCATTGCACGTAACACACGGCCACCGGCATCTGGTGCTCGTGACAGAACTCCAGCCAGCGCAGTTGATTGTCCTGCAAACGGTCGCCCGGGCCTTTGACTTCGATCATCCGGTAGGTTTTGTGCTGTGGCCAGAACTGGATCAGGTCGGGCATCCCGGCGCGGTTGGCCTTGATGTCGAGCAGCAAACGGTTGAACCAGTGTTTGAGGTGTTCGGCGGGCAGGCAGGCCAGCGCTTGCTCAAGCAGCGCTTCATTCAAGGCGCCCCAGAACACGAACGGCGACTGCACGCCCCACTTGGCGACAAACCGCGCGCGGATGGTCTCGGCATAACGGCCGTCATCGAGTTCGGCGAGGCAAGCGTCGAACAGATCGGCACGACGCTGCTGGAAATCTTCATTGAGCAGATCCACAGGGCCACGCTGGAACGGGTGAAAAAACGCCCCCGGCAGCGGCGCAAAAATTGCCGGCCAGCACAACAGACCGAACAATGAGTTGATCAGGCTGTTTTCCACGTAATGCACCGGGCCGTCGTCGTCATGCAGATGCGCCTGCACGTAAAACTCCACCGACAGCGCCGGATCAGTGCGCGGCAAGTGCAGATCGAGACGTTCTACCGGTCGAGGCGCCAGCCGTTTGAGTGGCGGGCCACCGAGCTTGCGGCGCAGTCGCGGCACCATGCGCTGCAAGCCTTGCTGCTCGGTGGCGCTTTGCGGTGCCTGCTCGGCGAGCGTGGCGATTTCCAGCGCCAAAGCGAATTCACTGCAACGCTCAAGGACGCGGATCATCCGCAATCGGGCGCCGGGATAGGCGCAATTGCGGTAAATGTCCAGGGCCAGGGCGAACTCGGTGATGCGCTCACAGTACTGACCGATCTGGAAAAGTACCTTGTTGCGCCGACGCTGCAGCCAAGGGTTGTCGAAGTGCAAGGCACTGACTTGTTCGACAATGGTTGCCAGCGGTTCGCCAGCTTCGAAACGTAATTGGCAGTTGTGCAGAAACAGGCAGGCGTCGACGTCCTCACGGCTGCGCAAGCCTCGGGAATCGCCGCTGAACTCGACTTTCTCGTAGGTGAAGATGCCGAGGTCAGCCAGCACGAACTCGGACCAATCCTGATACAGGTTGCCGAAGAACATCAGGCGCAAGCGATCGCAAAGGTCCATGATGGCCAGGCTGAACAATCGATCTGCAAGCGCCGGTGCCCATTCGCGCAAACTGCGCGGTTCGGCGAATTGCTCGGCAAGCATCGGCAGCCAGTCGTCCTTGCGCCCCTTGGGTTGTTCGATAACGTCGCCGAAGGCTTGCAGAATTTCGGCCTTGAGCAATACGTCGAAGAGTTCGGCAATCGCCAGTGGGGCGTGTTCATCGATCCAGCCCTGATCCAGCAATGGCTGCGCCGCGTGGGCGATATCGCCGATTTCCACATAGTTGAGCTTGCTCGCGCGAAAATGCACACCCTTGCGCATCACCATTCGCACCAGCAAGCCCTGCGAGGCTTTGGGCAACGCTTTGAAATCGTGAATAAATGCCAGCTCGTGTTCGCTCATCAAATCGGCGTAGCGAAGCTCAAGCCAATCAAGCACTTGCCGGAAGTTGTTGAGGTAATAGAACGGATCATCGAGGGGATTGGCAGTCACGGGGATTCAGGGCCATGGCGAGCGAGTACTGGTTATGCGTACAGATAACAGCTCTGCCCGCCCCGGCGCAAACGGAAAAAGATCAATGGCATTTTTTCACCGGCCTATCGAACTTTTTCCGGCGCTATGGCACCAACCGCGTTAGAACACCGACAATGCTCGGTATCACAGCGAATGAGGAATTAGACGTGGGTATCAAAATCAAGACTCTGGGCATCCCGCTGGCGGTAGCTGCCCTGCTGGCATTGGGCGGTTGCTCGACCCAGACCGTGGTCACCTTGCAGAACGGCACCCAGTATTTGACCAAGGACATGCCGAAGACCAAAACCGACGACGGCTTCTATGAGTTCGAGGATATTTCCGGCGCCAAGGTGAAAGTGCGGGCCGATGAAGTGGCCACGGTGCGCAAGGAAGACTGACGAAGCAATACCCCTGTAGGAGCTGCCGAAGGCTGCGATCTTTTGATTTGCAAGTTCAAGATCAAAAGATCGCAGCCTTCGGCAGCTCCTACAAAAACATCATTGATCGACAGTCATGCCCGGGATGCTGTTGTCGCAGTTCAAGTACGTTCCGCCACGCTTGGCCAGTTCACCCTGCAAACGCTGGCAACGTTCCAGATCCTGCTGCGCCATGCGATCGATGCTCAGGTTGCCGGTGGTTTGTGGCTGCTTGCCGTCACCCAGACGAATCGTCACGAACGGTTGTTCGGGCTGGATCTGAAAGCGGCTTTTCTCTTCAACCGGTTCAACCACCTCGGTTTTCGCCGGGCTCGGCAACTGATCGGTGGTGACGCCATAACGGCTCAGAATCGAGCTTTGAGGCAGATCGGCCCAGGCATTGGCCGCTAACAGCGCCAGTCCCGCTACACCAACATACCCCTTGAAACCTTTCACGATTGAATCTCCTGTGCTCAATGGCGGCTAGCTATAGAACGTGTGTGCACGTGCTGGCTTTAGGCCGCATTTTCTGTTTGCACAGGGTTTGAGTCGGAGAGTGGCTGACAAGTCACGTCAAATACACTTTGTGGCGAGGGGATTTATCCCCGATCGTCTGCGCAGCAGTCGTAAAATCCGGGCAGGCGGTGTTTCAGGCCTGCCACGGTCGGCGCAATTGGGGTTGCTACGCAACCCATCGGGGATGAATCCCCTCGCCACAGGTTATCGATGTGTCAGGCGATCACGATGCCATCGCCACTCAGGCTATTCAGCGCAACCCCAACCAATGTCACAGAGTCGCCGCCAAACTTCAGCACCGTATCCTGCCCGACCGCCGTGGCGTGGGCGCGGAAGTCGTCGTTCGGCAACACACCCTGCACGCCAAGGAACACCAGTTTGTCGTTGGCGGTAAAGCCGACCACCCGATCCTGGCCGAACGCGCCGTTGAACAGGAACGTGTCCGCCCCGCCCCCCGACTCCATCAGGTCATTGCCGGCGCCACCGACAAACACATCGTTGCCCGCGCCACCAATCAAGTGATCGTTGCCATCGAGTCCAAACAACCAGTCGCCGCTGGCATTAGCCTTGAGTGTGTCAGCGCCGTTGCTGCCCTTCACGCTCGACTCATAGGCCGTGACATTGTTGCCAACCTTCAAGCCGCTGGCCGTGACGCTGTGGGTCACATCATCCTTGAACAACCCCCAGAGAAAACCCGGTTCCTTGGTGACAATGGCGCCGATGTCGCGGGTGATGCTGAACCCGCCGCCGGCATCGCGAATGTACAGATTGCCCGCGCCGTCATTGGCAAAGTCGAAGGTGTTCACCGACTTCTGCAAGTCCAGCGTATTGCTGCCCTGCCCGCCAAGGATCATGTTGTAGCCGCCGCCATCACGGAAGGTGTCGTTGCCGGCGCGGCCTTCCAGATAGTCGTTGCCGCTGCCGCCCTGGATCAGGTCATTGCCGTCGCTGCCGATGACGAAAGTGCTGCCCTTGTGGGTCTCGGCGTTGCGGTTCAGATCCTGCACCCAGGTGTTGGCCCGCGCCGGGTCTGACAGGTTGGCGACGATGATCGTCGAGTCCTTGCTGGTCAGGTCATAGAACTTTGACTCGACGATCCGGTTCATGCCGTCGCCATAAGCCGTCGGCAAGTGCGAGATCCACGTCGGAATATTCAAGATCGAAAACGGCAGCACATTCCACGCGTTCGAAGCGTAGTGATCGTTGAAGCTGACGATGTTGTCGGTGGCCGATTCCTTCGGTGCATCGTGAACGCCAACCGAGGCGCCAGTGAAGGTCGAGCCGTCGAGAGCGCGGAATACCGGGTCGTTTTCGTAGCCGACGTTGAGCACCTTGTCGGTGCTGCTCTGGGTTGGCGAGGCGTAAGCGATGTAGTTGGAGTCGGCAAAGAACCCGCCCCACTTGCCGCCGCTCAAGTCCGCCATGCTGTTGACCGCCAGCCCGCCGAGGCTGTGGCCGCTGACCAGCACATCTTTACCGGTGAGGCCGTTGGCCTTGGCGAACGCCATCACGTCATTGAGCAGATTGCCGAACGCTTCACCAACGTAATTCTTGGCGTAGTCCTTGGGGCCGAATGCCGCAAGCAGGTCGTTGATCACGTCGCCAATCGAATCGCCGATGAGGATTTCTCGCGGGCCGCTGGTGCCACGAAAGGCAATGCCCAGTTCGGTGAGATGGCCCTGGGCGTCGTATTTGCCGAGGATTTCCACCTGAGCGCTGGTGTATCCGGCCTTCTCGCCGAAGAAGGTTCCGCGCGCGTCGGTCTTGCCGTCGTAACCCAATTGCGAGGCGGTGATCGGCGTCCAGCCGGCCTTTTTCACGGCCTCAAGGGCGAGTTTTTCCGAATCGGGATTCCACGGAATGCCGGGGATAACGCCTTGTGAATCGGTGCCACCAATCAGTGCGGTGACCAGCGTGGCCGGCAGGCCCAGGCCGAAGCCGTTGTGCTGATAACCGGCGGCAAAGCCGTTATCGAGGTTGTGGTAGGAATACAGCGTGATGGCCATGGCGTCGCTGAACAACGCCTTGGAATCGGCTGTACCGAAGTTTTTGTAGTCATACACACCCATTGCCATTGCCTCTCTTTTGTTGGAATTGTCAGAGATAGCTCACAGCCAGGGCGCCCCTCGCGGGACGCCCCGGAGCATTTCGATACAACACTTCTTAACGCGGACACTGTAGGAGCTGCCGAAGGCTGCGATTTTTTGACTTTGCTCTTTAAAGCAAGATCAAAAGATCGCAGCCTCGTTTCACTCGACAGCTCCTACAGGATTACTGTTCAGGCGAACACGAAACTTGCGTCCGACAGGTTAGCCACTCCAACCCCCACAAGGGTCACGGCAAACTCGCCAATCTTCAGCACGGTATCGCCGCCCGACTGCGAAGCATGCTGCTTGTAGTCGTAGCCCTGCCCCGCGCCTTCGACGCCCATGAACACCAGTTTGTCGCTGCCCTGATAGCCGTTGATGGCATCAAAGCCGAACGCACCGCTGAACAGGAAGGTGTTGTTGCCTCCCACCGCCGTCATCACATCATTGCCGGCGCCGCCGACGAAGGTCACATGGCCCTTGTCGCTGATCAGCTTGTCGTCGCCGCCCAGCCCGAACAACCAGTCGCCGTCATTGGTGGCGTGCAGCGCATTGCCGTAGCCATCGCCGCTAAGCGAATGGTTGTACTGGGTCAGCTCGCTGCCATTGGTCAAACCCTTGGCCGTGACGCCCCAAGTGATCTCCTTGCTGCCCCACCACGACCCCGACTCCTTGCTCACCAGCGCACCGATGTCGCGGGTCATGCTGATGCCGCCATAGGCATCTCGCACGTACAGCGTGCCGTCACCGTCGTTGGCGAAGCTGAAGTTCTGCAACGGTTTCTGCAACTCGAAGGTGTTGTGGCCCTGGCCGCCTAGGAGGATGTTGAAGCCGCCGTCATCACGGAAACGATCATCACCGCCCAGACCTTCAAGGAAGTCGTTACCCGCCCCACCCTTGAGCCAGTCGTTGCTTTGCGTACCGATGATGAACGTGCTGCCGGTGTGTGCCTCACCGCTGCGACCCAAGTCTTCGACCCAGGTTTTACCCCGTGACGCGTCCTCAAGGTTGGAGACGATGATGGTCGAGTCCTTGTGGGTCAGGCCGTAGAACCTGGAGTCGATCACTCGGTTCAAGCCGTCGGCATATCCCAGCGAACTGTGGGCCGACCAGTTCAGCGGATTGACGATGCTGAACGGCACCAGGTTTTGCGCGGTAGACGCGTAGTTGTCGTTGAAGTTGACGATGTTGTCGGTGGTCGAATCATGCGGCTTGTCGTGCTTGCCCATCGACGCAGTGCTGAACGTGGTGCCATCGAGCACGCGGAACACCGGATCGTTCTCGTAACCGATGTTCAGCACGTTGTTGCCGGTGCTGCTCTGGGTCGGCGAGGCAAAAGACACATAGTTGGCGTCTTTGAAGAAACCACCCCAGTTGCTCGCGCTCAACTCCGCAACGCTGTTAACCCCGAGCCCGCCGAGGCTGTGGCCGCTGATCAGCACGTCTTTGGCGGCGATGCCATTGACGATGGCGAAAGCCGCAACAGCCTTGAGCAAATTGTCGAAGGCGTTTTTTGCGTATTGCGTGGCGTAATCCGACGGCCCGACGGCGGCCAACAGGTTGTTTTTCATGTCGCCGAAGGTGTCGCTGTAACCCAGCCCGCCGGTGCCACGAAAGGCAATGCCAATACCGATCAACTTGCCGGCAGCGTCGTACTTGCCGAGCACTTCGGCTTCGGCGCTGGTGAAACCGTCCTTCTCGCCGAAGAACGTGCCCTGCGCACCGACCTTGCCTTGGTATCCCAGGGCTGTCGCGCTGACCGGCTTCCAGGCAGTCCCCGGCAAGGCTTGCCCGGTCGGCGTGTAGGCATACAGCGTCAGGGCGATGGCATCACTGTACAACGCTTTGCCATCGGCATTTTTGTAATCAAAAAGTCCCATGTTGTGCTCTCTCTTCCTTCAAACAAGTGCTGGCAGTTCCCTCTGGAACGGCCAGCCCTCCTTTAGAACTGCCAGTCGAGGGTCAGACCCACACCGTGGTCTTTCTCGTTGCTACCGATCAACCCGTTGTAATCAAGGTTCACCCGCACATCGCGATTGAGCGCCAGCCCGGCGCGCACGCCGACCACCGCCGCATCACGATCCAGCGACACGCTCTGCACGTTGAACGCGCTGTTGCCGTTGGCGAATGCCAGATGGTTTTCAGAGTCGACGCTGCTCAGGTTGTGCTGCCAGCCCAGCGTCGCGCCCAGTTCCAGTTGATGCTTGTCCGACAGGGCAAACGTGCGCTTGGCGCGGACACCGAGGGTCGACAACACCGCATCGCGATTGTCTTCACCGCCCTTCAGTGCGGCGGCATCACCCTTCTCGGTGAAGCTGTCGCTGTTCAGGTGCACGTAAGCCAGATTGGCGAACGGCTCCAGGTTCATCGGTTGCAGACCCAAGTCATAGGCCGCTTCGGTGAACAGTTGCGCCGTGGTCGCATCGCGTTTGACCTTCTGCTTGCCGCTGACGTCGCCGAATTGCAGATCACGCTTCACGTCGATGCGATGCCAGCTATAAGCGCCACCAACCGTCAGACGCAGTGCATCGATTTCATGGCCCAGATACGCACCCAAGTGGTAGCTGTCGACGGATGCCGACGAATGCGTGCCACTGCCCATGCTCAACGAGCTGTCGCTATAACCGGTAACGAAACCGAGGCGAGTATCTTCAGCGATCAAGCCGTCGACACCGGCCAGCAAGCCGCCGATGGAACTGTTGGAATCGGCATAGTCATGCCCGCCATCGCTTTTGCCCCAGGCACCGAGCACCTTGACCCAGGCGTTGCTGCGATCGTCAGTCGGCGCATTGGCGTCGAACAGATCACGCTCGCGCAGACGTTCGCCCACGGCATCGCGCAGGTAACGGCTGTCGTTGATCAACATCGTGCCGATGGCCGGATGAATCTCGCCGGACAACTGCTGGAAGGCTTGCTGCGCCGAAGCGGCATTGGGCGACAACAGCAGGGTTTCGAACAGCGCATTGCCCGCGCCCAAGCGCTCGGCAGCGGCACCGACAGCACGCTGGTTAGGCGTCAGGCCGACGCTGGCGAACGCCGCGTCGTTACGCCCCACGGCCAGTTGAATGCCGCCCGCCGAATAATCGAGCGTGCCGCCGAGGAACGCATAATCCGGCAGCACCTGACCGAAGCGTCCTTCAATGCCGCCGGCCGCTTGCAGGATGTTGTATTGCGTACCGAGCAAGCTTTTGACTTCGCCGGTGGTCAGCAAGGTCGGGCTGTTTTCCAGCGACATGGTCACGGTGGCGCCTTCGATTACTGCTTTGCCAGTGGCGACGATCTGGTCGCTGCTGGTCGGCGACAGCTCTACCGCGTAGGTCGAACCCGGCGCGAAAGTCACGTCACCCGCCACGTTCAGGGTGCCGATCGAATTGCCCGGCGCCACAGTGCCGCCGCTGTTCACCGACAACGTGCCGATGCGGCCATTACCGCCAAGGATGCCGCCGTCATTGACGGTGACCGCCGATTGCAGCGAACCGTTGATGGCCAGTCGGCCCTGATTGACCAGGGTCGGGCCGCTGTAGGTGTTGTTGCCAGTCAGCACCAGAGTGCCGATACCTTGCTTGGTCAAACCGCCGTGGCCGGAAATGTCGTTGCGCCAGGTGTCGAGGCCGCAAGTGATGTCGGTGCACACACGCTCGGTGGGTTTGCCCTGATCGATGATCGCGCCGATGCCCGGCAGATCCGCAACGAACTGGCCGGAACCGTACGCCCCCTGAATACGAAACTCTTCAGGAATGTCCTGCTCGGTGACGAACATCGACGGGCCATCAATGCCCTTGCGCAGGTTGATCATGCCCCAGCCATACAAGGCGTCGATGCCCGGTGCGCCGAGGTCGGTGGCGGTGGTACGCAATACCGTGGCGACCTGATCGCCGGTCATGTACGGGAAGCGCTCCATCAGCACCGCCATGGAGCCGGCCACGTGTGGCGCAGCCATCGAGGTGCCGTTGTAATTTTTGTAGCCGGTGGTCAGGTTGTCGGCGTTGGTGCCTTCGATGATCGCGCTGTAGATTTTCGTACCCGGCGCCGAGACGCAGAAGCTCGCGGTATAACCGCAGCGCGAAGAGAACGTACTCATGATGTACGGATTGGCGCTGGCCAGATCCGGATTCTGTTGTAGCGCGGCGACGGTGATCCAGTTCGGTGCGATATCCGGGACGAAATAGCCGAGGCCGGCGATGGCGTCCGGGTTATTGAGGTTGTAGTCGTTGCCGGCGGCGAAAATCGTCACGATCCCGCTGCGCGCCGCGGCGATGGCGCCGTCATAGGCGCCGCCGGGTTTGGTGCCGAGCAACGTGCGGATCTCGTTGAACTGCACCTGCGCGTCGTTGACGGTGAAGTGCGGGTACGCCGGGTCGCGGCCACCGAGGTCGAAACGGTCGGTGATGCCGATACCCCAACTGTTGTTGATGATCCGCGCGCCGCTGGCGATCAGCGCGTCCCAACCGGCCTTGTACACCGCGCCATCGTTACCGCGAACGATGCCATCTTCCGGGCCCGGATCGCCGTTGTCAGCGCTGATGATCTGCGCGCCGAACGCCACGCCGTGCATCGGCCCGCCGTCACGGCTGCCCGCCGCAATACCGCCGACGTGAGTGCCGTGGGCGCCGAGCTTGCCGTCGGAGCCAACCGAGGGTGAACCGTCATAGCGGAACGCATCCCCGGCTTTCACCGGAATGTACGGGTCGGTGTATTCGCGAATGCCGCTGGTGACCAGGGTGATGACTTTGTTACTGCCGGAAAACTCCGGATGCGCGGCGTAAACCGGCTGGTCGAAAATGCCCAGTTTGACGCCTTTGCCGGTGTAGCCAGCAGCGTAGGCATGATCGGCACCGATGGCGCCCAAACCCCAGTCAGCCTGGAATTCGGCGCTGCGCCAACTCGACGGATCGCCCGTGCGACCACTTTCCACATAGGACGCAGCGTGCGCGGAGCCCATGGTGGTGAGTGCGTACAACACGGCGCAAGTCAGCGTTTTCAGGGCAAAGCGGCCACCCGTTTGCGCGGGGGTATTGTTGTTGTTCATCCAGCGACCTTCCTTAGTGATGTTGCGAAAAATCCGTCTATCTCAAATGCTGAGAATATCTTCCTGTGGCGAGGGGATTTATCCCCGATCGGCTGCGCAGCAGCCGCAAAACCTGCATCCGCGATTCCACTGGAAAATGCAGGGGCCGCTTCGCGCCCCAGCGGGAGCAAGCTCCCTCGCCACAGGTATGTGATCAACGGTGGTTCAGAACTGCCAGTTCAAGCTCAAACCAACGCCGTGGCTCTTCTCGCGACTGGCCAGTTGTCCGTTGTAATCCAGGTTCACCCGCACGTCCTTGCTCAATGCCAGACTGGCTTGCACGCCGACCAGCGCGGCATCGCGGACCAGCGCCGAACTCTCCACCGAGTACGGCGTGCCACCGCTGGCAAAGCGCAGATGCTGCTCGGAATCGATATCGCTCAGGCTGTGCTGCCAGCCGAGATGGCCGCTGACATCCAGTGTCTGCTGCGCCGACAGGTTGAAGGTCTTGATCGCCCGCACACCGAGGGTGCTGAGCACCGCATCACGCTGATCGCCGGAGCTGTTCAGCGCGGCTGCGTCGCCCTTCTCAGTGAAGCCTTCGGTGTCCAGATGCACGTAAGCGAGATTGGCGAACGGTTCCAGCGCCAACGGTTGCAGGTGCAATCGATAAGCCGCCTCGCCGAACACTTGAGTGGTCGCCGCATCAACCTTGGCTTTCTGTTTGGCGCTGACGTTGCCGTATTGCAGATCGCGCTTCACATCGGCGCGATGCCAGCTGTAGGCCGCGCCGGTGCTCAGACGCCAGGCGCCGATCTCGCGTCCGGCGTAAGCGCCGAGGTGATAGCTGTCGACTTTGGCTGACGAGTGCGTGCCCGAGCCCATGCTCAACGAGCTGTCGCTGTAACCGGTGACCAGACCGATGCGGGTCTGTTCGTCCAGTGCGCCGTCGACACCGGCCAACAACCCACCCAATGAGGTGCTGTAACCCGCCGTGTCATGGTTTGAATCAGTCGAGCCCCACGCCCCGAGTGCCTTGATCCAGCCGTTGTTTTGTTTGGCCGAGGCATCGTGCAGGCGTTCGCCCACGGTATCGCGCAACTGGCGGCTGTCGTTGATCAGCATCGTGCCCATCGCTGGGTAGATTTCGCCGCTCAGTTGCTGGAAGGCTTGTTGTGCGGAAGCTGCGTCCGCCGACAGCAGCAGGCTTTCGTAGACTGAGTTGCCCGCGCCCAAACCTTCGACGGCAGCGGCCACCGAACGCTGGTTCGGGGTTTGGCCGACGCTGGCGAAGGACGTCGCGTTGCGTTCGATATCGAGTTGAATACCGTTGGCCGCGTAATCGAGACTGCCGCCGATGAACAGGTAATCCGGCAGCACCGCACCGAACTGCCCCTGTATGCCACCGCCTGCTTGCAAGATGTCGTACTGACGGCCGAGCAGGCTTTGCGCCTCGGCGGTGCTGAGCAAGGTCGGGCTGTTTTCCAGCGACAGGCTGACCGTGGCGCCGCTGATAGTCGCTGTGCCACCGGCGACGATGCGATCGCTGCTGGTCGGCGACAATTCAACGGCGTAGGTAGAGCCCGGCGCGAAGGTGACGTCACCGGCGACGTTCAAGGTACCGATGGAGTTGCCGGGCGCAACACGGCCGCCGCTGTTGGCGGTCAGCGAGCCGATCTGTCCGGAGCCACCCAGGGTGCCGCCGTTATTGACGGTAACCGCCGAAACCAGCGAGCCATTGACGCTTAACAGGCCGCCGTTGATCGTGGTCGGGCCGCGATAGGTGTTTTCCCCGGTAAGCAGCAAACGCCCTGCTCCGGACTTGATCAGGCTGCCCTGATAAACCCGGGTTGACGCAGCAGCATCGCGGGCCATACCGACGGCATAATCCGTCTGATCCTGCTGACTGGCACCGGCGGCAACACCGTTCTGCCAACCTTTGTCTTGCAAGGTCTGCTGCCAGGCGCTGTGTTCGGCGAGGTCTTCGCTCTGACGCTGGATCAGCGCCTTGTCGGAGATGTCATTGCTCCAGACATCGCTTTGCCCGGCCGCGAGATTGGCGTCAAACGCCCCGAGCAATTGCCCCGGCCCGCGCATCGCCCGGTTCAGGTTGGCCACGCCCCAGCCGACCCGCTCGCTGGGTGCATCGGTCACTGAGCCATCGAGTTGCGTGGCGGTGGTCAGCAGCACTTCGAGTGCCTGCTGATTGCTCATGTACGGGTAACGTTCCATCACCAACGCCAGTGCGCCAGTGGCGTGCGGCGCCGACATCGACGTGCCGGACTTGATCGCATAACCGCCGCCAGGAATCGTGCTGTCGATCTTCGCCCCGGGGGTGGTGATGCACCAGTACTTGGCGATACCGCACTGGTTGTACTTCTGCTGATTGCTCTGATCCAACCCGGAGACCGCCAGCCAGTGGCCTTCAAGATCCGGCTGAAAGTACGGCAGCGCCGAGCGTACGCTGGCGTTCGGATAACCACTGTTGCCGGCGCTGAACACGTTGATCACGCCGCGACGGGAAACATCGGCAGCCGCGTCGAGCCAGGTGCCTTTGTTGAAGTGCTGGGCGTAAGCGGCGTGCAGGTCGGCCAGTGTGCGGTAGCTGACATCCGGCGGCTGGCTGCCCCAACTGTTGTTGATCGCGCGCACGCCGGCATCGGCCAGTGCGTCGTACACCGCTTTGAAATAACGCGGATCTGGGTTGGGGCCGAACAGGAAACTGTCGTTCTTGTTGGTGTTGCCGACGTAGATCTGCGCGTTGTAAGCCACGCCGTGCATGCCCGTGCCGTCACGGGACGCGCCCATGGTGCCGACCACGTGAGTGCCGTGGGAATCGTTGTTGGGGTTGAGGGTGCCGTCGACGTTGAACAGTGAGCCGTCAATGTAACTGCCGCTGGCCAGTACCGGGTGATAACGGTCAGTGGCGAACTCGGGATGGGCGGCATCGAAGCCGGAATCGAGAGCGCCGATTTTCACGCCTTTGCCGGTGATGCCCGCCGCGTAAGCCTGATCGGCCTGCATGCGCTGAAGGCCCCAGTCGCGCAGGAACTCGGCGCTGCGCCAACTGGCGGGATCGCCGGGTTTACCGGATTCCAGGTACTGAGCCTGGGCCTGGGAAACGGAAACTGCGAGCAACAGGGTGCCGACCGATATCGGCTTGATGCGTACTTCCATGTTCACCACTCACTTTCTTATTGTTGTGTAAGCGCTGGGGCGCAGGCTGCGATCTGTTGATCTTGATCTTCAAAACATAAAGTCAAAAGATCGCAGTCTTCGGCAGCGCCTACAGGGATTTGCGGTGTTATCGGGTTTTCGGGCCTTGTCCGAAGGCCTCATCCACCCGCGCCAGATCCTGTTCGTTCAAGGTGCCGGCGTAGTAATGCAACTTGGTCCAGGCCATCAAATAGTCGTACCGCGCCTGTGCCAGATCGCGGCGGGTGGTGAACAACTGCTGCTCGGCGTTTAACGCATCGAGATTGGTTCGTTCACCGCCGAGAATGCTTTGCTTGGTCGAAATCACCAGCGCTTCCGCCGAGGTGAGGGCTTTCTGGTAAGCGCGTAATTTATTCACTCCGGACAGGCAGGCGCTGAACTGACGACGCAGTTCAATCAGCGTCTCGCGGGTCTTGCCATCCAGTTCGTACTCGGCCTGTTCCATGGTGCGGCTGGCCTGACGCGTCGAGGCCGACACCCCGCCGCCGGCATACAACGGCACGCTGACTTCCAGGCCGATGGTGTTGGTTTCGTAGCGCTGGTTGTAGGTGTTGCCGCTTTCCGATTCGTTCTGCCGCATCGAGGCATAGGCGTTGATTTTCGGCAGATGCCCGGCACGGTTGCGCTCTACCTCGTACCGCGCCACTTCCACGGCCTGACGTTGGGAGGCCAGGTTCGGGTTATTGCTGATCGCCATTTCGTGCCAAGTGTCGAAATTGGCCGGCATCAGCGCGAAGGTCTGGAAATTCTGATCCAGCGGCGCCAGATCGCTGATGTCCACGAAAGGTGCGCCAACCAGCGCGCCCAGCTCACGCAGCGCGGCATCCTGTTCGTTGCGCGCTTCGATCTCCTCAGCGGTCGCCAGCTCATAACGCGACTCGGCTTCGAGAATGTCGGTGCGCGTGCCTTCGCCCTGCTTGAACATGTGCTCGTTCTGCTGGAACTGCTGTTCGTAAGCCTTCTTCTTCGCTTGGGCGATATCGATCTGATCCTGGGCAAACAAGGCTTTGGTGTAGTTATCCAGCACCCGTACCAACAGTTCCTGGCTCTTGCCGCGAAAGTTCTCGTCAGCGAACAACGACTGCGCCACGCCCTTGCGATATGCCGCATAGGCTTCGTAATCGAGCAACGGTTGTTGTAGCGTCAGGGCCGAGCCGTAACTGCTGTAATTGCGCTCGTCCGTACGATTGCGCGCTCGTTCATCGAGGGACGTGGCCTTCGAGGTATTGCGGCCCTTGTTATAGGTGTAACCGATTCGCGGCAGCAGCCCGGCGCGGCCAATGGCGCGGTTCTCCAGGCCGGCGTCACGCTCCTTGATCGCACCGAGGAACACCGGATCATTGCGCAACGCCTGTTCGTAGATCTCGAACGGCCCCATCGCCGCCACTGCCGAGTGACTCGCGAGCAGCATCAATGCCGCCCCGAGCATGGAAAGCTTATTCATACAGCCGGACATCCTTATTCTTCGGTCAACGCAAAGCCGGCCCGGTCGAGCAGCGGTTTGAACAGATAGTTGAGGAGTGAGCGTTCACCGGTGCGCACAAACATTTCTGCCGGCATGCCGGGCTTGATCACCAGACCATTGAGCTTTTCCATGGCCTGATCGCTGACGCTGCTGCGCAACACGTAGTACGGCACGCCGGTTTTCTCATCGACCATCTGGTCGGCGGAAATCAGGCTGACTTCACCGGGTACACGCGGGGTTTTACTCTGGTTGAACGCGGTAAACAGGATGTCCACCGGCAGGTGCGTGCCAACCTTGTCGATCAGGTTGATCGGCAAATGTCCTTCCACTTCCAGGGTGGTGCCTTGCGGAACGATCTCCAGCAGGGTCTCGCCCTGACGCACCACCGCGCCTTCGGTATGTACGCCCAGATTGACCGCCACGCCATCCGCCGTGGCGACGATTTCGCTGTGTTGCAGATCGAAACCGGCGGAGGTCAATTGTTCGGACAGGGTGACGCTTTTCAACTGCGCGTCGGCCAGTTGCGTGCGGACTTCCTTCTGATATTCCTCACTGTGCTGTTGCAGTTTCAGGCGCGATTCGAGGATGCCCTGCTCCACGCGACCGCTTTCACCGGTGTTTTCCGCCAGTTGCTGCTGCACTTGCGACAGTTGGCGCTGATATTCCATCAAGCGGTTGCGCGGGATGTAGCCGTTGTCGGCCAGTGGTTGCAGGTTGCTCAACTGTTGTTGCAGCGAGTCCGCCTGGGCATTGAGGTCAGTCCGCGCACGGCGCATGCCGGCCAGTTGCGCGGTGGCGCCTTCGATACTGGCGCGCAATCCGGCCTGCTCGCGATAGAACGCTTCGCGGCGGCTGCTGAACAACTGACGCTGACCTTCAAGGACCAACGCCAGACGCGGGTCCGGGTCGTTGCTCAACTCGGCCGGAAAGGTCACTTGCTTGAGGTTGTCACGCTCGGCCTGCCAGCGCGCCAGACTGGCCCAGGCCATGCGGTATTGCGCTTGAAGCGATTGCACATCGGCGGCGACTTGCGTCTGGTCGAGGCGAAACAGCGGTTGCCCCTGTTTCACGATTTCGCCTTCGCGCACCAGAATCCGGCTGACAACGCCGCTGCTCATCGACTGCACCGCTTTACGTTTGCCCGAGACCACCACGGTACCCTGCACCGGAATGCCCTGATCCAGCGGCGCCAGAGCCGCCCAGGTGAAGAAACTGCCGGCGCCGACAATCGCCAGAATCCAGCCCATACGCGCGAAGAACTTCGCATCGCGTTCCGGGCGTTCGGTGATGTACGCGTGTTCCATGCTCGCTTCGTTTTCAGTGTTCATGCTGACGCTGCTCATACACCCGAATTCCTTGTCGTGGGCTGGTACTGCCGACTCATGCTGAGCCCGCCCGGTGCTTGCGCAGTTTTCTCGCGAGGTTGTTCATTGGCGGCGCCAGACAGCGCCTTGAGCACGTCCTGACTGGCGCCAAAGGCTTGCAAACGCCCGTCGTTGAGCACCAGCAGCTTGTCGGCCTGGGCCAGCACCGAAGAACGATGCGTCACCAAAACAACGGTGGTGCCTTGGGCCTTGAGCTGGGCGATGGCGCTGGCCAATGCCGCTTCACCGACGGTGTCGAGGTTGGAGTTGGGTTCATCCAGCACCACCAGACTTGGCGTGCCGTACATGGCGCGAGCCAGTGCCACGCGCTGCTTCTGACCGCCGGACAGGCCGCTGCCGTCCTCGCCCAGTTGCGTGTCGTAGCCTTGCGGCAGACGCAGGATCATTTCGTGGACACCCGCCTGTTGCGCAGCGGCCACGACTTTCTGCGCATCGGCCTCGCTGAAACGCGCAATGTTCTCAGCAATGCTGCCGCTGAACAGTTCGATGTCTTGCGGCAAGTAGCCAATGTACGGACCGAGTTGGTCGCGATTCCAGCGATGGATATCCGCGCCGTCCAGTCGCACCGTGCCACCCAGTGTCGGCCACACGCCGACCAGTACACGGGCCAGCGTCGACTTGCCGGAGCCGGACGCACCCAGTACACCCAGCACTTCACCAGCGCCAAGGTTGAAGTTGACCATATGCAACGTCGCGGCACGCTGCCCCGGCGGGCCGGCGCTGACTTGCTCGAAGGTGATTTGGCCTTTCGGCGCCGGCAGCGCCATGGCGTCATCACTTGGCGGGAAGGCTTGCAACAATGCGTCGAGACGCCGGTAAGCCAGCTTCGCCCCGCTCCACTGTTTCCACACGGCAATCAATTGGTCGATCGGACTCAGCACGCGACCCATCAGGATCGAACCTGCGATCATCATCCCGGCAGTCATGTCGCCCTTGATGACCAACAACGCGCCCAGGCCAAGCACCAGCGATTGCAGGCATAAACGCAAGGTTTTACTCAGAGAACTGATCACGGCGCCGGTGTCGCTGGCCTGATTCTGCAGACCGAGAAAGCGCGAATGCACCTGGAACCAGCGTTTGCGCAGCGAACCGAGCATGCCCATCGCCTGAATGGTCTCGGCGTTGTGCAGGTGACTGGTGGCCAACTGGCTGGACTTCTGCGAAAAACCGGCGGCTTCGCCCAACGGCTTTTTGGTCATGTATTCGTTGAGGCAGGCCAATGCGATCAGCAGCAGCGCACCCGCAGTGGCAAGCACACCGAGCCAGACGTTGAACAGGTAAATCACGAACAGATACACCGGGAACCACGGCGCATCGAAAAACGCGAACAACGCAGGCCCGGTGACGAATTGGCGAATGTGAGTCAGGTCGCCCAGCGACTGGCCGGCGTTGCCTTCGCCCTTGAACAGGTTGCGTTCGAACGCCGCCTGATAGACCCGCAGGTTGAAACGGCGCTCCAGTTGGCTGCCGATGCGGATCACGATAAAGCTACGCACCACTTCCAGCAGGCCGATGAAAGCGAAGAAACCGACGACCATCAGCGACAGCATCACCAGAGTGGTTTCGTTCTGCGACGACAGCACCCGGTCATAGACCTGGAGCATATAGATGGAGGGCACCAGCATCAGCACGTTAATCAGTGCGGTAAAGCAGCCGACGCTGATCAGAATGCTTTTATAGTCACCCAATGCCTTGAATAAGGGAGCGGTGGCTGGGGCCTTCGCCATCTTCATTGATTCTTCCTGATCGATATCTCTCGCCAATTCTGGGCAAGACTTGAATTAGTTATCCGCGCGATGCGGGAACTTGCTTTTCAGATGGCCGTTTACACTTTCATAACAACTTCCGTTATTTATTACGGTGCAGTTGGCATTAAAGAGCCTGCTTATAACCAAGCAGGAGGGCCTTATATTAAAACTCTGTCAGCTACTTGATCATCACGACGATTGCGCAGTGCGTTGAAGTGTAATGACCAGGCCTGATTTCAAAGTCGTCAGGTAAAGCCCATCACGTTGTCGGCTGAAGAACTGAATTCTTGAGCCCTCCTTGCCGGTAATCGACAAACCGTCAGGATCCGGAAACCAACCGATC
This sequence comes from Pseudomonas sp. NPDC087639, assembly GCF_044743385.1. Taxonomy (NCBI): domain Bacteria; kingdom Pseudomonadati; phylum Pseudomonadota; class Gammaproteobacteria; order Pseudomonadales; family Pseudomonadaceae; genus Pseudomonas; species Pseudomonas sp. NPDC087639. Next base: position 191,330 of record NZ_JBIUWI010000001.1, on the reverse strand, counting down.
GGCTCTTCCTCAAGCCATGCACCCAGGCAGTCGGCGCCCTTGCCCAGCGTCTTGTTTGAAGCCAGTTCCACAAGGCAGGTATTCGAAGGCTTGTCTTGCATTTTTTGTGCTTCGGGCGAGTCGCCCCGAGCCGACAAGGTCGCCTGCCACTGACCGGCGAATACCGAGGGTTCTTCGAGTCTCAGGCTGCTTGCCATGCTTGTTTCTCCAGAAATCATAATCAGCGTTGCCATCAGCCACGCCAGCGTCTTGTAGGTAAAAGCGTTTCGACTCATAGGACATTTCACTCCGATGCCTAGCCTTGCCTACCGGGCAGGACGACGCAAGCGAGAAAGCGGCGCATCACGCGCCACTCTCCTGTTTCACATCAAGCCGCGATGTCGCTGGTTATTGCCTGGCCAACGGTGCTGACCTGGAAGTCGGCGACGCCGTGCCCGGAGAAATCCACCGAGAGCAGGCTGTTGCCGCCCGACGAAGTCAGAACCGCATCGCCGGCTGCACCGGTGAAGCTGCTGACAAAGTGCAGGCCGGCGCCTTTGGTGATACCGGTCAGGTCGATTTTGTCGAGACCGCTGACAAAATCGAGGATCTGATCGATCGCACCCGGCTTGGAGTCCGAGCTGGCCGCGAACACAAACGTGTCCGAACCGGCGCCGCCCAACAGCTTGTCGGCACCGCCAGCGCCCCAGAGGATGTCGTTGCCGGCACCGCCCTTGAGCTCGTTGGCCACGCTGTTGCCGATCAGCAGATCGTTGCCCGAACCGCCGATGGCGTTCTCGATGATCGCGCCCTTGGCGATGGACACGTTGCCCACCAGGCCGCCCACGTCGGAGAACGAAGCGTCATTGAGGTTGATCTTCTGGTTCTGGGTGAAACCCGAGAAGTCCAGAGTGTCCTTGCCGCCCGCATCCCACACCGAGAACACCACTTTGTCACTCGACGACGAAGCGCTGAGGAAATCGCGACCGGTGTTGGAGTTGAAGCCGTAGGTGGTGTCACCGGTACGGGTGGTGGTGTTGGCACCGTAAAGCTTCTGGATCGCAGCGATATCGTCCATCAGCGGGCCGGAGGAATAGGCTTCTACGCCGCCCTTGCTGAAGTTCTGATTGGTGTTGCTCTCGCTCCAGTAACTCATGACGCTGTAGCCGCGGGTGTCTTGCCCGTAGGAAGCGTCGTTGTAAGTCGGGTTGCCATTGCCGGCGTTGTAGTCGCCAGGGTGGGCCAGACCGAGGCTGTGACCGATTTCGTGAGTCAGAGTCTGACGACCGTAGTTGTTCAACTCCGGATTTTTGTTTTGCGTGTAGCCACTGTTGATCAGGTACCACGAGGTGCCGTCGTAGCCGGCGCCGGTGCCTGGCAGATAAGCGAACGCTGCAGCGCCATCCTGGCCACCGCTGTAGTTACCGAAGGTCATGTGGCCGTCGCCGCCCGAGGCTTTTTCGGTGAACGTGACATTGGCCACATCGGCCCAGGATTGCATGGCGAGCTTGGCCTGGGCTTGTTGCTGAGCACTGAACTGACTGAACCCGCTGATCCCGTGCTTGTTCATCGTGCTGGACGATGCCGACGTCAGGAACGTGTAGGTGAGTTCAATCTTGCCGCTGCCATCCTTGTCCTGGTAGGCAGCGCCGTCGCGCAGCAACTGGGTTGCGGCCTGGTCGACGGAGAAGGAGGGTTTGCCATTGACCGTGAGGTTGCCGCCACGATCATATTGATGGCTGAAGCTATTGATCTGGTTGTACGCCGAGCTGGCTGCGGCCAGAGGTTGCGGCGCCGCGGACAGCAGAAAAGCCTGTTCGGCAGTATCAATAGCATTCGATTTAACTTTCGACATAAACACACTTCCTTGTTTAGCAATGGAACAGTTTTTGTCAGATAGCGACAATCTCTGGCGAGATCGTCCTATCACTCGCCCAATGAAGGCGTAAGAAACCTGACACAATTCGAAATCTGTCGTAAAGGATTTTTTTGAGATCGAATCTGGCTGTTCCGGGAAACTCCCGTAAACAATACGTGCGGGGGTCGAAAGAATGTTTTAAAGGGTGGGGCATTGCCTAATTGTCTGACGATTTTCTATTTAAATATTAAATATGGGTAAGTTGCTTTTTGTTGGATACGTCTCACTTTTCTGCACATTATTAGTGCGTGCCAGCGGATTGATATCAATCAATAACAGCCACTTAAAACTCATTGTGGGAGCGAGCAAGCTCGCTCCCACAGGATTTTTGTTTTGTTAGCTACCGGTGCGAATCTTGTTCCATACCCGCGTGCGAATCCGGTCGATATTCAGCGGCATCGCCTCCAGCGCAAACAGCTTGCCCATCATCTCCGGGCTCGGGTAAACCTTGGTGTCGTTCTTGATGGCCGGGTCGATAAGGCTGTCGGATTGTTCGTTGCCATTGGCGTAGTGCACGGAGTTGCTGATGTCCGCCATCACGTCCGGGCGCAGCAGGTAGTTCATGAACGCATAACCGGCCTTCTCGTCCGGTGCGTCGTTGGGCATGGCGACCATGTCGAACCAGATCGCCGCGCCTTCCTTGGGAATTGCGTAGCCGATTTCGATACCGTTCTTCGCTTCTTTGGCGCGGCTCTCGGCTTGCAGGATGTCGCCGGAGAAACCGACGGCCACGCAGATATCGCCGTTGGCCAGGTCACTGGTGTATTTCGAGGAATGGAAGTAGCTCACGTACGGCCGCACCTTCATCAGCAGCGCTTCGGCCTTTTTATAGTCCTCGGGATTTTTGCTGTGGTGCGGCAGGCCCAGGTAGTTGAGCGCGGCCGGGAGCAGTTCCGGGCCATTGTCGAGGATGGCTACGCCGCACTTCTGCAGCTTTTCCATGTACTCGGGCTTGAATATCAGATCCCAGGAATCCACCGGTGCGTTGTCGCCCAGCACCGCTTTGATCTTGGCGACGTTGTAACCGATGCCGGTGCTGCCCCACAGATAAGGAAAACCGTGCTCGTTGCCCGGATCGTTGGTCTGCAAAGCCTTGAGCAGCACCGGATTGAGATTCTTCCAGTTCGGCAACTGGCTCTTGTCGAGCTTCTTCAGCGCCCCACCCTGAATCTGCCGGGCCATGAAGTGGTTGGACGGGAACACCACGTCATAACCTGAGTTGCCGGTCATCAACTTGCCGTCGAGGGTTTCGTTGCTGTCGTACACGTCATAGGTGACGCCGATGCCGGTTTCTTTCTGAAAATTCTTGGTGGTGTCCGGCGCAATGTAGCTGGACCAGTTGTAGACCTTTACCGTGTCTGCGGCGTGACTGATGGAGGCGACCAGCAGCAGCGGCGCCAGGGCGAGGGTTTTCTGGATCATGGGTCGATTCCTGTAGAGGCTATTGTTGTTGGCAGGCAATCAAAGGATCAAACAATCAGAAAATCAGTACGTAGGTCTTGCGCACGGTCTCGTGGATATCCCAGATACCGAGCGTGTTGGCCGGCAACATCAGTGCATCGCCGCCTTGTATATGCAGGGTTTCGCCGCCGTCATCCGGGGTGAACGTGCAGCGCCCGGAGATGAAGTGGCAGAACTCCTGAGCGGTAATCTGCCGGCGCCAACGCCCGGGCGTGCACTCCCAGACGCCGGTTTCGACGCCGTCTTCACGCTCGACGCTGGTGGTCGAGGCAATGGCGATCGGTTCGCCGAGCGGTACGGCCACCGGATTGGATTCTTCCAGTTGGAGCGTGGCGGTGTTTTTGAACTGGGTGATGCTCATGGCGTTACCTGTCTTGGGGCTTTCTTGGTGGCTTTTTTTGGATTGCGTTGACGCTCAGTGCATGAAACCTTCCATGAAACCGGCCACCTGACTGGCGAGCTTGCGCCGCCATGGCGCGGTCGCCGGGTTGGCCAGGGTCTGGTCTTCGTGGACGAAGCTTTTGATGATCGCGTTGTAGCCGAGCCAGCGGCACGGCTCCGGCTCCCACGCACGTAGCGCGTGAATTCCGCCATCCGGCAGCACCCACGGCTGTTTAACCAATTCGCTGTCGCGTTCCAGAATCAGATCCGCCAGAGTGCGGCCACCGAGATTGCTGGCACCTACGCCCTCCCCGCCATAGCCGCCGGACAGCGCAATGCCGTTGGCCCGATCGCAGAGCATGTGCGGTTTGAAATGCCGGGACATGCCAAGATTGCCGCCCCAGGCGTGGGTGATCTGTACGTTTTTCAGTTGCGGGAACAGTTCACCGAACAAGTAGCGACGCAGTTCGACCTCATCGCGAGTCAGGTCAAAGTTGTGGCGCAGCTTGCCGGCAAACTGATAGCCGCCACGGGCGCCGAAGATCAAACGGTTGTCGGCACTGCGCTGGCCATACGTCACTTGGCGACTGAACTCGCTGAAGGCCTGGCCGCGACTGAGGCCGATCTCGTCCCAGGTCGCGGCGGACAACGGCTCGGTGGCGACGATCAGGCTTTGCACCGGCAACTGATAGCGCCCCAGCGGCGGCAATGTCACCGCATACCCTTCAACCGCCGGCACGATCCAGCGACTGCGCACACTGGCCTTGGCCGTGCGCACGCTACCCGACTGCCAGTGCGTGACAGGGCTGTTTTCGTAAATTCTCACGCCCATGTTCTGCACGGTGCGCGCAAGGCCTCGAACCAGTTTGGCCGGGTGGATGGTCGCCACGTGTGGCGCATAAATGCCGCCGTACGGTTTGGCGATGCGGATCTGCTGCGCCAGTTGCTCGGGGCTGAGCCAGCGGTAGTCGTTGTCGGTCAGGCCTTGGGCGTGCAGGCTGGCGAGGTATTCACGCAGACTGGCTTCCTGCTCCGGGTAACGCGCGGCGCAGTACAAAACGCCACCCTTGCGGTAATCGCAGTCAATGCCTTCGCGTTCGAGGACAACTTCCACTTCATCGGGGATGCTGTGCAGCAGATCGAACGAGGCGCGACGCTGCTCTGGCGACAACCCGGCCAGCAGACGATCTTCACCGAGCAGATTGCCCATCAGCCAACCGCCGTTACGGCCGGACGCGCCGAACCCGGCGGTTTGCGCCTCAATGATCGCGATGTCCAGGTCCGGGGCCTGTTTCTTCAGGTAGTACGCCGTCCACAGCCCGGTGTAACCGGCGCCGATGATCGCCACGTCGACGTCCAGATCCCGTTCAAGCTCCGGCCGCGCGATCAGCGGCTCGTCGAGTTGATCCATCCACAAACTGATAGTGCGCCACGCCGGCATGCAAGACTCCGCCACTGAAAACCTTCGATGGCGTCGATCCTAGTGCGCAAGCTCAGAGGATGTCTTGCGCGCGTGTCCGCAAAGAAATTTGTTTGGCGTAAGCCTTGGGCGACTGACCGGTGTGCTGCCGGAAACAGCTGTAGAACGCCGATAGCGAGTTGAATCCGGCCGCAAAGGCCAGCTCATCGATACGCACCGGCGGCGTGGCGGCGTCCAGGGATTTGAGCAAATGCTGTAACCGTGCCTGATTGACGTAGCGATAAAAGCTTTGCCCAAGCACTTGATTGAGCAGGTAGGAAATCTGGTTACGGCTGTATCCGCACTCCTTCGCCACCCGTTGCAGATCAAGCTCAGGATCAAGATACGGCTGTTGCCGTTCGAAATATTGCTGCAGATCGTCAGCCATGAAGCTCAGTTGGCGCGGAGAAAGTCCCAATCGACTGACGGCCGGACGCTGGCTCGGCGTTGTCTTGTCACTGGTTTGCCCACGCACCAGTGAGGCGTACTCGTTGACACGCCAGATCAAACCGTCCCTGACCGTGATCGCCTCACTGGAACGGAACGACACCAGACCGTCGCCACCGCGCAAGGTCACTTCGTATTGAATGAACGCTGTGTTGCCGTCGACACGGATCCGGTCGCAATGCTCCAGCGCTTCGTCGAATTCCCGCGGCATGCTGACGCGCACATACTCGCGCAACTCGTCGAGGCCCAGTACGCGGTTCTGGAAAAAATCGTTGTACTGGATATCCGGGTGATACAGCGCCATGACGCTGTCCAGCTCGCGGTGTTTCCAGCTCAAGTGGTAGCGCATGACCGTGGCAGCCGTGGCCTTGGTCTGTTCTGGGCCGTCGTCGTCGGCGTGCATAAGGAGCTCGGCGAAAAAGAACCGAGCTTGCCCAAGTTCGGCACGTGCATCAATGGCTAATCTGCAGTGGCACTGCGGCGATGATCGCGTAGGCCATGACCTACATCAAAAGATGCGAAGCAATCGCAAAATGAACTGAAAACTCTCACAGAAATTTCACATCGAGATGCTACTTTTAATGGCAAGTCACCGGTTGAGCCAATGAAGGCTCTTCCCACCTAACATGAGCAAACGGAAGCGCTCGATGAAGAAGGCGGGCAACATATGAATAAAGGTTCAAGCAAAGTCACATTCCCCAATGCCTGCCAGCTGATGCGCTGGCATTTTCATCCCATGGGTTTCGAGGCGACGATGGATGCGCCCGGCAGCATGATTGCCCGTCTGTTTGATCGCGCCAGCGGCGAAACCATGATCGCCATTGCTGGCATCCCGTGTGCCACGGTGATGAATGCGGCCGATGTCGAGCGAATTATCGAGGCTGTGGAGGATGAGCTTGAAACTTTCATTCCTCCAGAATCTCTCAGGAGTTATGCATAACCTCTTGATTTACAAAAAAGCCCGCACAGTTTGCGGGCTTTTTTTGTGGCTCATGCGGTGGACTTTTCCGTTCGATGATCGAGGAAGAACGGCTTGTCCTTCACCACCCGATCAGACGCCCGGGGCATATTCACCGCTTGCACTTCTTGCGGCTCGACATACCAGTAGCAATGGCTGACTGCCCTCGTAATCCCGACGTAGGCCAGGCGCAGGATTTCATCCTTTTGCGCAGTATCGTATGGCTCGCTGTCGCCATTTTTGCCCAGACCGGCCATGCGATACACCTGATTCTTGTACGGCGAACTGGTCAGGTGCTGGCAGTCTCCGAGCAGAAACACCGCGTCTGCCTGCAAGCCTTTGGCGCTGTGATAAGTCAGCTGTTTGAGTCTTCTGGCTTCGTACGGCAAGCTCGAATCAACATTAACTACCGACTGAATATGCTCTTCAATCAACAACTTATCGCTGCTTTTTCGATAAAGCATCAGGATTGAATGGCCCTGTCGATAGTGTTCGGCAAGGCGTTGCCCCAAGGCTTGATCGTCACGCTCCAGTACGTTGACTGGCTGCAAAACCTTGGGTTCGCCACTGGCCTTGGCTTTCTTGCCGGGGATCGCCGGTGCAGCGCGAACGATGTGTTCAGCCGCATCGATGATGTGCTGATGACTGCGATAGTTGTCACTGAGCATCACCCGTGTGGTGCTCGGAGAGGGGAATTCCTTGTTGAACTCCATGAAATAGCTTGGTGAACTGCCGCGCCAGCCATAAATGGACTGCCAATCATCGCCGACACAGAGCAGCGATGAACGCTGCGCGCCCCGCCCGACATGCATCGCGGGGCCACGACTGCGGATTTCGTTGAGGCTTGCGCGGATCCAGGAAACGATCTGCGGCGAAACGTCCTGAAATTCATCGATCATCAGGTGCGACATCGGCCGGAGCAATTCATCGCTGAGCAGCTTGAGGTTCTCTGGCGAGTGCTCACTGAACAACGCGAACATGCGGTTGTAGGTCATGATCGGCGGCTTCTGGTCGAGCAGATGATCTTCCAGAGCACGCCAGAACAGGCTCAGCGCCTCGAAGAAAAACCGGTCCGGATCGTCCTTGGCGAAACTCATACGTCCGACAGCGTCAGGCACATCCAGTCCCAGGTTCTCGATGAAGCCTGCTGCTGCAACGAAACAGTCGAGCAAAGGCGCGGAGGCCAGTTCGCCTTTGACTTTGTAATCGAAGCCCGGACCGGCGCTGGCATCCGCCGCCAATGTCGCGAGCACGCGTTTGGCCGACTCGTAACCATCTATCCAAATCAATGGCTTACGACAGAAAGCTTGAAACAGGGTGCGTTTGACCGCCCACTCTGCGCGAACGGAGAGCTTGGCATTGGGCCGGCTGAGCTGTGGGTTTTCCCGTGGATCGAAACCGAGCACCACCCAGGCGTCGAGGCTTGGGATATAGCCATGGCAATGGAATTTCGCCCCGTTGATTTCGAAAGTCTGCCGGTTTGGTTCGATGCCTTTGATGGGCCAAGCACCCGCACGAAACCACAAATCTTCAATGACATCGCAGAGTTCTTCGTCGCGTTTGGCCGCCAGCTCGGTGACAGCCATACGCTTTTGCACATCCGGGTGATCGCGCTCCAGCTCTCTGAGCTGCAAGCCCGCCTTGGCCATAGGCTGAATCAACTGGAGGAAACGCTCGTCCTGGCTGAATAAGCGGTGGTAGCAGGCATTGAGCTGCTGGCGCTGAGCATCGTTGATGCGCAGGTCGAATGGATTGCTGTCGACCTCCTCGTCAGCGCCCTGCGCGCGATGGCTGAGGTTCTCGAATGCCTGCAAGCGTTCGAATCCCGGCAGGCTGCGCACCATCGGCAGAATGCGCGAGTGAAAGGTTCGCACCAGTTCCCGCGCCTGTTTCAAGCTCAATACTTGACCCCAAAGCGCAAAAATCTCGATCAGTTTGTTGATGAAGTCCTTGCGCGACTCGCGGGTGAAGGTCACTACGGTCATCGAATCGATTTCAAAGCCGAGATACTGGGTCAGCAGCAGAATGCGCAGCACCAGCGTGGTCGACTTGCCTGCTCCGGCACCAGCGACCACGGAAGTTGACGGTGTCTCGCTGAAAATCATCTTCCATTGCGCGGCACTCGGCTGAGCGTGTTCCGGCAACAATCTAGCGACATCGGCCTTGATGCGTTTCTTCAGCTCGGCGGTGAGTGGCAGGCGCCAATCGTCGAACAAGTGATTGTCGACGCTCGGCGGACGATGCTCGGTGCTGCGACTGTCGCGGATCAGCAACACTTGCCGGCCTTCCTCCAGCCCCTCGAGCTTGCCCTCTTTAAAGCCGTACTCGACGCCCGCAGTGTGACCGCTGCGAAAGCCGTCAGCCTGGCCGTGCAGCCATGACGCACGGTGCTGAGCCCGCAACCGAGTCAAACCATGACCAAAGAAACGTGCGGCCAGGCGCTTGAACCAAGGCATCTCAGCCAGCGGACGTAGTTCAGGAGGAAGATCGGGGGTGTGTTGCGCCACGCTAATGGGCTCCAGTGGGTAAGGCTGTTGCGGCTATGGTGTCTTTATTTACCGTTGAGTTCTAGCAAAATGCTTACGCGTCATTGGTTTAGGCGATGAATTGAAGGTGAGATGAAACGGTTTCGACGCCCTCTTCTATCAATTTATCCGATGATAATGCCGCATTTTTTACGCTTTTTATCGATGATTGACTGATAGATGATCGCCGTCATAAACCACCGGTCTTGCGCCGGGTGCGGCTCTCTCGCCCCGCGACAAACCTTTTGAGGAGACGATCATGCTTGAACTCAGACCTTTCAGCTCGCTGGGCGGCGCCCATCATGGCTGGCTGGATGCCCATCACCATTTTTCATTCGCCGAATACTACGATCCGCAACGCATGAGTTGGGGCAATCTGCGGGTGTGGAATGACGACGTGATTGCCGCAGGCACCGGTTTCCCGCAGCACCCGCATCGCGACATGGAAATCATCACCTATGTACGTGAAGGTGCGATCACCCACCAGGACAATCTGGGCAACAAGGGCCGCACCGAGGCTGGCGACGTGCAAGTGATGAGTGCCGGCACCGGCATCGCGCACAGTGAATACAATCTGGAAGCCGCAGACACGAAAATCTTCCAGATCTGGATTTTGCCCACTGAAACCGGCGCACCGCCGTCATGGGGCGCGAAACCCTTCCCGAAAGGTCAGCGTGAAGGCTTTGTAACGCTTGCCAGCGGTAAGGATGGCGATGATCAAAGCCTGCGAATTCGTGCCGATGCACGCTTGGTCGCGGCGAACATCAAGGCTGGGGAAACTGCTGAATATCGCCTCGACGAAGGGCGCCGGGCTTATCTGGTGCCGGCCACTGGCGTAATTGAAGTCAACGGCCTGCGTGCTCAAGCACGGGACGGTGTGGCGGTGGCGCATGAACAGTTGCTGACGGTTACGGCGATTGAAGACAGTGAGATCGTGTTGGTGGATCTGGCTTGAGTGCTTGAATTGCAGGCGTAAAAAAGGGCAACCGCGAGGGTTGCCCTTTTTTATGCTGCGATTTCAAGGAGCATCACTTGCTGGAGATAGCACCATCCACCAGGGTCTGCGCCTCGGCCACCAATTGCTTGAGGTGGTCGTCGCCGATGAAGCTTTCGGCGTAGATTTTGTAAATGTCTTCGGTGCCAGACGGACGTGCGGCGAACCAGCCGTTTTCGGTCATTACCTTCAAGCCGCCAATGGCCTGATCGTTGCCCGGCGCGTGGCTGAGAATGCTCTGAATCTTCTCGCCTGCCAGTTCTGTCGAGGTCACCTGCGTTGGCGACAGCTTGCTCAGCAGTGCTTTCTGCTCCGGATTGGCCTTGGCGTCGACGCGCACCGAGAACGGCTCGCCCAGTTCTTCGGTCAACGCGCGATAAGCCTGGCTTGGATCGCGGCCGGTACGAGCAGTCATTTCTGCAGCAAGCAATGCCGGAATCAGACCGTCCTTGTCGGTACTCCATACGCCGCCGTCCTTGCGCAGGAACGAGGCGCCGGCACTTTCTTCGCCACCAAAACCCAGCGAACCGTCGAAGAGGCCGTCAGCGAACCATTTGAAACCGACCGGTACTTCATACAGACGACGACCCAGACGCTTGGCGACGCGGTCGATCAAACCGCTGCTGACCACGGTTTTACCCACGCCAGCATCGGCACGCCATTGCGGACGGTTCTGGAACAGGTAATCGATGGACACCGCCAGATAGTTGTTTGGCGCAAGCAGGCCACCCGACGGCGTGACGATGCCGTGGCGGTCGTGATCCGGGTCGCAGGCAAACGCCACGTCGAAACGCTCTTTCAGACCGATCAGGCCTTGCATCGCGTGGCTGGACGACGGGTCCATTCGAATCTGGCCGTCCCAGTCAACGGTCATGAAACGGAAGGTCGAATCGACTTGCTTGTTCACTACGTCCAGATCCAGACGGTAGTGCTCGGCGATGGCCGACCAGTAGCGCACCCCTGCTCCGCCCAAAGGATCGACACCCAGATGCAGTTTGGCATCACGAATGGCGTCGAAATCGATCACGTTGATCAGATCGGCAACGTAGGTATTCACGTAGTCGTGGCGATGGGTAGTGCTGGCCTTCAGCGCCTGCTCGTAGCTGATGCGTTTCACGCCAGCCAGTTTGTTGACCAGCAATTCATTGGCCTTGGCTTCGATCCACTTGGTGATGTGGGTGTCGGCCGGGCCGCCGTTGGTTGGATTGTATTTGTAGCCACCGCTTTGTGGCGGGTTGTGCGACGGCGTGATGACGATGCCGTCGGCAAGGCCCGAGGTACGGCCGCGGTTGTAGCAGAGAATGGCGTGGGATATGGCAGGCGTCGGCGTATATTCATCGCCTTCGGCGATCATCACGGTCACACCGTTGGCTGCCAAAACCTCCAGCGCACTGGCACCGGCCGGGGTCGACAGTGCATGAGTGTCGATGCCGACAAACAATGGGCCGGTAATCCCTTGGGCTTCCCGGTACAGGCAGATTGCCTGGCTAATGGCCAGAACGTGCCATTCGTTGAAACTCAAGTCGAAGGAACTGCCGCGGTGACCGGAGGTGCCGAACGCCACACGCTGTGTGGAAATGGAAGCGTCAGGTTGGCCGGTGTAATAAGCCGTTACCAGTCGCGGGATGTCGACCAACAATTCTGCCGGTGCCGGTTTGCCCGCAAAAGGACTGATAGTCATGCATGACCTCTGAAATAGAGTGGTTCAGGAATAGAGCGCAGTTTACTGGCAGTTTGACCGCTATGCGAAGGGATCTATCCGGAACTCTTCCGATGTTTTTTAACGTTACTCATCCGGTGCCAACCGCAATGCATCGCCCAGCAGCCCGACGACGCTGACCAGATCGTGATCGCCATGAGTCAATGGGCTCAAGCGCAGATGGTGCGCATGCAAACCCTGCAGGCTGAACAACTCCCCGGGCGCAATGATGATCTGCTGTTTGAGCAGGCGATGGAACACGTTGCCCATGTCCACCGGGCGTAGCGAGCGCACCCACACCGTCGCCCCGCCCTGCGGCTCGATAATCTGCAACGCATCGCCCAGGCGCTCACGCAACAGCTGAATCAATTGCGTACGGCGCTCCTTGAGCATCCGCCGCAGTATGCACAAATGCTGATCCAGCCGGCCGCCGGCCAACAGCCTGGCGATCGCTTTCTGGCGGATCGGTGATAAACGGAATGCGCGCAACAGGAAATGGCGCTGCAGCTCACTGCGCCAATGGTGCGACAGGACAAATCCGAAAGGCGCTTCTGCACCGATGAATTTCTCGAACGTGGAAAACACCAGCAAACGATCAGGGTCGAGCCAGTCGCGCAGATGCCGAGAGTCGCCACCTTCATCATCGAGTTCGCTGTAGCAGTCGTTTTCCAGAACCCAGGTGCCATGACACCCGAGCAAATGGGCGATGGCCTGACGATTGGCATGGGGTAACAGGCTCCCCTGAGGCATGCTCAACGCTGAAGACAACAGGATCAACCGCACAGGTTCGCTCTTGAGCAACGACTCCAGCCGTTGGGTATCGATCACTCCACCGGCCATTAGCGGCAATTCGATAACCCGTACTTCGGCGGTTTCCAGCAGGCGCAAGATTACCCAGTCACACGGCGATTCAACCACCACGGTGGCGCGCCGCAATTGGAGTACAGAAATCAGTATTTCCAACACACCGCGCAGGTCTGCGCCGATATAAACGTCATCCGCATGCCAGAAATTCACCGTTGACGAGGTATAGCGCGCAGCCAGTACGGTGCGCAACTCCAGTTCGCCGCAGGGCTGCACCGCCAATTGTGGCTGGCGCGGGTATTGGCGAAGCAGCTCACGTTCGAGCATCAACAATGGGCTGTCGAGCGGTTGCAGTGAAGCCGGCTCGTCGCCACTCAACACACACATGCCCGGTCGCCTGGCGTTGACGTAGACGGTTTCGAGCAGATCTGTGCCATCACCGGGCAGTTGCATGCTCGGTAGCGCTTGCGCGAAATATCCGGACTTGGCTATCGAATAGACGCGTCCTTCCTTTTCCAGCAGCGAATAAGCGTACTGGACGGTCGAGATGGACACATTCAACCGCTCTGCCAGTTGCCGCAATGAGGGCAAACGCGCCGCCGAGCTGCTTCCCGCTTCGTCGATCAGCAATGTCAGATATCGGTAAACCGCCTGATAAATGAAGTCGTTTTCGCGCAACGCTTTCACGAACCCACATCCCGGGATACCGATTCATTTTCCGGTAAATAACTCACAATCAGCCTTCCGCCGACCGATCGGCTGCCGATCCGGAACCCGCCTTGTCCAGACTTCCGTCCTGCGAGACCAAGTCGCTGGATGCGATGATGCGAATCGGCCCCATTGCGTAGAGACGGACGATCAAACTGACGGGCAATCCGCTGACGTCCGTCATCCACTTGAGTACCTGTTCCGGAGCATGCAAGCCCTGCATCGCCCGATGCAAATCTGGCAGTGCCACCAACATGCCGGGATGGCAACTGCGTAAAAACCGTTCAAGACCGGCGCCGCTGTCAATGAACGGCGCAAACAACAGGCAGGTCAGCTGAATTTCGTTCAGATCGAAGTTGGCCATCAGGCAGCTCTCTGCCTGGTGTCGCAACTGTTCAGGTTCTTGCGGATTACCGAAACTGCATAGCAGTTGTTCACACACCGGCTCAGGCACTTGCTTGCGGCGCATCGCACTCAAGCTGCTTTGAAGGTAGTCACTGATTCCAGACTCGTAAGTGCGATCCTCGATGAATTGCGCCTGCATACCTTGCAGATGCGCAGCCACCAAGGGGTCCGCGTATTCGTCGTCACCCTGATAAAGCATCAGCTCATCCGTCTGAAATCCCAGGAAGTCGCTGAGCAAGGGCCACCGCTCTTCGAGCTTGCCGACAATCATGTCATTGATGTTAATGAAACCGGTGCGCCGGCAGGTTTCAAATTGACCTTCGGGCCGCCACGCTACACGCTCCTCCTCCGTATAAAATTCGCGGTAATAATCCCCGCCCAGACCGTCAAGCAATGGGAACAAAATCTCAAAGCCTGAACCACCGACAATCGGTCCGGCAATTGCCGCCTTCTGCACTGCGCGACTCAATCCGTCGAGAAAGTGCTTTTGACGACGCGCAGACTCACTGCCGATCATTGCATCGACGCCATTGTTCCATCGGGCGATCTGACCGTAGAACTCGGCCGTGGCCAGATAAGCGTCATCCCACAATTCGAGCACTTCACTGAAGGTTCTACGATGGCCGATCAGCAGCAGGTTGACGCGGTTGGCTTCACGCCCCTCTTCGCAGATGGGTGCCTGATGATCGAAGGGCAAAACCTGGCGATGATCCACCATCAACAGTTCGACCCGAGGATCGTCATAAAGGAAGAGCGCGCTGTAGCTGCGGTGCATATTCTGCAGTGCCGTATGACTGTTGCCACTCCAGCGCAGGGTCGCCACCCGCAGTTGAAAAGTCGCGGGCGCACGCCCCGCAATACTCAGTTGCGCCGCCCGTAACAAGGCCAGCGTGTAACAGCTGTCGCGTGATCCGGACTGGTTTACCAGCACCTTGAAATGACCGATATTCTCCATGCCGCCAGCCGCCACGACGAGTCGCTGGATCAACAACTGCAATGCCGTGCGTTCGGCGCGAGAGAAGAAACTCAGCAAACGTTGCAATACTTGCTGGTAGACATAATTCATTGCCTGATCATGGATCGTGCTCATCGGTATTTACCCGGTATCAAAAGTTTCATGCCGCGCAAACCGAAACATCAGTCGCACGACAATTCATCAATAAGTAATAGACATTCAGATGCTAACACTTACAAATCTGTAGTCACTTGAAACACTTAAGCTATAAAAAAACCGCCAAATGCAGACTTGGCGCCTCAAGCGACTGTAATCATTGATGTTTTTCTTTTATTTTGGATTCCTAGGAAACTTCCCACAACGTCCCACGACAAATGAGTACAAGAAAAAGAGAAGCAGTTTCCGAATAAACCTACAACAATTAAACAGTAGTGGGCGCGACCAACAGAGTGGGTCGATTTATTGCGCGCAGGGCAAATTGAATGCACAGCCATGACTCATTCCTTGAGATGAAAGTAATCATTCAATTATCAGGGCTTATATTGCGATTAGAAGATACAGATCGAGAGTAAAAACCAGTTCAGTTACTGAACTGATACCCGGCACAGCACCGGGCGTTTTGTTCTTCAGGGGGGGGATTAACACGCAAGAGTCCGTGGGGCCACGGACTCTGATTGCTGGCTTTACGCTGGTTCGACTTGAAGAGCGACCCGTTCGCGGCAAGGGCATTCGTCCATGTAACGATGTGCCTCGACGAACTCATTGAACGGGAACACACGGGTCTTGAGTGGCAGCAAAACACGATCAGCGGTCAACTGGTTGATGTCACGCAAGGCACGTTGCAAGGCGACGTGGTCCTGGGTGATGCCTAACTCCGGCTTACCGGTGAAGTTGCCGATGCAGTGCACGAAGAACTGGATGTTCTTCTGGAACGCTGCGCACGCCGGGAACGGCGTCTGGTTGCCACCCTGCAAGCCGTAAAGAACCAGGCTGCCACGCGGCGCCAGAACATCGCCAAGCAGCGACATCTGCGGACCACCGAGACCATCGAAAACCACGTCCACGCCACGGTTTTCGGTGATCTTGTTGATTCGCATCAACAGATCTTCCTCTTCGGTGACAATCACCTTTTCTGCACCGAGTGAGAGCAGGTATTCACGCTCTTCCGCCTCTTTGGTGGCAGCAATCACCCGCACACCCATCGCCTTGCCCAGTTGAACAAACGAAGGGCCGGCGCAATGGCTGGCGTCAGTAACCAGGGCAAATTGCCCGGGTTTGACCCGCGCCAGATCGGCGTAAGCGAAATAGGCGATCAACAGCGGTGTGTAATGCACACTGGCTTCGATCGGGCTGAGCACATCCGGATAACGGGTCAGCGCGGTACGCGGCAGTACAATCGACTCACCGTAGACCGGATAGTCGTTCGGACTCTCGGCCGGAAAACTGGCGACCTTGTCACCGACGGACAGATCTTCGACATCAGCACCAACCGCCGTAACCACGCCAGCCATTTCATGGCCAAGCCCGGAGGGCAGGCGTGCCTGGGAAGACGCCAGATTCTGACGCCACAGCGTGTCATACCAGCTGATGCCGATAGCCTCGACACGCACCTGCACTTCGCCAGGACCTGGCTGAGCGGCCGCATGCTCTTCGCATTTGAGCACCTCGGCCGGACCAAACTTGTGAAAACGGATCGTGCGGGACATCGCAAACCTCGTCAAAGTAACCTCTAATGCCCTGAACTCTATCTGGGCTTTTGACCCAAGACTATCAGTGGCTATTAATAGTCGACATGCCTGTCATTGATTCCGCAGTATGGGCGGCATTCGCAAAATCCTTGAAAAAACTGCTCACACCGTCGCAGTAAAGCTGAATTTTCCGGTGCAGAGTACCAGCCTTTCCCCGTAAGATTCATGCCGGCCATTGTTCTCATATGGTCGCCCTCGTCAAGCTTGATGACTCTGCCAGGACTCCAGATGAATCGTAATGACCTGCGTCGTGTCGACCTGAACCTGTTGATCGTATTCGAAACATTGATGCACGAACGCAGTGTGACCCGTGCCGCCGAGAAATTGTTCCTCGGTCAGCCGGCGATCAGTGCGGCGCTTTCGCGCCTGCGCGGCCTGTTCGATGATCCTTTGTTCGTCCGCACCGGCCGGAGCATGGAACCGTCCGCCCGTGCCGTGGAAATCTTCGCCCTGCTCTCGCCCGCCCTCGACTCGATTTCGACAGCGGTCAGCCGTGCGGCGGAATTTGACCCGGCCACCAGCACTTCGGTATTTCGGATCGGTTTGTCCGATGACGTTGAATTCGCGCTGCTGCCAATGCTGCTCAAACGTCTGCGGGCCGAATCGCCGGGGATTGTGCTGGTAGTGCGTCGGGTCAATTACATTCTGATGCCGGGTTTGCTGGCATCCGGCGAAATCTCCATCGGCGTCAGCTACACCACCGATTTGCCGGCCAACGCCAAGCGCAAAGTCTTGCGACGCAGTGCGCCAAAGCTGCTGCGCGCCGACACCGTACCCGGCCCGCTCAGCCTCGACGATTACTGCGCACGGCCGCATGCGCTGGTGTCGTTCGCTGGCGACCTCAGCGGCTTTGTTGATGAGGAACTGGAGAAACTTGGCCGCAAACGCCACGTAGTGCTAGCCGTGCCGCAGTTCAATGGTTTGAGTACATTGCTCGCGGGCACTGACATTGTCGCCACCGTGCCGGACTACACCGCTGATGCACTGACGGCTGCTGGCGGTGTTCGCGCGGAAGATCCGCCGCTGCCGACGCGTACGTTTGAACTGCACATGGCCTGGCGCGGGTCGCAGGATAACGATCCGGGTGAGCGCTGGTTGAGGTCGCGGATTCAGATGTTTTTTGGGGATCCGGACAGTCTTTGAAAAGTCTTAGCGGAGCAGAGTGGCGTTACCCGTTAACGCCACTCTGCTCAAGCGTTCATCTTATTCAAACAACCCCAGCTCAAGCAGACCGAGTAAAGCGGTAGATCGACAGGCAGTAGAACAACAGCGCCGACGCCGCCAGCATGCCGCCGACTATCCCTATGTAAGCAAACCCTAACTGGCCGCCTACCCAGCTTCCCAGCAGTGCGCCGCCGCCGATGCCGATGTTGTAGATCCCTGAAAACATCGCCATCGCCACATCGGTGGCGTCCGAAGCCAGCACCAGAACCTTCGACTGCAACGCCAGCCCAAATCCCATGATCGCCATTCCCCAGAACAGACTCAGCAGGCCCAGGTACGACACCTCACCGCTCAAAGGCAGCAACAACATGAGGCACAACGCGATCAGCACCACGGTGACGATCAGGAAGCGCTGCGGGTTATAGCTGTGCAGCCAACTGAACAGCAGCGATCCGAAAATACCTGCACCGCCGAATAACAGCAGGATGAGCGTTACTGCATCGCCACTCAAACCCGCCACTCCTTCAACGAACGGCTCGATATAGCTGTAAGCGGTGAACTGGGCGGTCACTACCATTGCCGTCAGTATGTATACCGCCACCAGCGCAGGTCGTTTGAACAACAAAGGCAGGCTTCTCAGGGAGCCTGAGTTTTGACTCGGCAGCAACGGTAGAACCTTGGCGAGGCACAACACCAGCGTGGCCGCCAAACCAGCGATCACCATGAAGGTCGTGCGCCAGCCCATGGCTTCGCCCAACAACCGACCGAGGGGTATGCCCAGCACCATCGCCAGCGAAGTACCGGTTGCCAGCAAACCCAAGGCTTGAACTTGCTTGCCCGGTGGCGCCAGCCGCACGGCCAGCGAAGCGGTGATCGACCAGAACAGCGCATGTGCCAACGCCACACCGATACGGCTGACCAACAGGACAGCGAAGCTTGTCGCGAAACTCGACAACACGTGACTGACGATGAACATCCCAAACAGCACGATCAACAGTTTGCGCCTCTCGATGTTACGCGTGAGCAGCATGATCGGCAGCGATGTCAGCGACACCACCCAGGCATAGATCGTCAGCATCAAACCGACCTGCGCCGACGACATGTCGAAGCTGCTGCCGATCGAACTCAACAGGCCAACAGGCACAAACTCAGTGGTGTTGAACACAAACGCTGCCAGTGCCAACGCAATCACCGCGTACCAATTACCATTAGTTGTAGCCGTTGAATTGCTCATTGAAGGGCGTATTACTCACTCGAAAATCGCGAACGTTTATGCTTACCCGTCGGCCAAAACCTCAGGCGACCGGTAGTTCGCTGGGGACCGCACTATAAAGAAAAAGTGAATCGATCGTCGACGACCAGCGTCCGCTGCTGGCCCGAAAAGAGTTCAATGGCTGAGCCAGAACCACTTTCGTTTCTGCGTCGCTTTTGCATTTCTGTGCGACAAATCCCGTTTCAGGGCTCCCGCGATGCTCTACAGCAGTGTTAGTTTGTAAGTGTATGTGTCTCATCGTTGAGACACTCCCAACTCACTGCCCTGCAAAGGAATGCCCTTCGTAATGAATTTCCCTTTCAAAAAACTCGCCGCAGCGACCTTGATGCTGGCGGGGCTGTCAGCTTTCACCGCACCGGCTCAGGCCAATATCACTCCACAGCAAAGCGCTGAAATCCTCAAAACCTTCAAGGCCGAATCGACCACCGATTTCCGCCAGTTCCTCGGCAGCCTGGCCAAAAGCGATCTGGCCAAGACTGCTGATATCGGTCCGGCCATTGGCGCTTTCCTCGACAACAAAACGCTGACGGCTGAACAGCAGAACGAGATCTATCGCCTGCTCGGCATCTATACACGCGTGAAATACAGCGCGGCTGCAACCGAGACTCTGCGCGAACTGGTCGAGATCCCGACCTATCGCAAGGACGGCGTTGCTCAGCACGAAAACCCGGAGTTCATCAAGATCGGCGAGAAGATCAAAAGCCTGGCTAAGTCTTTCAATCTGAATTTCCGCAACATCGACAACCGCGTCTATGAGATCTCTCTCGAAGGCACGGGTGATGAAGTGGTCGGCATTCATGCACACGCTGACGTAGTTCCGGTAACGCCGGAAAACTGGGTCCTGAAGGACGGCACCCGCCTCGACCCGTTCAAGATCACCCTGATCGGTGATCGCATGTATGGCCGCGGCACCGAAGATGACAAAAACGGCATCGTGGTGACGATGTATGCCATGAAGGTAATCAAGGACGAAAAACTGCCACTGGCGCGCAATTTCAAGCTATTGGTGGACACCACTGAAGAAACCACCGGCGACGCGATCCCCTACTACTTCGAGCGCAATCCGACGCCAAACTACAACCTGGCGCTGGACGGTGGTTACCCGGTGGTGATTGCCGAGAAGGGCTACGGCACGGTCATGGCCAACTTCGCCAAACGCAAGGGCGAAGGCAAAGGTGCAGAAATCATTTCGATGACCGGAGGCCTGGCGACCAACCAGATTCCTTCCGTATCGGTCGCCACACTGCTGACCGACAAGCCTGCCGAACTGGCTGCCAGCCTGCAAAAGGCCGGCGCTGATTACGCCAAGCGCAACGGTGGCAATTTTGAAGTAGCGGCGAAGGTCGATGGCAAAGATGTCAAGTTGACGGTGACCGGTGTGTCCGCGCACTCCTCCGAGCCCGAGTCCGGGGTCAATCCGGTGGCGCGAATGCTCGACTTCATCAATAGCCTTGATGGCATAGTCGCGCTCAAGCACAACCACATTACCGATGCTGCGCGCTACGCCGCTGACAATTGGGGCCTGGATTACCTTGGCAATAAACTGGAGGTCGGTTTCTCCGATGCCTTCATGGGGCCGCTGACCACGTCGCTGACCTACGTCGGGATGGATGAAAAGACCTTCAAACTTGCAGTCAACCTGCGCGTTCCGAAGGGCAAATCGCCTGAGAAGCTCAAGGCAGAAATCGCCGAAAAACTGGCGGTCTGGAGCCAGAAGAGCCATGTGGCCGTAGCTTTCGACTATTCGATTGCCGAGCCGATGTACCGCAATCCTGAGGGTGAGTGGGTCAAGGCGCTGCTGGCGGTTGCCACGGAAAACCTGGACATGAAACATGAGTTCGGCACTTCCGCCGGTGCTACCTCGGTGCATGAACTGCCCAACGGTGTGCAATTCGGGCTGGCCCGGCCAGAGGCCAAGTACACCGGCCACACTGATGGTGAATTCAAGACCGTGGATCAGTTCCAGCTCGATCTGCAGATCGTGACGGAGATGATTGCGCGGATCGGTCAGTTGCCGAAACTCTGATCATGAGATTCGAACCCGCCGCACTGGCGGGTTCTTCTTTTTAATCGCCACATAATCCCCTTCTCTCAACCTCAGCCCTGATCGTTGCAAAGCAGACAACACAGCATTGCCATCGACGAGATTGATAGCCACCTAACGAAAGGTGCATGCTAGAGGGCTCGCTCGAGTCTTATATCATTCCGAATGATAGTTACCTTTGCTTCATTCGATTCGTGCCATACCACCCCGCCGAGCATCATCCGCCCATCTTCAATACATTGGCGGATGCATCCATGGAACAGTCACTCAAACATTTGCGCTTCCCGTTGGCCATGTTGGCCGTACTGGTGATGAGCGCCTGCGGCAAGACTCCGGAGACTGCCGCCACCCTGCCCGCTGCCAAAGTCAGCGTGGCCAAAGTGCTGGAACAACCGGTCAACGAGTGGGACGAATTCACCGGGCGCCTTGAAGCGCCGGAAACCGTTGAAATCCGTCCACGGGTCTCCGGCCAGATCGACGATGTCGCTTTCACTGAAGGCGCACTGGTCAAGAAAGGCGACCTGCTGTTCCAGATCGACCCCCGTCCGTTCCAGGCTGAAGTTCGCCGCCTCGAAGCCCTGGTCGCCCAATCCCGTGCCAACGCCACCCGCAGTGAAAACGAAGCCGGACGCGGTGAACGTCTGCGCGCCAGCAACGCCATCTCCGCTGAACTGGCCGACTCGCGCACCAGCGCTGCACAAGAAGCCCGCGCCGCCGTCGGTGCACTGCAAGCGCAACTGGATCTGGCCAAACTGAACCTGAGCTTTACCCGCGTCACTTCGCCGATCAGCGGCCGCGTCAGCCGTGCCGAAATCACCGCCGGTAACCTGGTGACCGCCGACACTACTCCGCTGACCAGCGTTGTTTCCACCGACAAGGTCTACGCCTACTTCGACGCCGACGAACGTGTGTTCCTCAAATACACCCAACTCGCCCGTAAGGGTCAGCGCGGCGCCACCACACCGGTTTACATGGGCCTGTCGAATGAAGACGGCAACCCGCACCTGGGCCAGATGAACTTCGTCGACAACCAGGTCAATCCGAAAACCGGCACCATCCGTGGCCGCGCGGTGTTCGACAACAGCGACGGCAACTACACCCCTGGCCTGTATGCACGCCTGAAACTGGTCGGCAGCGGCACCTACAACGCCATGTTGATCAACGACGAAGCCGTCGGTACCGATCTGGGCAAGAAGTTCGTGCTGGTAATGGATGCGGACAACAAAACCGCCTACCGCCCAGTTGAACTCGGTCCGAAGATCGAAGGCCTGCGCATCGTCCGTACCGGCCTGAACAAGGACGACACGATCATCGTCAAGGGTCTGCAACGGGTTCGTCCTGGCTCACCGGTTACCCCTGAAGTGGTGCCGATGGCCAGCGAGCAAACCCTCGCGGCACTCGCTCAACAACGTCAAGCGCTGGAAGCCAGCAACCTGCCAAAAGTCGCCCCTGCCAAAGGCGCGTCCGGTTCGGTTGTGAAGCTGGCTGCTACGAACCCACGCGGTTAAGGGACGATAACTCCGATGAATTTTTCCCAATTCTTCATTTCACGGCCGATCTTCGCAGCGGTGTTGTCGCTGTTGATCCTGATCGCCGGTGCGATCTCGCTGTTCCAGTTGCCGATCAGCGAATACCCGGAAGTCGTGCCGCCAACCGTGGTAGTACGTGCCAACTTCCCGGGCGCCAACCCCAAAGTCATCGGTGAGACCGTGGCCGCTCCGCTGGAGCAAGCCATCACCGGTGTCGAAAACATGCTGTACATGTCCTCGCAGTCCACTGCTGACGGCAAGATCACGCTGACCATCACCTTCGCTCTGGGCACTGACCTGGACAATGCGCAGGTGCAGGTGCAAAACCGCGTGACCCGTACCGAACCGAAGCTTCCCGAGGAAGTGACGCGCATCGGCATAACCGTCGACAAGGCATCACCCGACCTGACCATGGTTGTGCACTTGACCTCGCCGGACAAGCGCTACGACATGCTCTACCTATCCAACTACGCAATCCTGAACATCAAGGATGAGCTCGCGCGTCTGGGCGGTGTCGGTGATGTGCAGTTGTTCGGCATGGGCGATTACTCGCTACGTGTGTGGCTCGATCCGAACAAGACCGCTTCGCGTAACCTGACTGCGACCGATGTAGTCACCGCAATTCGCGAACAGAACCGTCAGGTGGCTGCCGGCCAACTGGGCGCGCCCCCTGCCCCGACTGCGCAAAGCTTCCAGCTGTCGGTCAACACTCAGGGCCGCCTGGTAACTGAGGAAGAGTTCGAGAACATCATCATTCGCGCAGGCGACAACGGTGAAATCACTCGGCTCAAAGACATTGCTCGCGTCGAACTGGGCTCCAGCCAATACGCCCTGCGTTCGTTGCTGAACAACCAACCAGCCGTGGCCATCCCGATCTTCCAGCGTCCAGGCTCCAACGCCATCGATATCTCGAACGACGTTCGGGCGAAGATGGACGAGTTGAAGAAAGGTTTCCCGCAGGGCATGGATTACAGCATCGTTTATGACCCGACGATCTTCGTGCGCGGCTCGATCGAAGCGGTGGTTCATACCCTCTTCGAAGCGCTGATCCTCGTGGTGCTGGTGGTGATTCTGTTCCTGCAAACATGGCGCGCCTCGATCATTCCATTGGTGGCGGTACCGGTATCGTTGATCGGTACGTTTGCGGTGATGCACCTGTTTGGTTTCTCGCTCAACGCGCTGTCATTGTTCGGCCTGGTACTGGCCATCGGTATCGTGGTGGACGATGCCATCGTGGTGGTAGAGAACGTCGAACGGAACATCGAACTTGGCTTGACCCCGGTAGAAGCCACAAAACGCGCCATGCGTGAAGTGACCGGCCCGATCATTGCGACGGCACTGGTGCTATGTGCGGTGTTTGTTCCGGCGGCTTTCATCTCCGGCCTCACGGGTCAGTTCTATAAGCAGTTCGCTTTGACCATTGCCATTTCGACAGTGATCTCGGCATTCAACTCGCTGACCCTGTCGCCAGCGCTGGCCGCTGTGTTGCTGAAAAGTCACGATGCGCCGAAAGACCGCTTCTCCAAGATTCTCGACAAGATCTTCGGTGGCTGGTTGTTCCGTCCGTTCAACCGTTTCTTCGACCGTGCCAGCCATGGCTACGTCGGCACCGTGCGCCGGGTTATCCGCGGCAGCGGCATCGCCCTGTTGCTGTACGCAGGCCTGATGGTGCTGACCTTCTTCGGTTTCTCCAGCACCCCGACCGGATTCGTACCTGGCCAGGACAAACAATACCTGGTGGCCTTCGCGCAGTTGCCGGACGCCTCGAGCCTGGATCGCACCGAAGACGTGATCAAGCGCATGTCCGACCTGGCGCTGAAACAGCCAGGCGTGGAAAGCGCCGTAGCGTTCCCGGGTCTGTCGATCAACGGTTTCACCAACAGCCCGAACGCCGGCATCGTGTTCGTCACCCTGAAACCGTTCGACGAGCGTAAAGATCCGAGCATGTCCGCCGGTGCGATTGCCGGTGCCTTGAACGGCCAGTACGCGAACATTCAAGAGGCGTACATGGCGATCTTCCCGCCACCGCCGGTACAAGGTCTGGGCACCATTGGTGGTTTCCGCCTGCAAATCGAAGACCGGGGCAACCTGGGCTACGACGAGCTGTACAAAGAAACCATGAACATCATCAACAAGAGTCACAGCGTGCCGGAACTGGCAGGCCTGTTCACCAGTTACACCGTGAACGTGCCGCAGGTCGATGCAGCCATCGACCGTGAAAAAGCCAAGACCCATGGCGTTGCGGTCAGCGACATCTTCGACACCCTGCAGATCTATCTGGGTTCGCTGTATGCCAACGACTTCAACCGTTTCGGCCGCACTTATCAGGTCAACGTCCAGGCCGAGCAACAGTTCCGCCTCGAATCCGATCAGATCGGTCAGTTGAAAGTGCGCAACAACAAAGGCGAAATGATCCCGCTGGCGACCTTCATCAAGGTCAGCGACACCTCGGGTCCGGATCGCGTGATGCACTACAACGGCTTCATCACCGCGGAAATCACCGCTGCGGCAGCCCCCGGCTACAGCTCCGGCCAGGCGGAAAAAGCCATCGAGAAACTGCTCAAGGATGAACTTCCGAACGGCATGACCTACGAATGGACCGACCTGACCTACCAGCAGATTCTGTCCGGCAACACCGCGCTGTTCGTGTTCCCGCTCTGCGTACTGCTGGCGTTCCTGGTACTTGCTGCTCAGTACGAAAGCTGGAGCCTGCCACTGGCGGTGATCCTGATCGTACCGATGACCCTGCTGTCGGCCATCACCGGTGTGATCATCTCTGGCGGTGACAACAACATCTTCACCCAGATCGGTTTGATCGTACTGGTGGGACTTGCGTGTAAAAACGCGATTCTGATCGTCGAATTTGCCAAGGATAAACAGGAAGAAGGCCTCGACCCGCTCGCTGCGGTACTGGAAGCCTGCCGTCTGCGTCTGCGGCCGATCCTGATGACTTCCTTCGCGTTCATCATGGGTGTGGTGCCGCTCGTGCTCTCCAGTGGTGCCGGTGCCGAGATGCGTCACGCCATGGGTGTGGCGGTGTTCTCCGGGATGCTCGGGGTGACCTTCTTCGGTCTGTTGCTGACACCCGTGTTCTACGTATTGATCCGTAACTTTGTCGAACGCAGCGAGCAGCGCAAAGCGGCCAAGGCGAACAATCTTCAAAAGCAACCGGAGGCGCAACAATGAGTCTGAAAGTCTTCCTGCCGAGTCTGCTGGTGCTGGCCCTCAGTGCCTGCGCCGTCGGCCCCGACTACAAGACCCCGGCGACGGAGGCGGCCAACATCACGACCGCCACCGACGGCGCCAACGGTCAGAAGAACTTTGACCGTTCGAAGTTCGAAGGCATCTGGTGGCAGCAGTTCGACGATCCGACCCTCAACCAGTTGGTGACGCAATCGCTGCAAGGCAACCGCGAACTGCGTGTGGCGTTCGCTCGCTGGAAAGCTGCCCGGGCGATCCGCGACGACGCCAGCAACGACGCAATGCCGACCATCACCAGCCGCGCCTCCAGCGATCTGGCCAAGGGACAAATCCCCGGCCAGACCACCAATCGGGTCAACAGCGAACGCTATGACCTGGGTCTGGACATGGCCTGGGAGCTGGACTTGTTCGGTCGTATCCAGCGCAATCTGGAAGCCAGCGATGCCGACCAGCAGGCCGCCGAAGCCGACTTGTATCAACTGCAAGTCACCATGATTGCCGAACTGGTGGACGCTTACGGTCAACTGCGTGGCGCGCAACTGCGGGAAAAGATCGCCGTGGCCAACCTGAACAACCAGCAGGAGTCGCGCAAGATCACCATCAGCCTGCGTGACGCTGGTGTTGGCGATCAGCTCGACGTGGAACGTGCCGATGCGCGCCTGGCGTCGGTCGAAGCCAGTGTGCCGCAACTCCAGGCGGAACAGGTTCGCCAGAAAAACCGCATCGCCACTCTGCTGGGTGAACGCCCGGACAAGCTCACAGTGGACTTGAGCCCTAAAGACTTGCCGGCGATTGCCAAGGCATTGCCGATTGGTAACCCGGGCGAACTGCTGCAACGTCGTCCGGACATCCTCAGCGCTGAACGCCAACTGGCCTCGGCCACGGCGCGTATTGGCGTGGCAAAAGCCGACCTGTTCCCACGGGTGAGCCTCAGCGGTTTCCTGGGCTGGACGGCCGGGCGCGGTTCGCAGATCGGTTCCTCGGCGGCCAACGCCTGGGCACTGGGCCCGAGCATCACCTGGGCAGCATTCGACCTTGGCAGTGTGCGGGCCCGTTTGCGCGGTGCCGACGCGGATGCTGAAGGCGCGCTGGCGACCTACGAGCAACAAGTGTTGTTGGCACTGGAAGAGTCGGAAAACGCCTTCAGCGACTACGGCAAACGGCAGCAGCGCCTGATCTCGCTGATTCGCCAGAGTGAATCGAGCCGAAAGGCTGCCGATCTCGCGGAGATCCGCTATCGCGAAGGCACCACTGACTTCCTTGTGCTGCTCGATGCGCAGCGTGAACGTCTGAATGCCGAAGACAGCCAGGCCCAGGCCGAAGTCGATCTGTACCGCGGCATTGTCGCGATCTACAAAGCCCTTGGCGGTGGCTGGCAACCAGAGACGGTCGCCAGTAAGTAAACGTTGTTAAAGAGCTCCTTTGGTTGGCCGCAACCAACCAATTTTTTTGCCCCGCGTATCATTCGGTCGCGGGGCTTTTTTTGCCTGATCCTTTTTGCTTTCAAGCACATTGACAGTGGATGTTGTGCCCGCCCGCAAGCGACACCTGCAAGCGTAGACACTGCATCGAAAATTTGACGGCCAACGGAGTCGACAGAACTTGTAGGCCGATTCGCTCGCGCGGGGTTTGACTCACGGCCCGAGCTGACCGAAGCTTGCCCCTCTGCTCAAGTACGCCAGTTTTCGGAAACCTGCATGCCTCAGTCCCGCCGCTACCTGCTTATCAGCCTTGGCCTTGTGCTTGTTGTCGTCGTCGCATGGCTGTTCCTGCGCAGCACCGCCCCAGTCATTCCGGACGCGATCAAGCATGGCTATAGCGAAGCGCTGGGTGCCGCCCGCACCGGTGAGCCCGGTGCGGCACGCCAGTTGTATCAGCAATTGGGGCGGCCGGATTTGTCGGTCAAGCGGCGCGTCTGGCTGCATGGCGAATTGGCTAACTACCCCAGTCCACAGGCGCTGAAACTCGCCGACGCGGACTTGCAGAACGAAGCACCCCAAGTACGGCTGGCAGCGATCAAAAGTGTGGTTGGACTGGTGCCGGGCGGGCAACGCAGCCTGTTGCTGGGGCCGATGCTCGATGATGAAGATCAAACGGTTCGCTTTGCCGCGATCAACGCTTTGCTCGGCCTGACCCCGGATGAGCTGGGCCTGTATTTCGCCCCGCTGCAGCAGGCCATCGATGGCTGGGAAGAAGCGCTCAAAGGAGAACCGGAAAGCGCCGCGGCTTACGCGCAACTGGCGCGACTTTATATCCATAACTCCGAACTGAAACAGGCGCAGCTTGCACTCGACAATACGCTACGTCTGGAGCCCGGCAACCTTGCGGCCCTGGTGATGCAGATCGATGTGCTCGACCGCCAGGGCCAGAGCGACGCCGCCCGGCAGTTGCTCGCCCAACAGCTTAAAGCCCAACCTGACTCCGCTTATCTGCAACATGCCCTCGGCCTGTGGCTGCTGCACCACGGTCAACGTGAGTACGCCCTTCTCGGCTTGTCCAAGGCGGTCGAGCTGGAACCTGACAACAAGGATTACCGCTACGACCTCGCTACCACTCTGCACAGTGCGGAGGAGCTGGAAGCGGCACAGAACCAGCTACAGGAAATCGTCCAGCGCCACCCCGCCGACCGCAAGGCGCGGGTTCTGCTGATCAACTACTGGAAAGAAAGTGGCCAGTTGCAAAACGTGCAGATCCTGTTGGCTCAACTCGAGCAGCTCAATCCGGATGACCCTGCTTTGCAGCAAGGGCTTTAAGCGCTGCCGGCAGCCTTCTCGATACATTGTGGGAGAAAAAGCGGAACCGCCATCAACGCGTGGGGTCAAGTAATTCAGGTCGCCGAACTCAGTCGGCGGCCTCGACCCCCGTAGTCATGAGAGGGCATTTTTTGTCTACATCTAACGAGTTGATCAGTGCGAAAGCCGCCACCGGCATTGTGGGCCTGGATGACATCCTCGCCGGTGGTTTGTCTCGCGGTCATGTGTTTTTGCTGGAGGGCGAGCCCGGTACCGGCAAAACCACAGTCGCCTTGCATTTTCTTATGGCCGGCGCAAAAGCCGGCGAACGCTCGTTATACATCACGCTCTCGGAAACCGAGCGTGAATTGCGCCAAGGGGCGCTGTCCCACGGCTGGGATCTGAATGAAAACATCGAAATCTTCGAGCTGACGCCGCCGGAAAGCCTGCTCAATGCCGAACACCAGCAGAGCCTGCTGTACTCCTCCGATCTGGAATTGGGTGAGGCGACGAAACAGATTTTCGAAGTGGTCGAGCGCTTCAAGCCGACCCGCGTAGTGCTCGACAGCCTGTCGGAGATTCGTTTGCTGGCGCAGAGCTCTTTGCGATATCGCCGGCAGATTCTGGCGATCAAGCACTACTTCGTGCGTTACGACGCCACGGTTCTACTACTAGATGACCTGACCACCGAGTCTCTCGATAAAACCGTGCACAGTGTGGCCCACGGCGTGATTCGCCTTGAGGAGCTGACGCCTAATTATGGCGCCGAGCGACGGCGGATCCGCGTCATCAAGTATCGCGGGCAAAAGTACCGCGGCGGTTTTCACGACTTCACCATCATGGGGGACGGCGTGCATGTGTTCCCGCGTCTGGTGGCGGCCGAACACCGTGGTAATTACCCGCGTTTGCAGTTGACCAGTGGCATTCCAGAAATGGACGCCTTGCTCGGAGGCGGCGTAGAAACCGGTTCCAGCACACTGATTCTTGGTCCGGCAGGTACCGGCAAGTCGCTGATCACGATGATCTTTGCGGCGGCAGCGGTCGCTCGCGGTGAAAAAGCGGCACTGTTTATCTTCGATGAAGAACTCGGCCTGCTGTTCGAGCGCATGAACAATATCGGCATTGATCTCGAAGCCCTGCAAGCCACCGGCAATCTGCTGATCGAGCAGGTGGATGCCGCTGAGCTGTCACCGGGCGAGTTCTCTCACCGGGTGCGTCGATGCGTCGATGAAGGCCAGATCAAGACGGTGGTCATCGACAGTATCAACGGCTACCAGGCGGCAATGCCTGAAGAGAACGCCCTCGTGCTGCATATGCACGAACTGCTGCTGTACCTCAATCGCAAAGGCGCCGCGACCTTTATGACCGTTGCCCAGCATGGTCTGGTCGGCGACATGCAGGCACCGGTCGACATCACTTATCTGGCCGACACGGTGATTCTGTTGCGATACTTCGAAGCCCTCGGCAAAGTCCGCCGCGCGATTTCCATCATCAAGAAACGCACCGGCAGCCACGAATCGACGATTCGCGAATACCGCATTTCTACGCAGGGCATGACCATCGGTGAGCCGCTGGAAGCCTTCCAGGGCGTGCTGCGCGGCGTACCGACCTACCTCGGCGCGAGCAATCCACTGCTTCGGGAAGAGGCTTCGTGACGGTTTCGTTAACACTGGCCGAACGGGCGCTGATTCTGGCGCCTGTGGGTCGCGACAGCCAAATTGCGCTGATGATACTCAACGAGGCCGGTTACGAAGGGCTGGTGACGCCGAATCTCGGTTCGCTGTGCACTGAGCTGGAACCCGGCGCCGGTCTTCTGTTGATCGCCGCAGAAGCGTTGCGCGGGCCGGAAATGGAAGCCTTGTTCCTTTACCTGGAACAGCAACCGGCATGGTCGGATCTCCCCATTGTTCTGCTCACCCATCACGGTGGACAAGAGCAAGGCCCCTCCTCGCACCTGAGCAGCCTGTTAGGCAACGTCACGTTCCTCGAGCGCCCGTTTCATCCCGCGACGCTGATCAGCCTGGTGTCTGCCGCGCTGCGCGGCCGACGACGACAGTACGAAGCCCGCGACCGTCTGATCGATCTGAGTGAAAGCGAACGACGTCTGCAATCGACATTGGAAACCCTTGAGCAACAGGTCGAGGAACGCACCGCGCAACTGCGCCACAATGAAGAAGCGTTGCGTCAGTCGCAGAAGATGGAAGCGGTCGGCCAGCTCACCGGCGGTATCGCTCACGACTTCAACAACATGCTGACCGGCATTATAGGCAGCCTCGAATTGCTGCGCCGGCGCCTGGCCCGTGGGCGCACCGAAGACCTCGACAGTCTCATTGATCTGGGTGTGACGTCCGCCAATCGCGCGGCCGGCCTGACCCATCGTCTGTTGGCGTTTTCCCGTCGCCAGTCGCTCGATTCCAAGGCGGTGCAGATGAACACCCTCGTCCTGTCCATGGGCGAACTGTTGCAGCGCAGCCTCAACGAAAGCATTCAGTTGGACATGCGTCTGAACGAAAAACTGTGGGTGGCCGAGGCGGACCCCAATCAACTGGAAAGCGCCCTGCTCAATCTGGTCATCAATGCCCGCGACGCCATGCCCGAAGGCGGCAAACTAGTGGTCGAGACCAGCAACCAGGTGTTGCACAGTGAGTTCACCGAGGCTTACAGCAATCTCGAACCCGGTGACTACGTCATGTTGAGTGTCACCGACAACGGTAGCGGCATGCCGCAGAGCGTGATCAACCGCGCGTTCGACCCGTTTTTCACCACCAAGCCGATTGGTCAGGGCACCGGTCTGGGCCTATCGATGATCTACGGTTTCAGCAAGCAATCACGCGGTCATGTCTCAATCGACAGCGAAATCGATCAGGGCACCACGGTCAACCTTTACCTGCCGCGTTTTCGTGGTGAAGAACTGGAGCAGCCTGCTCGCGACATCCTGCAAACCCCGCACGCGATGGATGGCGAGACCGTGCTGATCGTCGAAGACGATCCGGCCGTACGTGTGCTGGTCAGTGCGGTACTCAGTGAGTTGGGGTATGCGTTCGTGGAGGCCGGGGATGCCGACGGCGCCGTGCCTATTCTCAACTCCGCGCAGCGCATCGATCTGCTGATCAGTGACGTCGGGCTGCCGGGCATGAACGGCCGCCAACTGGCGGAAATCGGGCGGCAATACCGGCCGGGGCTCAAGGTCTTGTTCATCACTGGATACGCCGAGCATGCGGCGGTACGTGGCGGATTCCTCGACTCGGGGATGCAGATGATCACCAAGCCGTTCACTTTCGATCTGCTCACCGCCAAGGTGCGGGAGATGATCCGGGGGTGATCGATTGTATTTCTTTGGCGAACATCAAGTGGAGATGGCGTTCACTTCATTAAACGGCGCCATAACTTTGAATCGCTTTATCAGCAAGCGCCGGGCGATTCGTCGTCATCATTTTCTGAAGACCGGACTTTATGTCTCGTTTGTAGGCATTTCGTACTGTCTGAAACCCGGAATTCACAACGAAATTTACGACTTGCTGCCCCCCATCGCCAATCACTGCGGCCACGGCATCGGACTGCAGCCCCTGCGCCACCAGTCGAGGCACTGCGCTAAAAGCATCGCGGCCGGCCACATTGCTGAGCTGTTTTACAACCGAGAACTGCGATACGTCTCGAGACTCCTGGTATGGCGCCTCCTCCGGAAAAAAACTGCGGGCAAAACTCATATTCATGGCAACCACTCCTTTGGTCGCTGCGGGGTACAGCACCTCTTGGGCAAGGCTTAACGCCAAGGATGGAGCAGGATCAAACAGATTGTACTTGAGGATTTGCGAGGCCCCTTTTGTCAACACCGTGGTGCCAATTTCAGCATTAATGCCTGCTCTTGGGGGCGCCCCTGCCCATTCATTGTTCGGCCAGCTTGATTCAAATTGAGAAAAGAACTCAAAGCCGACGTTATCGCCCAATGAGCTGATCTGATCGATTGCCGCCAGATTCAAACCCGGGCTGAAAAAGTGTTCAACCGCAACAGGAGCAGCGGTTAACAGAGCGCCAGCGAAGGCTCCCGCCGAACGTTCAGCATAACGCCGCACGTTACCGATATCCTCAGCCTGATTCTGAGCGACCCACGCCGCTCCCGTGATAGCACCGTTGATCGCTGCCGAGGCCCCTCCTGCTGCCGTCAGCCCCCAACTCGCCGGACTCGAGACTTTCATGACATAGCCCACGGCGGCTGCGGGCAGTTTTGCCGCAAAGTCAAACACTCCGGCCCACATCATTGCCTTGGCCGTCTCCCATCGAGACAAACCCTGCAAATCGACATACCCCACCGGGTTACCACCGACCATACCGTACAGATTCAACCCGTCGTGGGTGCCTCCCGGATCGGCGCTCAACCATCGTTGACGCCACGGCATGTAGTAACGAAAACCGTAATGGTACAAACCTGTCGCATCGCGCTCCTGCCCTGAATAACGCAACGTCCGGTAACCCGCCTCGACCTTGTCGCGCCCCGCCCACCACGCCGTTCCACCATAGGCGTAGTAGCTTTCCTGGCTGATCAACCGGGCATCGGCGTCAAGCTCCAGGCTGCTGGAGCCCAGGTGATCGGTCAGGATGTACCTGTGTTGCTCCTCGGCGATGTGCGCGGGCCGACCCTTTTCCCACTGCAGGATCTGCACGGTGCAGCGGCCCGCCTGAATACTGATGACGTGCAGGACCTCTTCAGGCGTGGTACGGATTTCAAGCCCGGGCAGGTAGCGGGTTTCGTGGGTGCGGGTCAGTCCGGAGCTTTGGGCCGTGCGGACTTTTCGCAGGCGTTGACCGGCACTGTCGTAGACGTAGCGCTCACTGTCGTTGGGCCCATCTTCACGAATCACCTGATCAACCTGGCGTAATTGATTGCGCGGGTCCCAAAACAGATTCTGGCCTTCTTGCAGCAGGTTGAGATTGCCGGTGACGTCGTATCGCCTGGCGATTTCACCCTCGTCCGGCCTTTCACCTGCGGCGGTGTACGGCAAACTGCGATTGCTAGTCGCTGCCATAGCCGTGCGTTCGCAGCGCGAACCAAGGCCGGCGACGTGGTTCAAGGTATGCAAGTTGCCACCGCAGTCGTATTCAAACGTCTGCCGGTAATTTTCCAGTTGAGCCGAATCCGGCGGCGACATGAACTCCGGCAACGGTGGCCCGCCCGGCGCGCAGATCCGCTGACGGCCAAAGGCTTCGATCAATCGGCCAAGCGTGTCGTAACGATAGGTGTTTAGAGGGGCGACCCGTTGGTTGCGGAAGTAGCGAATCGGCTGGGCACTGTCAGTGATGCTGATCAGATTGCCCACCGGATCGTAGGCATACGCCAGACCCTGCAACGGCGGCCCCCCTTCAACTTGCGCGAGTAAGGTGCTCAGTCGCCCGTTCGCGGGATCGAAGGCGCTGCGCGTGACGACACCGTTACCGGCGGTTTGCTGTTCTATCTGGCCAGAAGCGTTGCAGTGAATATCGCTGACCAGTGGGGTGTAAGTGTCAGTGCTGACTGACTTGAGGAAGATCCCGGACAATTCGCCGGCCAGCGTCTGGCGCAGTAATTGTTCATTGCGCAGTGCATCAACGTGATGTATCAGATCGCCTGAGGCGTTGTATCCCATGCGGGTCACGGCACTTTCACTCTCCAGCAAAGCGTCACGTTCGGTCTGATCCTGTGGCCAGTCTGATTCGTTCAGCGCCTTGAGAAATCGCCGGGCTTGTTCGATGGAAGCACCGCTCAGACTGAATTCACTGAGGTACGCCGACCCCGCCGTGTCGTCGTGACGAATCAATTGTCCGCAGCGGTTATGCCGGGCTGATTCGGCGCTGGCATCGCCGTAGCAAAGGCATTCACTGCGCCGCTCCAGTTCACCGGCCTCAAGGTCGAAAACAAACACCGGCCGCAGGCAGGCATCGTATTGCACACGGCGCCGATTGAGTTTTTGATCCCAGCTTTCAAGCGGCTGGCCAGACGCCCCCGTCAAACTCAAACGCCAACCGGCATCCACGTTGACCGACAGCAACGATGTCCCGGGCAGGCTGGTAATGGTGGTCTGATTGGCGGGGGTTGAGTCGTCTGTCTGAAAGAGCGCAAACAGGCGCGGGTCACGCGTGTGGCTGGCGCGACACTGAAGGTCATGCACCGTTTGCGAGACGTGTACTTGAAGATCGTCTATGCCCGACGACCGACAATACGCGACTGCGCGTACCGCAGCACCGCGAGGGTCGATTACGGCAAGCGTTGGCGTATGACGATGCATGAGCGGCGACCTCGACGTGGTTCACGAGGTCTTTATCAGCCGTGGAGGCGATCACGTCAACTGTCAGAAATTACAGGTCGGGCTTAGAAATAACGCGTTTTCAGGCCAGCAGCTCCTGAATCTTTTCCTGCAGCACGTCCAGATCGAACGGCTTTTCCAGAATAGGTGCCTTGAGCGTGATCGGGCTGCCGGTCTCGCGGATTTCCTGCGGGTAACCGCTGATGAAAATCACCTTCAAGTCGGGTCGCAGCTTTACGGCGGGCTCGGCGATCTGTACGCCGGAGATGCCGCCAGGCAAACGGAAGTCGGTGATCAACAGATCCAAATGTGGCTTGCTCGCGAGGATTTCGAACGCCTGCTCGCCGTTTTCGGCTTCGAGCACGCGATACCCTTGATCCTTCAGATAAATCGACAGAATCATCAAGATATTCGGTTCGTCTTCGACGATAAGTACTACATCTTGTGCATCTACGCTCATGGGAAGCCTTTGTTCGGTCAATAGCTGCTGATACGACCGTGTGGTCACTCAGAGGTTGCGTCGGATTTGCCGTTTTCCTCTATCGGCAGACAAACGCGAAACAGGGCGCCCTCGTTGATTTCACTCTCGACGACGATTGAGCCGCCATGGGCGGCGACGATCTGCTCGGAAATGAACAGACCCAACCCGAGCCCGGCGACTACCGTCTTGGCGGAAACCCGTTCGAATTGTTGGAAAATACGCTTTTGGTTCTCTTCGCTGATGCCGATCCCGTGATCCTGAACCTCGACCCGAGCTTCGTTGCCTTGGCGGTAGACGCGCACCTGAATCAAGCTTCTGCCGCCATAACGCAGCGCATTGGTCAGCAGATTGGAAATGACCTGCTCGATGCGGAACTCATCCCAGCAACCTTCCAACGGCATGTCCGCTTCGAAGCTGACCGTCGTTTCCGCTGCTTCGATCTGCTGCGCAAAGTTTTGCAGCAGATTGCCCACCAACTGCACCAGATCGAAACGGTTAGGCCGGATCGACAACTTGCCGGTACGTATCCGGGAGACGTCGAGCATGTCTTCGATCAGCCGGATGAGGCTTTTGATCTGGCGCTCGTCGCGGTCGACCATCGCGTGCATCTTGTCGAGGGTGAACGCCGCGGCGTTATCCCGCGCCAAGTGCATCTTGCGCAATTGGGTTTCGAGTATCAGGCCATTGAGGGGGGTGCGCACTTCGTGGGCGACGATTGACATGAAGTCATCGCGCATCCGCACGGCTTGCTCAAGCTCCGACTGCGTACTCTGCAACTGTTGCAACAGCGCTTCCTGCTCGCGACGCGCCTGTTCCAGCGCTTCGACCTGTTGCTTCATGGCCTTGCTCTGTCGGTACAGATCGACGAAAACGTTGACCTTGCTCTTGACCGCGTGGATATCCAGCGGCTTGTGCAGAAAGTCCACTGCCCCGCTCTCATAGCCCTTGAACGCATAGTTCAGTTCACGACCGGCAGCGCTGACAAAAATGATCGGGATGTTCTTGGTCTTCTCGGTGCCGCGCATCAACTCGGCCAGTTCGAAGCCGTTCATGCCCGGCATCTGCACGTCGAGAATGGCCATGGCGAATTCGTGTTGCAGTAGCAGCGACAATGCTTCGTCTGCCGACAGCGCCTTATAGACGGTGCGGTCTTCGCGTTTGATCAGCGCTTCAAGAGCCAGCAGGTTCTCGGGCAGATCGTCGACGATCAGCAGTTTTGCCTGGATATTACTCAGCATGCGATTCGTTCCAGCTCGACAAGCAGACGGCCGATGCCGTGGATGGGTAAAACATGATCCGGCTGCCGGATTTTCAGGGCAGCCAGAGGCATGGTGGCGACTTGGGCGTCGGCGGGATCCTGGACGATGGTCAGTCCGCCGTGGCGTTTGACTTGTGCCAGTCCGCGCGCGCCATCTTGGTTGGCACCGGTCAACAGCACAGCGGCCAGTTTCGGGCCATAGGCGTCGGCGGCGGACTCGAACAAGTAGTCAATCGACGGCCGGGAATGATGGTTGCGATCCTCCTGGCTCAACGACAGGCTGCGATCCTGCTCCACCGACAGGTGATAACCGGGCGTGGCGAAATACACCGTGCCCGCCTCGATAACCTGCTTGTCCGTGGCCTCCTCGACTGGCAACGCCAGACGCCGGGCGAATACCTCGGCCAACTGGCTGCGGCGCTCTTCCGGCAGGTGCAGCACGATGATGATCGGCAGTGCAAAACCTTTGCGCAGCGGCCCAAGCAGGTTTAACAAGGCTTCAACGCCACCGGCGGAAGCCCCGACCACAATAGCCTCGATTCGAGGCAGATCCGCAATGTCGTTCATGATTTGCGGTAGATCCGTTCTTGTTTCACCAGCGGTTCGAACTGGTTTGCATAGCTGGAAAAATCCAGCGTCTCTTTGCTGCCGAGCACCAGAAAACCGCGATGACACAGGGATTCATGGAACAGTCCGAACGCTCGATCCTGCAGCTTCTTGTTGAAATAGATCAACACGTTACGGCAGGAAATCAATTGGGTTTCGGAGAACACGCTGTCGGTGGCCAGACTGTGGTCGGCAAACGTCACGCTCTCGCACAGACTCTTGTCGAAAATCGCGTAGCCATAGGCCGCGGTGTAGTAGTCGGAAAATGAACACTGACCACCTGCCTGCTGGTAGTTGGCGGTATAAGCGCGGACGTTTTCCATTGAAAATATCCCCTGCTTGGCCTTGTCCAGCGAGCGCGGATTGATGTCGGTAGCGTAAATGATCGTGCGATCGAGCAGGCCCTCTTCGCGCAGCAGAATCGCCATCGAATAGACCTCCTCACCCGTGCTGCACCCGGCGATCCAGATCTTGATCGAAGGATAGGTTCTGAGCAGCGGCACCACTTCCTTGCGAATGGCCAGGAAGTGCGACGGATCGCGAAACATCTCGCTGACCGGAATCGTCAACAACTGCAACAACTGCATAAACGCCGTCGGGTCGTGCAGGACTTTTTCCTGCAACGCCGAAATCGTCGCGCACTCGAATTGACCCAACGCGTGTTGGACCCGGCGCTTGATTGAAGCGCCGGAGTAATCGCGAAAATCGTAGCTGTACTTGAGGTAGATCGCCTCGATCAACAGCCTTAATTCGATTTCACTGTTTCGTTCCGCTGGATGACTGCGTTCCACTAAATGCGTTCCATCTTCGGTAACCACACGCGAATCAGCGAGAACAGGCGATCCAGATCAATGGGCTTGGCCAGATAATCGTTGGCGCCCGCCTGCAGGCAGCGCTCCTGATCGTCCTTCATGGCCTTGGCCGTGACCGCAATAATGGGCAGTTTGCGCCAGCGCGGATCCTTGCGGATTTCAATGGTGGCTTCGAAACCATCCATCTCCGGCATCATCACGTCCATCAACACCAGATCGATGTCCTCGACTTCATTCAGTTTTTCAATCGCTTCACGGCCATTACGACCGATCACCACGACTGCGCCTTTGGTCTCCAGGGCACTGGTCAGGGCGAAGATGTTGCGCACATCGTCGTCCACCAGCAGCACTTTGCGACCCTCGAAAACCTTGTCGCGGCTGCGCGCGGTCTTCAGCATCTTCTGCCGCTCATGGGACAACTGCGATTCGACTTTGTGCAGAAAGAGTGTGACCTCATCGAGCAGACGTTCCGGCGAGCGTGCGCCCTTGATGATGATCGAGCGCGAGTACTTGCGCAGGTCGGCCTCTTCATCGCGCGTCAGGTTACGACCGGTATAAACGATGACCGGCGGGAACGAGCAGATATCTTCGGTGGACATGCGCTTGAGCAGGTCATTACCGAGCATGTCCGGCAGCTTCAGGTCGATGACCATGCAGTCATAGATCGTCGTACGCAGTTTCTCCAGCGCGTCCTGCGCCAGACCGACAGCCGTGATCTCGATGTCGTCATCGCCGATCAGCCGCGCAATGCTCTCGCGCTGCAGATCGTCGTCTTCAACCAGCAACACGCGTTTGACCTTCTGGGTCAGCTTGGCTTCCAGACGGGCGAACACGTCCTTGAGCTCTTCGCGGGTGGTCGGTTTGACTGCATAGCCAATGGCGCCCATGTGCATCGCCGCTTCGACCCGATCCTCGACCGAAATCACGTGCACGGGGATGTGGCGGGTTTCGGCGTGTTCTTTCAAACGCTGCAACACAGTCAATCCGGAGTGATCCGGCAGACGCATGTCGAGCAAAATGGCATCCGGCACGAACTCGCGGGCCAGGTCATAACCTTCGTCTGCGCCATGGGCAACCAGGCACTGATAACCCAGTTCGTGCGCCAGATCGTAGAGGATATGCGCAAAGTTCGGCTCATCTTCCACTACCAGAATGCAACGGGTGGCGAACGGTGCCTTGTCGCGGTCGTCGGCAAAGCGCGGGATGTGAACCGGCGCCAGAGGCGAAACCACCACCGCAGGCGCTACGGTCGCCGTCACGGTCTGGACTGGCGGAGTGAAGGTCAACGGCGCTTTCGATACATCAGTGGACTCGTTGTACTGCTGCGGCAATACCAGCGTGAACACACTGCCCTGCCCCGGTGCGCTGCTGACGCTGATCGAGCCGCCCAGCAAGGTCGCCAGATCCCGCGAGATCGAAAGGCCCAGCCCGGTACCGCCGTATTTGCGGTTGGTGGTGCCATCGGCCTGACGGAACGCTTCAAAGATGCTTTCCTGCTGATCCGCGGCAATGCCGATGCCCGAATCGCGCACGATGAACGCAATGCGATCATTCGGCTGGCCGCTGATGGTCAGGCTCACCGTGCCCTGCTCGGTAAATTTCACGGCGTTGGACAGCAGGTTTTTGATCACCTGTTCCAGCCGCTGACGGTCGGTAAACAGTGTCACCGGCGCATCCGGGAGCAGATCCACGCTGAAGGTCAGTCGTTTGTCGGCCGCCAGCGGTTCGAACACGCTGCGCAGGCCATCGGCCAGACGCGCCACGCTGGTGATTTCCGGGATCACTTCAAGCTTGCCGGCCTCGACCTTGGAAATATCGAGAATGTCGTTGATCAGGTTGAGCAGATCGTTGCCGGCGGAGTAGATCGACTCGGCAAACTTGACTTGTTCAGCACTGAGATTGTCCTGCGGATTTTCCGCCAGCAACTTGGCCAGGATCAGCGAACTGTTCAGCGGCGTGCGCAGTTCGTGGGACATATTGGCGAGGAACTCGGACTTGTACTTGCTTGAGCGCTGCAACTCTTCGGCGCGCTCTTCGAGTTGCACCTGCGCCTGATTCAGTTCGGTGTTCTTCAGATCCATGGCATCGCGCTGCTCGGCCAAGGTCTGCGCCTGTTCGGCGAGTTGTTCGTTGGTCTGTTCCAGCTCGACTTGCTGGGTTTCCAAGTGCGCTTGGGATTCCTTGAGGATCCGCGACTGCTCCTCCAACTCTTCGTTGGCAGTCTTCAACTCTTCCTGCTGCACCTGCAACTCTTCGTTGAGCTGCTGGGTTTCGGCCAGCACTTCCTGCAAGCGCTGACGATAACGCGCCGCTTCGATGGAAGTGCCGACGTTGCCGGCAATCAATTCAAGCAGCTCGATATCGCGGTCGTTGAGCGGACGCAGGAAACCCAGTTCGATCACGCCGTTGACTCGTTCGTCATCGCTGGTCGGCACGACCACAACGCTGCGCGGCAGGCCTTCGCCAAGTCCGGAGCTGACCTTGAAGTAATCCGACGGTACCGAATCGAGACGGATAAGCCGCGCCTGCTGCGCGACCTGACCGACAATACCTTCGCCGCTGTAGATCGACTGGTCCTGATCTTCCTGTTCGCGAGAAAACCCATAAGTCGCCACACGTTTGAGGCCACCGTGCTCTTCGCGCACGTACAACGCCGCTACGGCCGTGCCAAGGTATTGCGCGCAGAACTGCAGAATGTTGCGACCGAGCAGATTGAGCGTCAGTTGCCCCAGCACCTGTTCGGCCAACTCGGTCTGCCCGTTGCGCAGCCAGGCTTGCTGTTCCAGACGCTCGGCACTGGCCTGCTGCGCCGCCAATGTGGCGCCGTAGCTTTCGGACAGATTGACCAGGTCTCGCCGACCGATGTACGCCAGCAATGCGCTGATGCCTGCAACAAACAGCAGATAAAGGGTGATGCTCCAGATCGTGGTGCGCCGCACTTCTTCATTGCGCGTGGTGCGCAACTGCTGCTCCATATCGATGACGTCTTCGAACTGCTTGCGAATCTCGTCGGTCAGGCGCTTGCCACGTCCAGCCTTCACGGCACCGCGATAATCCCCGCTGCTGCGCTGCAAATCGATCATCGATTGTGCATAGGTCGCCCACTCGGTCTGCAACGCCTGGAGACGGCGCAAACGGTCGGTCTGCACAGGGTTGTCGGCGGTCAGTTCGAGCAAGGTATTGAGCGCCACGGCAATACGCGGCTTGGCCGTCTCGTAGGGATCAAGGAAGTGCTCGTCGCCGCTCAGCAGAAAACCGCGCATGCCGGTTTCCAGGTCCACGGTGAGTTTCACCGCTTCGTTGGCGTTATTGATCACCCGGTCGGTGTGTTCAACCCACTGAATGACCGACAGCAGATACGTGATCAGCGAAACGAAGAACACGGCACTGAGCACACCAACACCCAGCGGCAGGCTGATGTTGCGACTCAGGAGTTTGCGAAACCGTTGCTCATCAACCGAAGACGGAGAGGACATGGGGCAGCCTTGTCGAACTGTTGAAAACCCGAGAGTTTGCCCCAACAAGCGGCGTGGATCCATTTTTCTCACAGCTTTGGCAGCAAATTCCTACATTTGCTCGCGTCTAGAGCCACGCCAACAGTTATCCTTGCCTGTCCCTTTGCAGTGAATGTTTTTTGTATCAAACCGGGAACTTGTGGCCATGCGCCACTTACTCATGCATGAGCCCGGCAGATTCGACCGGCCGATACCCCTGAATTTCTATCTTTGAGAGCCTCTATTATGTCCACCCCAGCGTCCATCATCCTTGTAGTAGAAGACGATGCCATTGTGCGCATGCTGATCGTCGATGTGCTGGAGGAGCTGGAGTACAAGGTGCTGGAGGCTGACGGCAGCGAACAGGCGCTGGTGTTTCTCAATGATAAGGACCAGAACATTGATTTGATGATGACCGATGTAGGTTTGCCGGGTATGGATGGTCGTGAGTTGGCGACTCAGGCACGCATCGTGCGCCCCGCCCTGCCAATCCTGTTTGCCAGTGGTTACGCTGAAAGTATCGAAGTGCCCGAAGGCATGCATGTCATCGGCAAACCCTTTTCGATCGATCAATTGCGCGACAAAGTAAAAAACATCATTCAATAAATAACTCAACGGACCGCCCCTTTCAAACAACTTCAAGGGGCAGTCCGGTCTCATATTTTCGCGAATAAAACTTAAGCTGGCGAGCTGTTGAAAAACACACTCACATAATGCTTCTTGATAAACACGCTCCAACAAAAGAGGATCACTCAAACATACAAACCAACATAAAACGAATTTATTATGACCCTAAAACATTCAAACCCCCTGAATCAACGTCACTTATCCCGACCTGCCCCTTCTTCTAACCTCCACCGTGAATACGTTGCATGCGATAACCGCGAACGAGAGGAAGTGATATATAAACTCAAGCAGCGCTCAGAACATCTTGCTCCTTCGCAAAGAATTTCACTGGAAGGCGCAAAACTTTCTGTGGAGTCGGGATCGTCACTTGAAGACGCCCTGCTTCCCGGCAGGCAACTGTTGCAACGGATGTCCGAACAAGATTCCTTCAAAAGACTGGTGGGCAAGCTAAGACTTTCCGAG
Organism: Pseudomonas sp. NPDC087639; assembly: GCF_044743385.1. Classification (NCBI taxonomy): domain Bacteria; kingdom Pseudomonadati; phylum Pseudomonadota; class Gammaproteobacteria; order Pseudomonadales; family Pseudomonadaceae; genus Pseudomonas; species Pseudomonas sp. NPDC087639. The sequence goes on along the minus strand of NZ_JBIUWI010000001.1, from coordinate 148,928 downwards.
TACTCAGACTTTGAAGTGACCGCTGAAGGCGAAATAAATGCAAAGCACTCCGGTGATATCGTGAGTTTTGCTAACGCCTTCAAACTTTCCCCCGATCTGAAAGACGATCTGCAGATACTGGTTGAAATGGCCCATTTGACCGGTGGCAAAATTTCCACCGCAGACGAAGTTGATTTAGCACAATGGCTGGCTTTCCACGGTTACTTGATACCTCACCATGCCGCCGACGTTTCCCGGTTACTGGCATTCATGCAAGCCGCCCCTCCTGCAAGCCCAGAGTTGAGCAACTATTGGGAAATGATAAAGACTGGAGAAGGCAACTCGGCGACGCTTTCTGCAACTGAGCGCAGTGAGTTCCGCAAACTCATCGCCAGTTACATCAAGGATCAATCGTTACTGGAGCATTTGTCGGAGAGCATTTTTGGCGGACGAACTACGCCCTTCACACGTGCCGAGGCTGAGGACATTATTAAGGCACTTGTTTCCAGCCCCATCGCTGCTGACTGGGCCGACGCTTACGTACGGGATCTTGGCTGGTACGGCGCGCGCGACAACCAACCGCAATCGGAAACGTCGCGCAAGCAGGTTGTCCTGACTTCGCTGCTGCTCAATCTTCATCCTCAAGTTGGCGAAGATGTACCGCGAAATCATGTTGCCGGTTTCGATTTGTATGCTGCCAAGCATATGGAAAAATCCTTCGCCGAGATTCAAACCGATTTCGAGAATCACCTGATCGAGCACCACAGGGTGAGTAAAAAGAATGCAGCATTGGCCGCTCACTTACTGCTGGCGGAGCCTGCGCCGGAATTTCTGGTCAAAGGTCTACCTGCCACCCTGCTAGTGGGAACGCCGCAATGCGTGGAATTTTGCCGAATCGTGGCGGTGCAAGAAATCATAGCGCCAGGCTCGACTCGATCCATGACTTACGCGCAATTGCAGCAACTTTCGACACTGGAACCAGTGACCGAATCACGCAAGTTGCTCGACGCTTTGGCCGCCGTGGATCCTGTGATTGATTGGGCAGTGCTCAACAAAATCGTCACGCCTGATGACGTCGAAAAATCAGTCACTGACTCACTGACAGTCGCCACGGACGCCTACGCCCGACATGCGAGGACGCTTGCCGAAAACGCTGAAACACTGACGCGTCAACTGCCAACCCGCAAAAGCGTCGCACTGGATATCCTCAAGCAGGTCGCCAAGGGCTGCACTTATCTTGAAAGCGACGTCCTTCAGCAAACGCGCAATCGACCGCTGGAAGACGCTTACATTTCGCTAAAAATGTCACCTGTCGAGTTGCATATGTCCAACGATCTGGCGACCGGCAATTGGGATTTGAAAAAAGGGGAAAGCATCTATACAGCGTTCCCCAACATGCGCCGTAATCTGGTTTCTCCCGACGATGAGTTCTACCGTCAGTTCAATCGGGCCTATCTGGCGCATGCGCAAGCGATGAATACGCACTTGAAGCAAGCATTTACTTCAATGCCATTGCTCGACCGGATTCGATTGCTCAAGGGCAAGGTGACGATGTTCACCGTCAGGCCCTCGGTCGCCAGACTCCAATCGATTACCGGTATCTCCGCCAATCCTATCGCGGCGACCCTTGACGCCATTCTGAAAACGACTGAGCGCAAACCGACGGAAAGTCATAAAGAAATAGATGAAGCAAAGGGTCGCTACGGCGTAGTGGTCTGCAGCGCGTTCGAAGGCCGGGTGACCTGTTACGAATTATTCACGCTGCACGGCGTCTGTCGCGAAAACACTGAGTTGGCCAAGCTTGTGCAAAGGGAAAACCTGTTGAGCGCTCCCGCTCGCAGCAATGAGACGAATTACTCTGCGCCTGCGAAAATTCATCAACTGCCGATGAACATCGAGTGTTATACCCATGGTGTAACGCCCGGTCTCGTGGACGTCAGTTCGGGGGTGATCGACAAAGTTGCCGAGTTGTCAGCCGTCGCGCCGCTGGAGCCAATAAATGGGTACTACCAGAGCTTCTACTCGACAGAGTTCGACCGTCTGGTGAACTTCGTACTCAAGCACAGACCCGTCGCGACTTACGATGAGTTGGTTAAAGAGTGCTGGGGCCAGACCCGGCTTGAAGCATTGCGTGCAAAACGGGAAAAGGACCTGGACACGCTCCTCAACTTTGTCGTGCCCTTCAAGTCATGCATCGAAGATCTCGGTTCAGGCGACATCGAGCGACAATTGGACGGAGCCAAGGCGTGCACGCTGGAAGCCGCGATGACCGTTCTGTTAGTGGTCGGAGCCATCGCAAAGATTGCCAGCCTGGCCGCCACGAGCATGAGTATCGCCACCAAGGCCAGCAAGATAGCTTCCACAGGCGCTGGATTGGTCAGCAACTTGCTCAATCCGCTGGATGGCGCAACCGATTTGCTTGTGAATGGTGCCAAACTTTTGCGCAAAGGTTGGCACAGCGGTGTGGCTGCACTCGAAAGCGCTATTTACGATGCACGCAAATGGTCGGGAAAGACGCCCTATCACGCACTTTCGAAGGCTGTCGATCCAGACACTATCCGCCTGGGCATCCGACAAACTGCGCAAGAATCCGCAGACGTGTTCCAGGTTTGGGGCATACGCCACAGTGATGAATGGTACGCGTTGAACCGTTTGGGCGAACCATGGGGAGCCAAAATGGACAGTCTGAATTACAAGTTCAAACTGCCTTCCCTACCTTGGCGCAAGCTCATGCCAAAAAGTTACACCCAACGGTATTTGAAAAAAGCAATCCCCGCCGCCAAAACCAAACTCAACAATGCCATCGCCTTGTTGGGCGACTCGGAATGGGAATTCGAAGTTCGCAAGATTCTTACTTATTTGTTTGGCACTGGGTCTGACGAAGCCGTAAAGCACATCGGGTCGAGACTGCAGGCAATGCGCAAGGATCTGGATGCTTTCACGCTCGCCAACGTATCATTCAAAAGGACCGATGTGCCTGCGGTGGCAGCCTTGCATGTGCCCGATTACAAACGATGGAAAAAGGCAGTCGTCAAGGGCACCGTACATCAGGAATCAATCAAAAGGTTCATCAAGATTTTTCCGGAACATCTGGATGATCTATATCGCACATCCAAATACGACGAAACCCGGATAGCGGATGTTCTGATCCATGAGATGTCCCATGGCGCACCCGGCACACTCGATCTGTATTACGGAAAGACCCTGGAACACGCGCAAACCGATGTGGCTTCCCTGATTGATCTCGCACGAAACCCGCGCATGGTCGATCCGACGTTCTCCAATCCTTACAGAACAGTGAGCACGGACAGCTTCACCCATCTGCATCAGTTTGATTCCATTCGTCCGAGTCTTCCGACTTTGATTCAGAAGCACCCGGCTCTGTACAACGCAGAATCTTACGAAGTAGCGGTTTCTTTGATTAATCAAATCAAATCCGATCCAGCTGGATTTGGCATAAACATGTCGATCCTCGAATCAGCGCTGAAAAATTCCGCAGCCGAACCATTCCTCGGCACTCTGGGCCTCAACCTGGGCAAAGCGTAGGTCGTATCTTTATTTCCGCCACCGGGCCTGATTGATAACCGGGCGCAAGCAACCACCACTGTGGTTTAATTGCGCCCGTTTTTCGCCCCCGCTTTGCTGCATAGGATCACCGCTAATGGCTCAGCCCGTCACCAAAGTCCTGGTCATCGGATATGTCTGGCCCGAACCGCGCTCGTCCGCCGCCAGTGGCCACGTCATGCAGATCCTCGAAACGTTTTTGCAACAGGGTTGGGACATCACCTTCAGCAGCCCCGCCGGCCCCGGCGAGCATAAGGCGGATCTGGCAGTGCTGGGTATTCGCGAAGTATCCATTGAACTCAACAACAGCAGTTTCGACGTGTTCATCAGTGAACTGGCGCCGGATATTGTGCTGTTCGACCAGTTCATGATGGAGGAGCAGTTCGGCTGGCGGGTTGAGAAGCACTGCCCCGAAGCCCTGCGTGTGCTCGAAACCTCCGACCTGCAGAGCCTGCGGCATGCCCGCCATCAGCGGCTCAAGGATCGCCTGAAAGCCAACAGCGATCAGGATGACTTCAGCGAGCTGTTTGCGCCTGCACTGCGCGAAGAGTTTGAATTGATGGCCGATACAGATCTGGCCAAACGTGAAATCGCGGCGTTGTACCGTTGCGATCTGAACCTGATGATCTCCGAAGTTGAAATCGAGTTGCTGGTCGAGCAATTCGGCTTGCCGCGTCAGTTGTTGCATTGGTGTCCACTGATGGTTGAACTCCCTTCGGCACCCGCGCGGGCATTTGCCGATCGCGAGCATTTCCTGAGCATCGGCAACTTCCGTCACGCGCCCAACTGGGATGCCGTGCTGTGGATGAAAACCACGGTCTGGCCACTCATTCGTCAGCAATTGCCGGATGCGCAGTTGCACATCTATGGCGCCTACACGCCGCCCAAGGCCACGGCTTTGCACAACGCCGCGCAGGGTTTTCACATCATGAACTGGGCCGAAGATGCGTTGCAGGTCATGTCGGCTGCACGGGTGTGCCTGGCGCCGTTGCGTTTCGGGGCCGGGATCAAGGGCAAACTGGTTGATGCGATGCTGTGCGGCACCCCAAGTGTCACGACGCCGATCGGCGCCGAAGGCATGTATGGCGACCACCCTTGGCCTGGCGCTGTCGCACACAACGCATGTGATATCGCCGACAGTGCCGTTCGGTTGTATAAGGATCAAACACTTTGGCAAGCGGCTCAGCAGGCAGGAACCATGTTGCTCAGCGAGCGCTATCAATACGCTGTACACGGTCAGGCACTTATTGAAAAACTGCGCTATTGCCAGCAGCATTTACAAATACTTAGAACCAGCAATTTTACCGGAAGCATGTTGCGCCACCACTTTCATAAAAGCACTCAATACATGTCGCAGTGGATTGAAGCAAAAAACCGCCATTCACCTACTGACTGAACAGATAACTTCACCCCGTACACGACTTGCATTAAAACAAGCATTGGCCAAACAAGTATTAAGCACTATAAACATCCTGCGCGCACAACTTAAATACTATTTAACGCAGGATAACCAAATGAATAACACCCAGTATGAAACCTCGCCTCTTCATCGGTGGATGACCGTAACTCCACAAATCAACAACTTGTCACTGTTCGAACTGACCATACCAGGGACTCATAATGCCGGCTGTGACTGGAAAGCCTCTTACGCATTGTTCCCAGGCAAAAACCTGACTGCATGCCAGGATGATTCTTTCTTCTCACAACTCAATCTTGGCGCCAGAGCTCTGGATGTTCGACTGGTTTACAATGCCAAAGCACAAGGCTTTAATCAGTTTCGCTTTCAGCACAACGGGTTCCTTTCTTCTCGAAACCTTGAAGACCTTGTACGAGACGTCAACAAGTTTCTTGAGGACAATCCGGAAGAATTCATCATTCTGGACTTTCATAAACTGGAGAAAGGTGACGCCGAATTCAATCACGCCAAATTCAGGGATCTGATGCTCGAACATCTCGGCAAACGGATGATTCCTTCCCACAATATACATATGACGCTGGGGCAACTGAAACAAGCAAGCCCCCTGCAACGCGTCCTGGTAGCGGCGTCCATGACGTGGGACACAAACGACAACAGGTTCAATTCGCCGATCGGCCACAAATGGATCGGTGAAAAAATCGTTACAACCAGTGATCTGCACGGCTACATTACAAAAGTGATGAGCGAACCTATGAGCAGGCTACGCCTCTGGTCTTTATCAGCGACGACTTTTAGTATTGGTCCCCAGCGAATTCTCAATGATCTGGACAACTGGTTCTCCCCTGCCAGATCGGACTGGGCCCAAAAGTGCAACATCATCAATTTCGACTTCATTAAAGACTCGAACATCGTGTTCTATTGCCAATCGGCCAGTATTATTAAAGCCAATAAGAAATCGCTGATAGCTCCTCGTGTGCAAGCAGATTAAATTCTCTGTGTGAACGCTCCTTTACGAATTGATGGACGACCAAACGGGTCGTCCATCCTCTAATGCCATTACGATTTCCAGTATGTCCACACAGGATTCAGCAAATGCATGATCTTGACCTTCAACACTTCCAGCCCAATCGATGGATGGCCGCCACACCGCAACTCGACAACTTGTCATTATTCGAGATGACTTTACCGGGCACGCATAATGCCGGTTGTGATTGGGAGGCCTCTTACAGCCCCTCGATCGCCGCAAACTGGGCGGTCTGCCAGGATGTGCCTTTTTATTCCCAGCTCAATCGCGGTGCCAGGGCACTTGATCTGCGATTGGTGTATGACAGCCACGCCACAGGGCTGGCAAAATTCCGATTCTTTCATGACAAGGTCTGGTCATCGCGCACATTGGAAGATCTCATTCGTGATCTCAAAGGTTTTCTCGAGCGCAGTTACGATGAATTTATCGTCCTTGACTTTCACGAACTAAGGGACGGTGACACGCCCTTCGACTTCAAGTACTTCAACGACATGATGTTGCAACATCTCGGCGAGTACATAATCCCTGAAAAAAACAAACATCTGAGCCTCGGCGAATTGAAGAACATCAGCCGAATGCAACGTTTGCTGGTAGCGACCCCCTTTCATTCCAACATCGACTGGCAGTGGTTTTGCCACCAGGTGATTCATAAGTGGGCGGGTAACGCCTATGTTCTGGAAACCCTGTTGCCGACGTTTACGCTACAAAACTACCTGACCGAGGTGATGAAGAGGCCGCCTTCGAGAACCTTGCTGTGGTCGCTTTCGGCAGCCATCTGGAATGCAACCGGCCCTCAACGGATTTATGAAAAGCTCGACGCCTGGTTTGATCCGGCGAACAGTGATTGGGCGCAAAACTGCAACATCATCAATTTCGACTTCATTAAAAATTCGAACATCGTGTTGTTTTGCCAGCAAGCCAATCTGCAGAAAGCGATTGCGAAGTCCACGGTAACGCTTCACCTGGAGCACGTTGGCTGAACCTGCGCAACGGATGTCCATCGCGGCAAACTGGCGCACGGCAGGACAAACGAGGCATGATCGCAAGGCTCCTACGAAAAGAAGCTACCCGCCATGACCCGAACTGCCCGCGTGACCGACCCTTCATACGAGTTGATGGATGACCACAACGGGTTGTCCATCATCTACCGCCAGCATGGTTTCCCCTGCCCACTGGTGCGCTGGCATTTCCACAAGGAATACGAACTGCATCTGATCGTCGCCAGCTCTGGCAAAGTGTTCATAGGCGACTACATCGGCAACTTCTATCCCGAGACCCTGTTTCTGACGGGTCCCAATCTGCCGCACAACTGGATCAGCCAGGTGGCCGAAGACGAAGTGGTGGAAAAGCGCGACATGCTCGTCAATTTTACCGATGAGTTGTTCGAGAGCGGCCATCAGGTATTCGCTGAACTCCGAACGCTTGCACCGCTCTTGGAGCGTGCTCAGTACGGCATCGAATTCCGCTGCAAGCGTACGATCCGTCAAGCCATGACGCTGATGCAGCGTATCGCCGATACTCAAGGCATCACCCGGCTCGGGCACTTCTTCATCCTGATGGAGTTGCTCGCCGCCAGCGATGATTTCCAGTTGTTGTCCGGCGCCACCACGCCGCAACTGGCCGATGAACACAACATCGATCGCACCAACCGCGCCGTTGATTACATCTTCAGCCACTACGCCCGGGATATTTCGCTGGAAGAAGTCGCCGAGCATCTGGGCATGACGCCGACGTATTTCAGTCGCGTGTTCAAACAGGCGACCGGGCGTAACTTCATCGAATTCGTCAATCGTTTGCGCATCAGTAAGTCCTGCGAGCTGCTGGCGGACGGCGATAAACCGGTGACCGATGTGTGCTTTGAGTCGGGTTTCAACAATATTTCCAACTTCAATCGGCGCTTTCAACAGCTCAAGGGAATGACGCCTTCACATTATCGGCGTCTCGCCGTACAGCGACTGACTGAACAGAACCATTAACGAGACTTCCACAGGTTCCGACCTGTTTTTGCAGCGAAAACCTGTACGCATTCGCTAGCCTCCTCGCTCTGAAATCCCCTTCCCTGCGTTAACTCCCTCAAAGCTCAGTGCAAAAAAGTATTGATAAAAGTGCGATGGATGATTTGTCAGTCTGTCGATTGAAGGCTGTAATCAGTGCACATTCTTCCTGCACAGGAAGACACAAAAACAATAACTGTCCTTCTGCCCCCTCTGGGTTCAGAAAAGGAGTGCACGATGCAACCCACTGCAAAAGCTCTGCTTGCCCTCACCTGCATGACCCTCAGCAGCGTCAGCCTTGGCGCCCAGACCCTGACCATCGCCACCGTCAACAACAGCGACATGATCCGCATGCAAAAACTCTCGAAAACTTTCGAGACCGAGCATCCGGACATCAAGCTCAATTGGGTGGTGCTGGAAGAGAACGTCCTGCGCCAGCGCCTGACCACCGATATCGCCACCCAGGGTGGCCAGTTCGATGTGTTGACCATCGGCATGTACGAAGCGGCACTGTGGGGCGGCAAGGGTTGGCTGGAACCGATGAAGGATCTGCCGGCCAGTTACGCCCTCGACGATGTATTCCCGTCAGTGCGAGAAGGCCTGTCGGTCAAGGGTTCGCTCTACGCCCTGCCGTTCTACGCCGAAAGCTCGATCACCTATTACCGCACCGACCTGTTCAAGGATGCCGGCCTGACCATGCCCGAGCGTCCGACCTGGGAACAGATCGCCGGCTTCGCCGAAAAACTCACCAACAAGGATAAAGAGCAGTACGGCATCTGCCTGCGTGGCAAGGCTGGCTGGGGCGAGAACATGGCGTTGGTCACCACGGTCGCCAACGCCTATGGCGCACGCTGGTTCGATGAGCAGTGGAAGCCGGAATTCAGCGGCCCCGAGTGGAAGAACGCGCTGAATTTCTACGTCAACACCATGAAAAAATCCGGCCCGCCGGGTGCTTCCAGCAACGGTTTCAACGAGAACCTCGCCCTGTTCAACAGCGGCAAGTGCGCGATCTGGGTTGACGCTTCCGTCGCCGGCTCATTCGTGACCGACAAGACCCAGAGCAAGGTCGCCGATCACGTCGGCTTCACCTTCGCACCGCATCAGGTCACCGATAAAGGTTCGGCGTGGCTGTATTCCTGGGCGCTGGCGATTCCTGCCAGCTCCAAGGCCAAGGATGCGGCAAAAGAGTTCAGCGCCTGGGCGACTTCCAAGGAATACGGTGAACTGGTGGCCAAAACCGACGGCATCGCCAACGTACCGCCAGGCACTCGCGCCTCGACTTACAGCGACGCCTACATGAGCGCTGCGCCGTTCGCCAAGGTGACCCTCGAGTCGTTGAAAGCTGCAGACCCGAGCAAACCGACGCTGAAACCGGTGCCTTACATCGGCATTCAACTGGTGACCATTCCTGAATTCCAGGGGATCGGCACCCAGGTCGGCAAGTCCTTCTCGGCAGCGCTGATCGGCCAGACCACGGTCGACCAGGCGCTCACCGCCGCGCAGCAAACCACCGAACGCGAGATGAAGCGCGCCGGTTATCCCAAGTAACCCGTAAAGCTCGCTCCTGCCTCCTGTGGGAGCGAGCCTGCTCGCGAAGGCGTCTTTCCAGCCAATACACATGGCACTGACCCACCGCTTTCGCGAGCAGGCTCGCTCCCACATGGGATCTCCATAGGTCTGTATGACTCGGTTGTGATCACCATGAATACTTCAACTGCCAAAGCCCACATCGACCTCGCCAAGCCACAGCGCAAAAACCGCGTAGCCAATCCCGGCTGGTTTCTGGTCAGCCCTTCGGTGGCCCTGCTGCTGCTGTGGATGATCGTGCCACTGGGCATGACCCTTTACTTTTCGATGATCCGCTACAACCTGCTCAACCCTGGCGAAAACGAGTTCGTCGGGTTTGAGAACTTCTCCTACTTCCTGACCGACTCGGGCTTCATGCCCGGCGCCACCAATACGCTGTTGCTGGTCGGCAGTGTGCTGCTGATCAGCGTGGTGTTGGGCGTGTTGATCAGCGCACTGCTGGAGGCCAGTGAATTCCTTGGTCGCGGCATCGTGCGGGTCATGCTGATCTCGCCGTTTTTCATCATGCCCACGGTCGGCGCGCTGATCTGGAAAAACCTGATCTTCCATCCGGTGTCCGGGATCCTCGCCTACATCTGGAAACTGTTCGGCGCGCAACCGGTGGACTGGCTGGCGCACTACCCGCTGCTGTCGATCAT